>JAWLAI010000006.1:0-300000 GCA_041395565.1 Pseudomonadota bacterium | reverse complement strand
CAAGAAGGTTAATGATACCTATGGCCATCAGGCGGGTGACCAGGTGCTGCAGCGCGCAGCGAGAGTGCTCTCGGAAGGTACTCGTGACGACGATATCGTGGCCCGCTATGGTGGCGAGGAATTCGTGATCGTCACGCCAGGGCGTGGTGAGAGCACTGCACGGGTCATTGCCGAAAGACTCGTGAACATGTTCCGTAGTCTGAGGCACCGCGTCGGCGTCGACAAAGAAATCAACGTTACCGCCTCCATAGGTGTTGCCGTTATGGGGGAGGGCGTCGCATTTGCCTCGGTGGAGGATTTGGTGGAGGCCGCGGACAAGGCGCTGTATGTCGCGAAAAGGAACGGCCGCAACCGCTGCCTGGTCTATTCCATGGCGCTGGAGAACGGTGCCGGACTCGGCGATAACGCGGCACCTGCCGCATAGACCTGCGGTCTGCCTTCGACCAGGATCATCGCCGTTACTGCCACGGGCAGGATCTGGAAATGTTCCGGACCTTGCGCGTTAGCAGCCTGTGCGCGCGCCGGGTCTAGAGGCTGACTCCGGCCTTATCTTTCAGAATTGCCGGCGGCCCTGGCAGGTGGGCTGCTATCCAACGGGCTGGCGTGGAATTCATCCAGTGTCCTGAGGTAGCTCTCCGCTGACAATTTTCCCTGTTCGATAAGGATGTCCGCCAGTTGCGGCCTGGTGCTGGCCTGTAGATTGAGCAGCTCCTCGACATCCGGTTCGTCCAGGTAACCAAGCTGCACGGCGACCTCGCCAAACTGCATGTTGGTGCCGGCCTGGCTGCGCAGCACGTCCATGACCTGCCTGACGGTCATGTACTGTTCCCGTATCGCGACCTGCCCCAGCAGTGACTGCCGTGACAGCTGAAGCTCGACCGCCGCGGAAAGTTCTGCCTCTGTTAGCAAGCCCCTTGCGACAAGGAACTGTCCGAACCTCTGGCTGTTCATATTCGTATTCCCTCGTTGCGCGGGCTTGCCGTTACTGACAGTCGAAGCTTATGGGCAGCCGCGGCAGCAATCTGTCGAGTTTTTCGCGTTTTCCAAAAATCCAGGTCTGGTGCGCTCACCGGTCCGATTGCGGTGGTACGGTTTCCGCCGCATGCATCACACGTAGGTACAACAGATCAGGGAACATCCAGTCCAAGCTGATCCGACAGGCCGCTCAGCAGGGCCGTGGCGAGCAGGCTGCTCGATGGTGATATCCAGCACAGCCGGTGTCCATTGTTGCGCAGGTGGATCGCCAGCGCAGCTAGTAACTGCAGGGCGGATGTGTCGATGTCCTGTACCCTGGAGCCGTCGACTATCACGTCGAAATCCGGATTGACGGTATCCAGTTGGTCGCAAAACTCATGTGTATCGATCCCGCCGAGATGTTCGCCGAGTACAATGGTGTTGTCATGCAAGTAACAGCGAGTTGTGCATCCCATATGCGTTGTATCCAATCCCTGGCTGATTGATGCCGGCATCCCTGCTGCTGCCCGCCGTACCTGAACTGATCCTGTTCGAACCGATATCGGCAATAACAGGGGCCTCTTTATATACCATTGGGCGCAGGCGCCGTACGCAGGAGGGTGGCCGCGCCGGAGGTGGTTTGCCGGCGCCGCGTCCGGGCCCAGTGGCGGTGCCGCCCGCGGGTGTAATGTGCATGCGGGGTGCTGCCGTCAACACGTTGTGCAGTAATAAAGTTTCAGCGTATTTGTCCGACACAGCGGGTATCCGGTACAGGCATGACCGGGTACCCGCCGGGCTGCATGCAGCTCAGAAACAACGGGGAAACGCCATCCCTGAGGATGGCAGTAATGCAGGCAAGGAGCCACGACAGCAATGGATCTCGCTACCTTAATCGGCCTGGTAGGTACTCTCAGCGCTATCACCGCCGCCATCCTGATGGGTGGCAGTTTCGCCATTTTCGTGAATGGGCCCGGACTCATGATCGTTGTGGCGGGCACCATGACCGTCGTACTGATGAAGTATCCGTTGTCAGTTGCCGTGCATGCCATGAAGGCGGCGGCGAAGGCATTTCTCCACAAGATGCAAACGCCCAGGGAATTGATAGAAAAATGCGTCGAGCTGTCGAATATCGCGCGCAAGGAAGGGGTGCTTGGACTGGAACAGGTGGAAATAGAAAATGAATTTCTGCGGCGGGGCGTCATGCTTGTCGTTGATGGCAACGATGCGGATTTCGTGCGCAAGATGCTGTCCAACGATATCAATCTCACTATTGAGCGGCACGAAGAAGGGCAGAGTATCTTCAAGTCGATTGGTGATGTCGCCCCCGCGATGGGCATGATAGGCACGCTGATCGGTCTGGTGCAGATGATGGCCAACATGAGTGACCCGAAGGCGCTCGGTCCGGCCATGGCCGTCGCCCTGTTGACGACGCTCTATGGTGCGGTGATCGCCAACGCGATTGCATTGCCGATAGCCGACAAGCTGTCATTGCGCAGCAAGCAGGAACGAATGACGAAGTCGCTAATCCTGGAGGGTATCTCGGCAATTCAGGCCGGGCTCAATCCACGTGTCGTGGAGGATCTGCTGAAAACCTATCTTCCGGTCACGCAGCGCGAATTCGCCAAGGAAGAGAAGGAGGCGGCCGCCTGAGGCGGTTGCCTGATGACATCGAATGGCTGAAAACTGCGATTGCCCGCCACCGCCCAAGTGTCCGGCAGGTATCCCCGCCTGGGTACTCACCTTCGCGGATTTGATGTCGCTGCTGCTGGCGTTTTTCGTGCTGCTTTTCTCCTTTTCGGAGATGGATCAGCAAAAATACAAGCAAGTTGCCGGATCCATGCGGGATGCCTTCGGTATCCAGCGCGAGATCAATGTCAAGGATCCGCCCAAGGGTATCAATATCATTGCGCAGGAGTTCAGTGCAGGCAAGCCTGACGAATCCACTCCGCAGAATGAAATGCGACAGGTCACCACGGATGATTTCCGTCAATATCTGGAGATACCCAAACCGTCCAAGGCATTCGAGGAGGCGTTACAGGCAGAGAAAGAGCGTCTGCGCCTGGCGCTGGAATCGGAGATCAATGACGGATTCGTCGAGGTCGATATCGTCGACGAGACTATCGTGATCAGAATCCTGGAGCGCGGATCGTTCGCCTCGGCGAGCAACCTGCTGATCGAGCCATTCAAATCGGTGCTGGAAAAAATGGCGCGTACCATTGGGTCGAACCCCGGCTCAGTGGTGGTCGCGGGGCATACGGATTCCGTGCCGATTGCAAATTCTCATTTCCGCTCCAACTGGGAACTGTCTGCCTCGCGCGCTGTTACCGTCGTGCATGAGCTGATGCGGCAGGGGGGAATTCCGAAGAACCGGTTTCGAGTCGAGGGCTATGGCGATATCATGCCGGTGGATAGCAACGACACGCCCGAGGGGCGGGCACGCAACCGCCGGGTCGAGGTTACGCTGCTCTACGACAGATCGTTCGGCAGTCCGGAGCAGGCCGGCAGCGAGCCGGTGGCAGAGGCGGTGACGGCGGACACTCAGGGCGGCCCGGTGACCAGCCAGTCAGAACAGGTACAGGCAGCGCCTGGCAGTCCTATGGACAGCATACTCGTCGATCCCTGCCCGGGATGTGACAGTAAGTAGTTCGGGGGCGGTCTGCCGCGGCTGTCGCTCCTGATCGATTGCAGCAAGCCATGGCGGGAGACGGGATGCCGGCGCGTGTTGCCGGCAGCGGCGTGGGCTGAGCGCGATAGCAGGCTAGATTCCGGAGCCTATCTCACATTACCGATTTGCATTACAGGGGCACACGGTTGTCATTCCCGCGTAGGCGGGAATCCAGTGCTCACTGGCGCTGCTGGATGCCCGCCGCCGCGGGCATGACGATATCAAACCAAAGGAGTATTTTGGGACAGGTCCTAGACCTTCGCGAGCGACCGGCTGCAGTGTCGGTCATCGGTCTCACCATCGCTGAGATAGGTCTGCTGTCCGGGTTCCTCGCCGCGCAGCACATGCAGGACATTACGCGTGTGGCGGCTGCACAGGTCGACGAGGTGTTGATTTTTCCGGTTCATGTCCTGGCAGTCGCGTGCTGTTTTCTGCAGTTCATGCCATAGGGCCGGTAGTGCGAGATCCGGTTCGGCATCCCGCAGGCAGTCTGCCATGGCAGCGGGGCCGGTGCCGAAGCCGGCCGAGGTGACGGCCTGCGTGCGTTCGTGTTCCAAGCTGGCGAGTTGTTCGAGCAGGTGGGATTTGTCCGTGATGATCTGCTCCAGCAGGACGATTTCGCGTTCCGTTATGGCGCGATATTCGCCTGCAAGCACGGATTCGAACCGCTTCATCAGTTCGATCTCGCTGTGCAACAGGTCGCGTATCTGCAGATGACATGTTCGAGTTCTGCCGTGCATGCTCTGTGCTCCAGTTAGCGCCTGCCGTACAGCAGGCTTACCTTGCTAGCAATGCGGTCGGAATCTATCCTGAAGTTGCCGTTCTCAATGGCCTGCTTCAGTTCGGCGACCCTGCTTGCATCCGGGTAGGTGGCGCTGAGCGGCAGCGGTTGGCCGCTGGCGAGGTCCAGCGCGTCGCTGGACAGGCTCACGCGATCGTTACTGCTGGCTGACTCGGTACCGGCAGCAGCTGCAGTCACGTCGGAACCGGACTCGCTCCTGCCGATCATCGTGCGTAACCTTGCAAGCAGGCTACCCTGGGTTGCCAGTGGATTCCTGAATTCGATTGGCATGTTGCGCTCCTGCTTACACGATCCTCATTGCGCGGCTACATTGCGACCAGCACGGTAGTCGCCGAGGTCACGGTTCCGTCAACCACACGCTTGGAACTGAGATTGCGTACCTTGATGCGGTCACCCGCAGCGCCATCTGCAAGTGCTTCGCCCGACATGCGTACCTCGAGGCCACCGCTATTGGCAACCAGTATGACCTGTTGCCCGCGCCGAACCTGCAACGGCGACTTGACCAGATTGTTGGTCAGTGCAGCATCGAGACTGATGGTGCGGGTAACTTCCATTCCGGAAACCTCGTCCGGATCGCTGAAATAGCCGGATTGAAGCTGGGCGAGATCGCGCTCCACCAGCTTGACGTCGCCGCTGTTGATTATGTCACCGCGGGCAAGCGGTCGTGCCGCGGCGACGACCTTATCGTAGATGCTGACTTTCACGGGAACATACAGCGACCATGATTTGGCGCTATTGCAGCGCACGCCAACGGTAATATTGCCAATCGTCTTACCCCCGGGCGGCTGGAAGGCCTCCAGCGGTTCGTCGCAACGGCTCAGGCGCAGCCTGGCATCCAGCTTACTCGCGTGCACTTCGGGAGTCTGGCCGTAATTGGCCTGCACCAGATCCGAAATGAACTGCTCGGCGGTTTGGCGGATCGAAGCGTGGTCCTGGAAGGGGGCTGCCGGCACAGCGGTCGCAGCAAGTGACCCGGCCAGCGCAATTCCGTATGCAAGTCGTCTTCTATCCATTGTTCGCTCCATGCAGATTGCTATACATATCCTACGATTGCCGCAGCAATTTGCATGCCATGTATAGACCGGCCGGCAAGGGGCCGGCGCAAATCGTGTACCTGCCGGTTAAATCGGCGCTGGGAACCGGAATATTGAGCTCACTATGCGCTCGGAGTTGCCGTGACGCGGATGGGGCTTGCCGCCGCCGGCAAGTGTTTGCCGCCCGTCAGTGCCGCCCGCTGCCGTCTGCCGCGCCGGCGGTATCTGCGATGCGTCTGGTCCGCGTTCACTAAGCCACTGTTTGTGCAGGAAACGTTGGTGTGCGCGCTGCATGAAACCGGACGGAATCCGGCTGCTGCGGCAGAGCTGGCACGTCGCTTGCTTTGTGTGAGGCACTGGCTGGAATCACGAGGTGCGACATGCCATCGATAATCGACCGCGCGTTTGGTGTACATGCCGATGCCCTGCAGTTGCGGGCGCGGCGCGGAGAACTGCTCGCCTCGAATCTCGCCAACGCGGACACACCCAACTACAAGGCGCGGGACCTGGATTTCCGCAATGCGCTCAGCGCAGCACAGGGCGCAACCGCACTGACCACCACACATGCCGGGCACATGCAGTTAGCGGGCGGTGGCGGCGGTGTGCAGACGATGTATCGCGTGCCGAGTCAGTCCGCCCTGGACGGAAATACGGTCGACACCCAGATCGAACAAGCGAAATTTGCCGAGAATGCCGTGCGCTACCGGACCAGCCTGCGCTTCCTGAGCGGAAAGATCAGCGGCCTGATGACGGCTATCAAGGGAGAATAGCGGATGGGACTGTTCAGTATCATCGATATCGCCGGCTCCGGCATGAGTGCACAGACCGTGCGCCTTAATACCGTGGCGAGCAACATGGCCAATGCCGAGGTGGTGAGCGGGAGTCCGGATTCCGCCTATCATGCACGGCAGCCGGTATTTGCAGCGGTGATGGATGCGATACAAGGCGATCCGGCAGCGGTTCAGGTGCAGGTCTCCGGTGTGGTGGAGAGCCAGGCACCGGTCAATCGCGAATACAGCCCGCAGCACCCGCAGGCCGACGCGGATGGTTATGTGTACCTCTCCAACGTCAACATGATCGAGGAAATGGCAAACATGATTTCGGCCTCACGCTCCTACCAGAGCAACGTCGAGGTGGCCAACGCCTCCAAGCAGCTGCTGCTGGAAACCCTGCGTCTCGGCCAGTGACCGTGACGTAACAAACGACGGGATTAAAAATGACGACTATTCAGGATGCAGCCATATTCGAGGAGCTCGGTTTGTCACGAGCCGCTCAGGCCGGCGTCGGCAAGAAGGAGCTGGGACAGGAAGACTTTCTCATGCTGATGACCACCCAGCTCAGGAACCAGGATCCGTTCAAGCCGATGGAAAACGGGGAATTCCTGAGCCAGCTGGCACAGTTCGGTACCGTGAACGGCATCGACGAGGTGCGTAGCGAGTTGCAGAACATGACCGGCTCCCTGGTTTCCAACCAGTCCCTGCAGGCTGCAGCGATGCTCGGTCGCCAGGTGCTCGTGCCTGGGAGTGTGGCCACGCTTGCGGAAGAGGGTGAAATTGGCGGCGCGGTCGACCTGCCCAATTCGGTGGCCGAGCTGAACATAGGAATCTACGATTTATCCGGACAGCTGATAAGGAATGTCAGTCTGGGTAATCAGTCACCAGGGATGGTGACTTTTAACTGGGACGGCCTGGCCACGGATGGCTCGGCCGCCCCTCCCGGTCGTTACGAGATTCGCGCTGAGGGCATCAGCGGCGGAGCCAACGCGGCGTATGACGTGATGCTGGCAGACACGGTGCGCAGCGTAACCCTGCCCGCGGCCGGCAAGCCGCTTACGCTGGAACTGGCGAGTCTCGGTGAAGTGGGTTTTTCGGATATCAGGCAGATCAGGTAGCAGGTACAGGAGAAATCACATGTCATTTCGTATTGCTTTGAGTGGACTGGCAGCTGCGCAGGCATCACTGGATACCACGGCGAATAACATCGCCAATGCCAATACTACCGGCTTCAAGCTGTCGCGCGCGGAATTTACCGACGTGTACGCGACGGCATTCGGCAGTATCGGGTCGCTCGATACCGGTGCGGGCGTACGTCTCGCATCCGTCACCCCGCTATTCACTCAGGGTAATATCGACTTTACTGGGAATGCGCTCGATCTTGCAGTCAACGGCGAAGGCTTCTTCGTGCTGAGCGACCAGGGTTCCCATGTCTACAGCCGCGCCGGTGCGTTCCGCGTTGACCGCGACGGCTATGTCGTTAATGTCAACGGCCAACGGTTGCAGGCTTATCCCTCGCTGGATCCCCAGGGCACCAATTTCAGTACCGCGTCGCTGGGCGATCTGCAGCTGGTCGCGACCACGACAGCGCCAAGCCCCACCACCGGCGCGGATATCTCGCTCAACCTTGATGCGAATTCCGACGAGCTCGGGGCCGGGGCGATCGATCCTTCCGATCCTGCAACCTTCAACTACTCCACCTCGCTGACAACCTATGACAGTCTCGGGCAGAGCCATACAACGGCACTGTTTTTCCGCAAGGTCGATACGGCGACGCGGACCTGGGACGTGCGCGTGGTGACCGACGGTGACGACACGCAGACCAACGCCGTCCAGACCGTCAACTTCGACAGCCTGGGTCAGCTGACTGCGCCGATGCCGGTCAACTTCGGTACCTTCGATCCAGGCAACGGCGCGTCCCCGATGAACATCGATTACGATTTCTCAGGAACTTCGCAATACGGCAGCAGCTTTGCGGTCAATTCCCTGTTCCAGGATGGCTATGCAACCGGGCGCCTGAGTGGACTTGATATCGACCCCAGCGGTGTGGTGCTGGCGCGTTTCAGTAACGGCCAGACGGCAGCGATGGGCAAGGTGGCGCTGGCAAATTTCGCCAATCCACAGGGGCTGACCCCGCTTGGCGACAGTACCTGGGGTGGAACCTTCAACGCGGGTGACCGGCGACTGGGCGAGCCAGGCGCGGGTAATTTCGGGTTCCTGCAGTCCGGTGCGCTGGAAAATTCCAACGTGGAAATTACCGAGGAACTGGTCAGCCTGATTACCGCGCAGCGCAGCTTCCAGGCGAATGCGCAGGTGATCTCGGCGGCCGACACGATAACACAGACGGTCATCAACATCGGCCGCTAGTCCTGAACCAGCTGGAGCCAGACTGAATCATGGATAGATTGCTGTATGTCGCGATGAGCGGTGCCAGGGAGGCGATGCAGTCGCAGGCGGTGAACGCGCAAAACCTGGCCAATGCCACCACGACCGGTTTCCGCGCCGATCTGGAGTCGTTCCGCAGCATGCCCGTGTACGGTCCAGGCCATGCGAGCCGCGTCTACGGCGTGGCCTCTGGCATGGGTGTGGATTACACGCCGGGTTCTGCGCTCAGCACCGGACGCGATATGGATGTCGCGATCAACGGCGACGGCTGGCTGGCAGTACAGGGACCGGATGGCAATGAAGCCTATACCCGGGCTGGAGATTTACGGGTGGACAGTCTCGGGTTGCTCAGGACGGGCGCCGGCCATGTCGTGATGGGGAATGGAAGCCCCATCGCGGTACCACCCTTCGAGACCATCGAGATCGCCGGCGACGGCACCATTTCTATCCGGCCGGTGGGCGCGACCGCCACGACGCTGACTGTGGTCGATCGGATCAAGCTGGTCAATCCGAACGTTGTGGATATGGAGAAAGGCGCGGATGGCCTCATGCACATGAAAAGCCGCGAACCTGCGGTCGCCGATGGCGCCGTCACCCTGCAGTCCGGCGCACTGGAGTCCAGCAACGTCAATACAGTCGAGGCCATGGTCAACATGATTCAGCTGGCGCGCCAGTACGAGACGCAGGTGAAGATCATGGCCAATGCCGAAGAAAACGACCGCGCGGTATCACAGCTGCTGCGACTTGGATAATGCATTGCGATAGCCGGAAGCAGCCAGACATAAGCACAAGGAGGGTAGGATGGATCAGGCACTGTGGATTGCAAAGACTGGACTCGAGGCGCAGCAAACGCGCATGTCGGTGACTGCCAACAACATCGCCAATGTCAACACCACCGGCTTCAAGCGCGGGCGCGCTGTATTCGAGGACCTGCTCTATCAGAACAACGGCCAGGCCGGTGCGCAGTCATCGGAGGACACTCAGCTCAATTCCGGCCTGATGACGGGTACTGGTGTGCGCGTCGTGGCAACCGAGAAGCTGTTCAGCCAGGGCAGTCTGGTGCAGACCGGCAATGCCCTGGATATGGCCGTGGAAGGGCGCGGCTTTTTCCAGATCCTCATGCCGGACGGGACGCTGGGCTATTCGCGTGACGGCACCTTTCAGGTGAATGCGAACGGTGAGATCGTCACTGCCAAAGGTTACCCGCTGCAGCCGGGTATCTCGCTGCCGGCGGATGCGCAGAACATCACCATCAGCACTGACGGTATCGTGTCCGTGACTCAGCCGGGTAATTCCGTGCCGACGCAGGTGGGTACCATCCAGCTGGCGGATTTCATCAATCCTGCCGGCCTGCAGCCGATCGGCCAGAATCTGTTTCTGGAAACCGCTTCGAGCGGTGCACCGCAGGCCGGTACCCCGGGGCAGGCGGGAATCGGTTCCCTGGCCCAGGGCGTGCTGGAGACATCCAACGTCAACACCGTGGAGGAGCTGGTCAACATGATCGAGACCCAGCGTGCCTACGAGATGAACTCCAAGGCCATCTCGACCGCGGAACAGATGCTGGAATACGCGAATAACACGCTCTAGTTGTGATATCCGGGCGTTGGAGGACTAGATCATGATGGATGACGTCGTAGCCGGGCTGTCAAGATTGCTGGCAGTGTTCGCCCTGATGTGGCTGGCAGGATGTACCACGGGTAGCGTGCTGACCCGGCAGGGAGAGCCCGAGTATGCACCGGTACCGCCCGTAGTGCAGCAGCCGCTGCTGCATGAGCACAACGGCTCGATCTACATGTCCAGCGTGTCCCGGCCGCTGTTCGAGGATATCAAGGCGCGCCATGTCGGCGATCTGCTCACGGTGGTGCTCGACGAGCAGACCGATGCCAGTAAGACGGCCAGCACCGGCGTTACCAAGGATAGTACTACAGATATCACTGCACCGAATGTGCTGGGACAGACTCCCACGTTGCGCGGCAGTCCGCTCAGCACCGGGCTCGAATCAGCCAGTGATTTCTCCGGCGATTCGGACAGCTCGCAGAGCAACAAGCTGCGGGGCAGCATCACGGTGACGGTGTCCGAGGTTTTGCCAAACGGGAATCTGCGTATCCAGGGTGAGAAATGGATCGCGATCAATCAGGGCGATGAGTACGTCAGATTGCGGGGTATCGTGCGCCCGGTGGATATCGGACCGAGCAACACCGTGCTGTCGACCCAGGTCGCCGATGCCCAGATCACCTACCGCGGCAAGGGGGCCTTGGCGGACTCCAATGCCATGGGCTGGCTGACGCGGTTCTTTATCTCGCCACTTTGGCCATTCTGACGGGAAAGGGTATTCATGCGATGAAAACGAATCGAATAATACGTGCCTGTCTCGCCAGCCTGCTCATGACGGTAGCGGCTGCCGCGAATGCTGAGCGTATCAAGGATCTGGTGCAGGTCGCGGGGGTCCGAACCAACCAGCTGATCGGCTACGGACTGGTGGTCGGGCTGGATGGCACCGGCGATTCATCGAGTCAGCCCTTCACCGTGCAGAGTCTTACCAGCATGCTGGCGCAGTTAGGCGTGGTCATTCCGCCCAATGCAAAGCCGCAGCTCAAGAATGCGGCGGCGGTGATCATCAGTGCCGACCTGCCGGCCTTCGCCAAGCCCGGCCAGACCATAGACATAACCGTTTCCTCACTGGGTAATTCCAAGAGCCTGCGTGGCGGTACCCTGCTGATGTCGCCACTCAAGGGCGCTGACGGACAAGTCTATGCCATCGCCCAGGGCAACCTGGTGGTCGGCGGATTCGGCGCCGACGGCGCGGATGGCTCGCGCGTTACCGTAAATATCCCCAGCGTCGGGCGCATACCCAATGGCGCGACGGTGGAGCGCAGCGTGCCGAGCCCTTTTGACTCCTCCGATACGGTCACGCTGAACCTGAATACACCGGACTTCACCACCGCGACACGTGTGGTCGAAAGCATCAATTCCGCGATGGGCAAGGACACGGCCACGGCGCTGGATGGTGGTTCCGTAAGGGTACAGGCGCCGCTGGATGCGGACAAGAAAGTCATGTTCGTGTCGATGCTGGAAAACCTGCCGGTAGAACCGGGAGAGGCCGCGGCACGCGTGATCATCAATTCCCGGACCGGCACGGTCGTGATCGGCAGTCATGTGCGGGTCATGCCGGCTGCGGTTTCGCATGGCAGTCTTACTGTCACCATCACCGAGCAGCCCGAGGTGAGCCAGCCAGCGCCTTTGTCCGATGGCGTCACCACGGTGGTTCCACGTACGAATATCTCGGTATCGGAAGATGGCAGCCGCATGTTCCTGTTCGAACCCGGGGTCACGCTGAATGATATCGTGCGTGCGGTCAATCAGGTCGGAGCCGCGCCGGGTGATCTGGTGGCAATTCTGGAGGCACTCAGGGTGGCGGGTGCGTTGCGGGCGGAATTACTGGTGATCTGATCATCTGGCGGCGGGACTGGCTATGATCAATGATACGTCCGGAGCTTCTGTTTACACCGACTTCAGCGGTCTCGCTCGATTGCGGGCAGCGGCCGGCCAGCAGTCTCCCGAGGCCCTGCGCGAAACCGCGCGCCAATTCGAAGCCCTCTTCGTTCAATCCATGCTTAAGGCCATGCGTGATGCCAGTCCGGGCGATGGCATGTTCGAGAGCGACCAGACGCAATTCTATCGGGATATCTACGATCGCCAACTGGCCCTGGAGATGGTCAAGGGGCGTGGTCTCGGCATTGCGGATATGTTGGTACGGAGCCTGGGTGGGACGGAACAGGCAGCTGCGCCGCCGGCGCACGAGCCGGCGGCAGCGTCAGTCCCGCTGGTTCCGCTGCACGGGGTACGACGGACACTGCTGGACCTCCAGGGCCAGACGGCGCCGCTGGTCGACATGACGGGCGCCGCTACGGGTAAGGTTGCGACCGGCCCGGATGCTGACTGGCGGCCACAGAATCCGGACGAATTCATCCGCGAACTGTTGCCGCACGCCCGGCGCGGTGCCGCGGCACTGGGTCTGGACCCCGCTGTGATCGTTGCCCAGGCAGCGCTGGAGACAGGCTGGGGGCAAAAAACCATGCGTCATCCTGATGGTCGTAACACATTCAATTTATTCGGAATTAAGGCGGATCCTGGGTGGGGTGGAGACAAGGTCAGCGTCCAGACCCTTGAGTTCGAGGACGGAGTTGCCGTTAAAAAACGTGCGGCATTCCGCAGCTACGCCTCGCTGGACGAGGCAATATCCGGTTATGTCGAGTTCTTGCGCGGCAATCCGCGTTACCGCCAGGCGCTGCAGCAGGCTGGTGATGCGAACGCCTATCTGGACGGACTGGAGTCCGCCGGCTATGCGACGGACCCGCACTACGCGGAAAAGATCCGGACCATCATGGAGCGGATAGTGCCCGAACAGGGTAACGATCTGGTCGCGGATTCCGGTGCGGCTGCGGACAGCTGATCCGGACAGACCGGGTAACTCAGGGAAGAGGGAAAGTCATGGCAAGCGGCCTGCTAGACATCGGAAGTTCGGCGCTGTTGAGCTATCAGCGTGCGCTCGATACGATCGGCCACAACGTTGCCAACGTCAACACGCCGGGGTACAGCCGACAGCGAGTGGAGCTGGCGGCCAGGCTGCCGCAGGGCACAGGGGCCGGCTACATCGGCAACGGTGTCGATGTCATTACCGTCAAGCGCAGCTATAACCAGTTCATATCCGATGAGCTGCGCTCCAATACCACGAGTTTCCATGATCTGGACATCATGGCATCCATGGCCGGTCGGCTGGATGACCTGCTGGCGGATGAAAACTCCGGGCTGACGCCGGTGCTGGGCTCGTTTTTCGATGCAGTACAGGGAGTCGCGAATGACCCGGCCTCGAATGCAGCGCGCCAGGTGCTGTTGAGCGAGGCGGATGCGCTGGCATCGCGTTTCCAGGGGTTGGACAAATGGATGACCGACAGCCGGCGCAGCCTGGGAACGCAAATGGCGGCCAAAGTGGAACAGATCAACAGGCTTGCCGGCTCCATCGCCTCTGTCAATCAGCAGATCATTGATGCACAGAGCGCTGCTGGCGGGCAGCCGCCGAATGACCTGCTCGACTCGCGCGACCAGTTGGTGTTGCAGCTGTCGGAGTATGTTGCCCTGACGACCACTTCGCAGGATGACGGGGCGATGAACGTATTCATCGGCAACGGCCAGTCGCTGGTTCTCGGTGTCAGGGCGAATACGGTTGGTCTGGTTGAGCGCAGTGACGATCCCGGCCAGTATGACATCACCATTGGTGTCGGCGGCGCACAACCGATCACTGTGACCGGCCTCATCACCGGCGGTGAACTCGGCGGGCTGCTGCGTTATCGCGATCAGGTCCTCGACCCGGCAGTGAACGCGCTGGGGCGCATCGGGGTTGAGTTGGCTACCTTCATGAACGAGCAGCACCGTGCCGGCGTCAGCCTGAACGGACTGCCGGGCCAGGAGATGTTCTCGGTCACCAGCCCCCAGGTTGTTGCCGACGCCAATACGACTGGCAGTATCAGCGTTTCCTTCGACGATGTGTCGAAGCTGACGACAGATGATTATCATCTATCATTCGATGGCAGTGGTTGGGCACTGACACGGTCAGGCAGTGGACAGGCCGTGCCGCTCAGCGGGTCAGGTACGGTTGCCGATCCGTTCGTAGCGGAAGGTGTCAGCATCGTTGTGGGGTCGGGTGCCGCTGCAGGTGACGGTTACACGATCCGTCCGGTAAGGAACGGTGCCGGCGACTTCCGGATGCTGATCGAGAATCCGCGTGATCTGGCGCTGGCAGCGCCAGTACGCACTTCCGCGGCGCTGGCAAATGCAGGAACCGGGCAAATCAGCGCCGGCACGGTGACGGACATCGACAACGCCGCATTCCAGACGCCGCCCGGCACCCTCAATCCTTCCGTCCTGGTCCATTTCACCAGCCCGACGGCGTACGAAATCGTCGACCAGTCGACGTCTGCCGTGATCGACTCGGGAACCTACGATCCGGCGTCGGGTGCGGACATCTTTCCAACGGCGACGCTCGGTGTCGATTACGGCTACAGGGTCAGAATCACGGGTAATCCCGCGGCTGGCGATGAATTCAACGTAACTTACAACAGCAACGGTACGGGCGATAATCGCAATGCCTTGCTGATGGCGGGGCTGCAGACGGAACGCCTCATGGCTGGCGGCACCCTGGGCTTCAATGATGCTTATGGCGAGATGGTGGCCGATGTCGGCAGTGCGACCCACCAGGCGCAGGTCAGCAGTGATGTCCAGCGCACAGTGCTTGAACAGAGCCAGTCGGCCTGGTCCGAGGCATCCGGTGTCAACCTGGATGAAGAGGCAGCCGACATGGTGCGCTATCAGCAAGCCTATCAGGCTGCGGCGCAGGTGCTTTCCGTCGCCAGCCAGTTATTCGATTCGTTAATAAACGCGGTGAGAAGCTAGTATGCGTATTTCCACAGCGCAGTTGTTCCAGCAGCGTGTGACTGCCATGCAGAACCAGCAGGCGACACTGGCCCGTACTGAACTGCAGATGTCGACCGGCAAGCGGCTGGTGTCCCCTTCCGATGATCCGGCCGCCAGTCTCCGCAGCCTGCAGCTACATGAGCATCAAACGATGAACCAACAGTACATCGAAAATATCGATACCGCGCAAAGCAGGCTGGAGCTGGAAGAGGGCACGCTGGCAACGGGTATCGACCTGCTGCAGCGGGTACGCGAGCTGGCCGTCAATGCACTGAATGCCACGCTCTCACCCGAGGATCTCAAGACTGTCGAGGTGGAGGTGCGTTCACTCATGGACGGTCTGGTAGCGGTGGCTAATACGCGCAATGTCAGTGGCGAGTTCATGTTCTCCGGCTACCAGTCGGACACCATGCCGTTCGCGGTCGATGCGGCGGGGACTGTTACCTATAACGGAGACCAGGGGCGTCAGCAGCTGCAGGTAAGCGCGTCGCGGCAACTGCCGGTCACCGACAACGGCATGCATGTCTTCATGGGCGTGGCGCGTGCTGCCGGTGGTACCGGCAGCGTTTTCGACGTGGTGAAGGATTTTGCCGATGCCCTGGCGGCCGGCGCGCCGGCCGGTGAAACGCTGACTGACATCGATGTTGCTATGGATCAGCTGACCGGCGTACGGGCAGATGTCGGCAGCAGGCTCCGGACAGCCCAGGAGCAGCGCGATATCAACCAGTCTTTCGGTCTGGTGCTCGACCGCGAGCGATCGGACCTGGTCGATCTCGATTACACCGAGGCCGTTTCCAAGTTCAACCGCGAGCTCCTCGCCCTGCAGGCATCGCAACAGGTATTTTCCAAGGTGCAGGAGCTCAATCTCTTTAATTATCTGCGCTAGCCGGTGTCAGAAAACCGGCGCACGCTGCGCTATCAAGCAATTCCCGGCCAGGCCGATGCAGCAGCCATGGGTTGCATGAGACCCGTCCAAACAGGGAATAGTGAGGTCAGGTATGAGCATATCTTCAGTCGGGAATCAGTCCATAGCGAACACGGTCATGGACAGACCGGTGCGGCAATCGAGCCAGGTCCAGCGTTGCAATTGTGATGACGAAGCCACGGAGTCATCGGTTCGAGGCGGGGCGGATGAGGATACGTCCATCCATTATCGCGGCCCGCATCACGGGCCTGAATTCAGGCATGAGCACGGACACGGTGAGCGTCACGGTCATGGTGGCCACGGTTTCGGGCGTTTCGCCATGGGCATGGGGTCTTTCCTGCAGGATCAGATGCGGGCGGCGCGACGCGAAGTCATCGGTGAACAGATCGGATCGGCCGTAGCGGATTTGAGCTCCCAGGTGTCGGACGTTCTGGCAGCGACCGGACAGCAGGAAGGCGTGCAGGCTGCGCAGCAACGATTCGAGGCGGCGATTCAGGATGTGGTGGATCGCTACGACAACGGCGAGATCGGTCGGCGTGGCGCCATGGCAGGTTTCAGCGATGCCTACGACGAGCTAGTGAACGCCGTCAAGACCGGGATACCCGTTGCCGAACCCGATGCGACCGGCGCTGCTGACGCCGCAGCGGCGGCGCCTGCCGCCGACACGGCTGCCGTTGCTGCCGCAGTCACGGAACCAGGCGCTGAAACCGCCGGGACGGATCCGGCTGCAACCGTGGACGCTGTTCCCGCTTCCGCCACAGATGCTGCCGGCGGCGCTGATACCGGTACTTCCGTGGTAGAGAACCTGGGGCAGGCTTTCAATTCCTTTCTGCAGACGCTGAGATCTGATTTCGAGGCGCTGGGCGGTATGCGTACGCTGTTTTCGCCGGAGAATCGGGACATGATTCGGGAAACCTTCGTGAACATGTACCGCGAACTGGCCGGTCTCGACACCGCAGCCACGACCGCGGCGGCGGCAGATACGAACAGCGTCGATCAAATGGCCTGAGCGGCCGGCGGCGGGGAGGCACCCATGGCGGACATGCCGTCACGGTGTCTTCCCGCGCTGAATGCAGCTGTTTTGTGCTAATATGCCTACCCGGTATTCCCCTGAGGTATCCGGCCAAGTCGTTGTATAAGGTTGACGTCCCTGTCGTACAACGTCCTCGCAAGCTTGGCTGTAGATCCAGAGTTTACCCGGCAGATGAGCGGATAAGGTGGGCGCTGGTGTCCATCCGGTTGAGATAGGTGACGTCCCTGTCGTACAACCTCCCTGACGAACAGATACCTGCAACCCCTTGCCGCTCGATGCCCCTTTCCAGGTTTTCCGGGAGGCCGCGAACATCGGGCCCCACCCGGTTTCCCAAGTTTCAGTCCCCCACCTTGCAACGTGTTCCACGGAATCCGTCGCTCGCATGACACACTTGCGCGCACGCGCATGGGCCAGGAACACGTCGGTATAAATTGAAGTTCGTTTGATATCCGTACGACGGAGCGTCGCACGCAGTTGTCACGCTGGGCAGATGTAGGACCCGTGGTAACGGTGGTGACAACTTGTACGGGAGTATATAAAAGTTGTGCGTGATTACAAGTGCTTTTTCAAGATTCTGAAAGAAAATATTTCAGACTGTTTCATAATTGATTGTTATCAAGACTCAGGTGAGTTTCAGCAGCGTCGTAAGACTGGTTTCCATGCCCGTGGTCATTCGTGTCTTGGCGTACGTTTCGTGACACTCGACCAGATCCTCACTCAGTTGCTTCAGTGTCTGATTCCTGGGACGGCATATCCCCTGCAACAATAGCAGGGCTTCATCCCTGCCGATCCCCTGGCTGTGCATCACCAGACCGAGTGCGACGCTGACGATGCCCGACACCTCGATGGCACGACCGAGATTGTAGATTTCACGCGAACGGGACAGTGAAGCCTCGATTTCCGCGCTGACCTGGCTCGGTGTCACGGGTTTGACAAGATATCCGAGCGCACCCAGGCGGGCGGCTGCCGACACGGTCTGGAAATCATCGGAAGCTGTGAGAAAAACAAAGGGCATACCGAAGTCGGATTTCAGGCGCTTGGCCAATTCCAATCCCGAGGTGTCCGGCAATTCCTGATCGATGATTGCCATGTCGAAGCGCGATTTGCCGCAGGCAGCCAGCGCTGTATCACCGTCGCTGGCTGTTACGATCTTGAAACGCTCGCTTCTGATGCCTTCGCTCAGGGCCAGACGTATCACCGGGTCGTCGTCCACCAGCAATATTGTTGCGGGGGGCTGTTCACGTTTCATGGTGGCAGATTGATTTCGTGGCGGCGGGAACTGCACCTGCTTGCCAGTGTGCCGGAGCCGCAGGTGACACGGGTTGCTGGCGTGCTGCCAGTACAGGATGCCTGTTAATACTGCAGTTAGTGGGCGATTTCAAGTGTGACCGGCTCCGCCGGCATTGCTGTCTGGCGCTGGTTGCCAAGGATCCTACTGAGCCGGGCATACTCGATTTCTATTCTTTCCATGATCTTGACTGCGCCCTGTAACGAGCCGCTGCGCGCCAGGGTGTCGAGTCTGTTGCAAAGCGCTGCCAATTTTTCAGCGCCAAGCTGGGCGCAACTGGACTTGAAGGTATGCGCCGTGCGACTCAGGCTGTGCGCATCGTTGTGCTGCAGTGCAGCGTGCATGTCCTGCATGTGTTGCGGCGCTGTTTGCAGGTACAGCGTGATTATCCGCTCCTGCAGCCGATCACCGCCATCCAGCGCCCGGTATTCATTCAGATAGGCTGGATTGAAGGTCTGCTCGGTGCCTTGCGCGGCTGTGATCGGGGTGATACGCACTACCTCGGCACCTGCGTCCTGCTGCGGCTGCTGCAGGTTGCCGGCGAGGGTGCGGTAAAGCGATTCCATGGTGAGTGGCTTGCTCAGGTAATCGTCCATACCGGCTGCGAGGCATTTATCCCGGGCGTCGCTCATTGCATTGGCGGTTAACGCCACGATCGGGATATGCGGGTCCGCTTGCCGCGCCTCGCGCGCGCGGATCTCGCCGGTTGCCCGGTAGCCATCCATGACCGGCATCTGGCAGTCCATGAGGATCAGGTCGAAGTGGTCGCGTTCCAGCAGCTCCAGAGCCTCCGCGCCATCGGTCGCCGAGGTCACCTTGCAATGCATCGATTCCAGCATGTAGGTTGCCACTTCCCGGTTTATGACATTGTCTTCCACCAGTAAAACAGTTGCATTCAGCGGGCGCGCGGTGTGCCAATTGATTCGGGTGGGGACGGTCTCCCGCGCTGCAACCGCGGCGCGCGGGAGCCGGATGGTGAACCAGAATTCGGAGCCTTTGCCTGCGTCGCTGATAATGCCGATTTCCCCGTGCATCAGCTCCACCAGCTTTTTGCAAATCGTCAGGCCAAGGCCGCTGCCACCGTAGCAGCGAGTCGTTGAACTGTCAGCCTGGGAGAACGATTCGAAGATGCACTCCTGTGCGTCCCTGCCGATGCCAATGCCTGTATCCCGGACCGAAAAACGCAGGGCTGCATCTGTTGCGGTGATATCGCTTGCCGCCAGGGCGAGTGTGACGTTGCCGGAATGGGTGAACTTGATCGCGTTGGCCATCAGGTTGTTGATGATCTGACGCAGGCGGGTGCTGTCGCCGAGCCAGACATTGTGTATGCCAGGATCGATGTTGCAATGCATCTCGAGTCCCTTCTGCTTCGCCTGTTCGTGAAACAGGAGCCCGGATTCCGTTATCAGTTCGTAGATATCGAAAGGTTGCGGATCCAGATGGAGCCGGTTGGCCTCGATGCGGGACAGATCAAGCACGTCGTTGATGAGGTGTAGCAGCAGTCTGCCCGATTGCTGAATCCTGGAGGCAAGCTGATACTGCCTGCTATTCAGTCTGCTTTCGAGCAGCAACTCGGACATACCGAGAATGCCGTTCATCGGGGTGCGGATCTCGTGACTCATAGTGGCCAGGAACTCGCTCTTGGCGCGGTCGCTGGACTCGGCCTTTTCCTTGGCTTCGAGGATTCTTGCCTCGGCCTCGCAGCGGTCCGTGATATCCATGGCCATGCCGGTATACATCAGTCTGCCGCCGATGTTCATGTTGCTGATGGCCAGCGATACCGGGAATTCACTGCCATCCTTGCGACAGGCTGTCAGGTTCAGGTCCTTGCGCAGGGTGCTGCCGTTGTTGGCCATCATTCCCATCACGGCGGCGGAATACTTGGCGCGCTTGTTTTCGGGGACCAGCACCAGCGCCGTTTTACCGACAATCTCGTGCGCCTGATAGCCGAACATCAGCTCGGCGGCTGGGTTGAAGGTCTCGATGTTGCCCTCTTCGTCTGTGGTGATGAGTGCACCGAACATGGTCTCCATGATGGTGCGCTGGCGGGTTTCGCTCTCCTGCATGCGCCGCATCAGCTGGTTCTTGGCGCGGCTGGCGTCCTCTGCCTGCAGTTTCAGGGAGTTCAACTGGGTGACCTGATTGCGAACAGCCCTGAGTATGAATACCACAATCAACAAGAATATCCCCGCGCTCGAGGCGAGTGTTAACACCAGGCTGTCCCAGGTCTCCCGGGAGCTTTGCTCAGCCTCGCTGTCCAGCTGGATCAGATAACGGTGCACCACGTCCATCACAGTGGTCAGGCTGTTCTCGACATCGCCTGCCAGCGTGTGCAGATTCTCGTTGAGCTGGTCGCGGCCCTCGCGCAGCAATATACCGCGCGCGAGTGCATCATACAGTGCGATAGGGGCGTCATATGACGTGGAGTGCGCCGGTGGATTTGCCGCCGGTCCCAGGATCAGTGTCCTGAGTTCGCTGATCTGGTCCACGTCCGGTGCCGACCAGTCACCGAGATCTGCCCTGATGGTTTGTGCATGCTGGTAGAGGTTGTCGAGTGCGGGTTCCAGTCGCTGCGTCCTGATAGTGGCCAGTTCCTCGGGTGTGGCGGCATTGGCAAGCGATTCGACCAGTCGGCTGATGTCGATGAGTTCGGCGCGCATGGCGCTGATGTTGTAGCGGGTGTTTTCGATGTACTGGTCTAAGACCTCCCGGGTCCGGGCGTCGGTTCCTAGCGACCCCGAATTTACCAGTTTCTCCATCAGGTCCTGCTGTCGCAGGTGGCGCTCCCGCATGAATGATTCGTTGGCAGCCTGCAGCTGCCGCAGATAGTCGCGCACCCTTTCGAGTGGCCGCTGGGTGGCGAGTTCCTCCTGCTGCAGTTCGTACTGGGTTCTCCAGTTCAATGCTGAGTAGTGCAGGGCGACGAAACTGGAGGCGACACTGTCGAGTTCGGCGCTGTGCTGCGCGAGGGAGCCGGCCGGCAGGATATCCTGCAGCTCGCGAATGCTTTTGTTCAGTTCGCCCAGGGGGCGGGCGCTCTTGTCTGATTGTTCGAGCCGGGCGGTCTGGAACAGGATATAGCCGATCACGGCCCGGGCATCGGCCAGGTTGCGTTCGATGCTGGCCCCGCTGTTGTAGAGCTGGCGGCGATTCCCGTCGATCTCGGCCCGGCCTGACTCGAGCTGGTCGAGGGCGCTGTGTACGAGCAGCATGGAAATCAGCCCGGCGAGGATGGCCACGATCACGAGGGCTATGCACAGCAGCAGGATCCGTATGCCTTCCTTGCCGGCGGTTTGTGCTGGGGCCTCGACGCGGGATGAACCTGACTGTCTCATGTCCTGGTTCCGGTCATCACCGTGGTTATGGTGGCCGTTATGTTACTTGATTCGATGGCGTGTTAGAAAGTGCAGACCATCATTGTGCAGTTTCGCAGTGCGGCTGCGGCCGCTATCGAATCAGGCTGGTCCTGGCTGATGCCGGACTGATCAATAACAACACTGGATGTCAGGGCTTCCGGATCAGCGGCGCGAATTGATGTAATATCGAAATTTCAGCGATCGCGCTGTCAGCGGACCGTGCGACATCTTAACCGAGAGGTTACCTTGCCTTGCCGCTGCAAAGGCCCGCCCGGGCGGCCGTGGTGGCACTCGGGGCCTATGACACGCCAAACGTCGCATGGAGACTTGTGGACTATGACTCAACTCACCGCGCAGGACCGCCTCGATCTCGGCCGCATGGTCATCAATACGCTGGATGAATGGGGCGTAAGCCCAGCCGATCAGGTTGTCATGCTGGCATTGCCCGGCAAGGTGAGCGGCCGCAGCCTGCGGCGCTATCAGGACGAAACCCCGTTGCCGGACGACCCCGACGTGCTCAAGCGGGTCGAGCATCTGCTGGGCATCGCCGATGCGTTACGTACCACCTTCCCGCGCAACAACCGAATTGCCGTGATCTGGCTGAAGCAACCCTGCAGACGGCTACGGCGCAGACGCCCGGTCGATATCATGCTGGAAGACGGGCTGAGCGGTCTGATCACCGTCCGTACCCATCTGGACTGTTCCTTTGCCTGGCGGGAATCGGAACGAAAGGACTAGAACCGATCCTGCTAGAACCTATCGCATAATCCTCACGGCAGCGAGGGATTATGCGATAGGTTCTCATTCCACGCGTGCCGTCGCCGCCTGCCGGCAGTGGTAGCTGCGTGCAGGCATCATGCGCCGGTACCCCGCGCACGCGCGGGACATGGCCGGGCTGAGTACTACAGGGTCCTGGCCTCCGTGCGCAGCGCGCTGCCCACCGCCAGCAGGCAGGTGGCCGCCGCGGCCGGATCGGGTTCCTGGGCGCACCCGATGATATCGGCCAGCGCTATCGAGCGGGTAACCAGACCGAGCGTCTGCTGCAGCGCATCCTCCAGGCCATAGAGTGTGACGGGCAGCGGCAGGATGGCGATGGTCCGGATCGGGGCCTGGCGGAAGTGCTGCTCGTAGTAATCGATCGAGCGCTGGATTTCCAGCGCCAGCCGGTTACTTAGCGTATGTGGTTGCGAGGCATTTTCCTGCAGGTCGCGATAACCGAAATCGATGGTACGGGTGAGATAGAGGGTCGCCTGGTGCGTCAGCGTGATCAGGCAGTGGTGCGGATTGAAGTAAAGGGTGGCAATACCGGCCGCGTCCTCCGGCAGGCGCGCCGCGATATTGCGCAGGGCCAGCTCCGGTATGTCGATGACCTGCAGGTTGACGCCAGCCTGTTCCAGCCGGTCGATGCGTTCCCGGACCCGGGACGCCCGTGCGACGACGACGTACATCTGCCGGCGGGTGCCGGCAGGACCGCCGGGGGGCGCGTCGAACACGTCGATGACGGCGTCGTCGATATGGAAGTCGATCAGGTCCTGGATCTGCCAGCGCAGTGCGGCCCGCAACTCCTGCGGGGGCACTTCGGGCGCGTCCACCACCAGCAACTGGTATTCACCGATATCGAGCAGGGTCGTGCACTGTTGCCGGTCGAGTCCACGTCCCTGCATGATCTGCGCCTGCCTGTCGGCTGCAGCGGCGGCCAGGGGCTGGAAGCTGCAGGTTTGCAGGCTGGGGCCGGCCCTGCCCTGGTGGCGGATGCTGGCAATGGCTATGCCGGTATCCGTCGCGACGATGCCGGTGGTTGTGCCTGGCTGTTTACTGCGGGCGAACGCAAACATGGTGCACCTCGGGTTTCGCGATGTTGCTGGGTTTAGTGCAGTTGCCCGGTCACTGGCTACCTGGCTGGCGCTCCCTGGCGCACTGCCAGGGACCGCTTTCTGTACCTTTGCATCTATATCGTCACAAGATCACTTCGCTCCAGCGCAGCAGGGTGACGCTCCCTGTGCCGCCACCACCACCGCCGGCCGATACGTATACCGCGTTCAGGTTCTGGCTGACCGGAGAGCCCATCCCGCTCCAGCTGCTGCCGTTCCAGATGCCGATCGTCCCGTTGTCGCCGACCACGTATCCCAAGGTTGCGCTCACCATGTGGATGCTGTTCAGGTCCTGGTTGGCAATGCTGCCGTAGGGACCGCTGCGCGTCCAGCTGCTGCCGTTCCAGTGGATGATCAGCTCGCCGTTGTTGTCATTTCCCACTGCCCAGCAATTGTTGCTGGCCACGCAGGAAACACTGTTGAGCCGTTCATTGGGAATGCCGCCATAAGGCCCGATACGGCTCCAGCCACTGCCGTTCCAATGGATGATCAGTTCGCCGTTGTAGCTGTCGCCGACCGCCCAGCAGTCGTTGCTGGCAACGCAGTGCACACCGTTCAGGTCCGCGCTCGGCACGCTGCCATAGGGGCCGGCCCGGCTCCAGCTGCTGCCGTTCCAGTGCAGCATAACCTCGCGGTTGCTGCCGCTGTTGATATCGTTGCCGACCGCCCAGCAGTCACTGGCAGAGATGCAGTGGACGCCGTTGAGATTGACGTTAGGAATGGACCAGCTGGGGCCGACGCGGGACCAGGTGCTGCCGTTCCAGTGGATGATCAGCTCGCCGCCACTCCACCAGCCGCCGCTGTTGTCGCCGACCGCCCAGCAGTCATTGACGCTGATGCAGAACACGCTGTTCAGATCGGCGCCGGGCACGCTGCCATAGGGGCCGCCGAGCGACCAGGTGCTGCCGTTCCAGTGTGCCAGGAATTCCGTGGTGCTCCACCAGCCGCCGCTGTCCTGGCCCACGGCCCAGCAGTCGTTGCTGCTGGCGCAGTGCACGCTGTTGAGGTCCTGATGCAGCAGTCCTGTATAGGGGCCGTTGTTCACCCAGCCGCTGCCGGTCGATTGCAGCAGCTGCGCATCGCCATTGCTGGCGTTGTCGGCGGCAATCCAGCCACCACCGCCGCCGGGCGGGGTGAGATCGCCCTCTATGGTCCGCGTGGCGGCATTCGCCGCCAGGGTGGTCGTGACGCTGGCGCTGACGCGTACCCGGCATGCCGTGCCGACCAGGGCGGCCGACTGGATGGTGAAGGTGCCGCGACCGATGGCGGCGGTCTCGCCGGCCAGTGCCGCGCAGGTACTGCCGCCGCTATAACGCCATGCAGCCCGCTCCAGGCCGCTCTCGGCGATGAACAGCGCCTCGATGCCGTCGCCGTGCAGGGCGCTGTCGGTGATGCTGCTGGCGGCCATGCGCTGTACCGCGGCCAGCAGCACGATGACCGACAGGATCAGGAACAGGGCGCCGATCAGGGTGACCGCGCCACGCTGGTGCTGCAGCCGCTTGCCGTTCACTGCCGGTTCCTCAATGCGACGCGCGTGCGCTGCGGGTAGCTGTCGCCGTCCTGGACCAACGCCAGGTTGAATTCCACGAACGCGACGTCGCTGCTGCCGGTGGCTGCCGTGGTCCCGTCGGCCCGGTAATAGGCGAAGCTTGCACTGCCGACCTGGTCGGACAGGGTATAGGTTCCGGCCGGGGTGGTGTAGGCGAGGGTAAGCAGTGGCGCGGCGATACCCAGGGTGACACCGGTGCCGTCGCGTTTGGTGAAGGCCAGGGCGGTGCCGGACATGGCCGTGATGTCGAAGATTGCCGGATTTGCGCTGCTGCGTCGGATCTCCCGCAGCTCGCGCGCCACGCGTTCGCTGGCATATCGCAGCTTGCCGAGCGTGCGCAGGTTGTCGGCATTGCTGGAGAACGCCAGCGCGCCGCCGGTCAGGCCGTAACCGGCCGCCGCGCCGAGCAGGGCCAGGATCATCAGGGTGATGACCAATTCGAGCAAGGTGAAGCCCCGCTGGCTGAGGTGGCGCCGCATCAGTAGTTCACCAGCACGAAGGCGATCGCGGCACGATTGCTCGCGCCGCGGTTGACGCGCACCGCTACACCCTTGCAGGTGGCGCCGACCGGGCAGCCGCCGCCGGCCGGCGGCTCCGTCACCGTGACGGTGCGGGAATAGGCGCTGAAATTGCCGGTCAGCACGTCGTTGGTCGTGCCGACGGCGACGGCGGAATAACCCTGGTCGCGGCGCCGGGCCAGGATCTGCTCCGCACGCTCCTGCGCCAGCTGCGTGGCGGTCTGGATCTCCGCGTCGCTGAGCGTGCTGCCGGCGACTTGGGTGAACTGCCCGAGTATCGGCACCGACGCCAGCACCACGATGACGATCACCATGATCAGTTCGAGCAGGGTGAAACCGGATTGCCGCGCGTGTGTCATGGCGACACCGTGACGAAGCCGGTGACCGGGCTCAGCGTTACCACCGCGCTGCGCGAACTGCCGCTCAGGGTGAATACGCGGGCCGCGGCGAGCAGGCTGCCGGCGCCGACCGGCCGCCCCAGGCTGTCGAAGCCGGTAGCGCTGCCGGTGAGGGTGACGCCGTTGTCCAGCGCGACGGTGTAGGGTTGCTGGGTGGCCGGATCGGTGATGGTGCTGCCGGCGGCGGTGACGCGGTAGGCGGTGGCGGATTGCACGTCGAGTATCAGCGTGCGGCCCTGGTTCATCGCCAGTGCCTGGGCGTGGCGCAAATCGCGTGCCAGCCGGTCGGCCTGGGCCGCCAGCGTGTTGTCAGCCGGGGCGAAGCGCGGGACCGCGAATGCGGCCAGCGTGCCGAGGATCACCAGCACGATGACCAGTTCCAGCAGGGTGAAGCCCCGTATCCGTGCTGTGGGTGACGATCGCGTCATGGCACACCCGATAATGCGAAAGGGCGGGCACGCGCCCGCCCTTTGCGGATGACAGGTTCAAGATGTCTGTCGACTACGGAATACTGCCCACGCACTGGACCGTGTTGCCGACGGCGGTCGTTGCCGTATTGCAGGCGGCATCGGTATAGGTGGGGACCGTGTAGTTGGTGCCGTCGATGGCAACCTGGACGCCACCAGCCGCCGCGGCGATGCCCTCGCCGTTGACGTAGGTGGCCAGCTCGGTCACGGTCGGAAAGCGCTTCAGGTCGGCGATGGCGATGGCATGCGAACTCTTGACGGCGCCGCTCATGCCGCGCTTTGCGGCCGTCTCGGCGTCGCTCGAAAGATCGACGAACTTGGGTATGGCGATCGCGGCGAGCACGCCCAGGATGGCGATGACGATCACCAGTTCGATCAGGGTAAAGCCTCTTGCCTTGTTCATGTTTCCACTCCTGTGAGTTGACAGTTGAACCTGTACAGCCATTCCAGCGGCAGTCCGCGGGAAATCTTTAGCAACAAATATCCGTCAAAACATCTACTTCCGGGGTTTCAGTGATCCGCATCACAAAGCCGCGCATCCGTTCAGTGCAGCGCAACCGAGGCCAGATTCCACATGGGGAGGAAGATGCCCATCGCCATGACCAGTACCAGGCCGCCGATGACCACGGTGAGGATCGGTTCGATGGCCGAACTCAACCGCTCGGTGGCGTAGTCCACCTCACGCTCGTAATAATCCGCGACCTCCGTCAACAGCTCGCTGATGGTGCCGGACTCCTCGCCCACGGCGAGCATCTGCAGCACCAGCGGATCGAAGACGCCGCTGTTGGTGGCGGTGAGACTCAGCGCCTTGCCGTGCTCGATGCCGCCGCGCATACCGAGGATGCGTTCCTCCAGATAGTTGTTGTTCAATGCCTGGGCCACCACGGTCAGGGCAGTCATCAGCGGCACGCCGGCATTCATTGCCATGGCGAACAGGTGACTGAAGCGTGCCAGCGTGGCCTGGTAGATCACCCGGCCGACCAGTGGCAGGTGCAGCTTGAATTTGTCCCAGCGGTAACGTCCGTCGGCGGTACCGATGTAATATCGGGCTCCCCCCGTGAGCAACGCCAACAGCAGGAGCAGGTAGGGCCAGTAGGCCACCATGAATTCCGAGACGAGCATGAGGATCCGGGTCGGCAGCGGCAGCTCGGCGCCGAAACGGCTGAACAAGCTGCTGAAGGCCGGAATGACCCAGATGCTGATCACCCCCAGCGCGATGAGGATCGCGCTGATCACGAAGGTCGGGTAACGCAGCGCGGACTTGATCCGGGCGCGCGTGGTCTTCTCCCGGTCCAGGTAGAAGGCCAACTGCTGGAAGATTTCCGTCAGCTTGCCGCTGGTCTCGCCGACGCGGACCAGGCTGACATAGAACAGGGAAAATACGCGCGGATGGTGTGCGAACGCGTCCGAGAGCGGATGTCCCGTCTCCAGGTCGGCTGCGACGCGGTGCAGGGTCTGCGCCAGCGAGCGGTTACCCGTCGTGCTCGCCAGGCCGGAGACCGCGCGGAAGATCGGCACGCCGGCGCGCAGCATGCTGTACATCTGGCGGCTGAACTGGATCAGGTCCGCGTTCCGCACCGGTGGGCTGAACAGGGTCTCCAGGTTGCTGCCCAGCGAGAGCTTCTCTACGAAGGGATTTACCTCGACCGGCGTCAGGCCGCTCTCGATCAGGCGCGCGGCGGCCAGGTCGGGTGTGCCGGCATCGATGGTGCCCTCGATCGCGTCGCCGTGCACGCCACGTGCCTTGTAGCTGAACAAGGGCATCAGTCGGTCCACCCGCACAGGCGCATGACTTCGCCGATGGTGGTGATGCCGTGCCGCGCATAATCCAGCGCGTTGCTGACCAGCGGCCGGTAGCCGGGCTGCGTGCCGGCCGCCTGCACGAACGCGTTCTGGTCCGCGCTGCGCAGCGCCTCGGCGAGTGCCGGCGTCATCACCAGGAGCTCGTAGACGCCGATGCGCCCGCTGAAACCGGTGTGGTTGCAGTTGTTGCAGCCGCTGCCGTGCTGGAACTCGTGCGTATCCAGGCTGTTGCCGGCCTGGTCGTGCAGCCATGCCTGTTCGTTGGCATCCAGTGTGGCCGGGGTCCGGCAGTGCCGGCAGATCCGGCGGATCAGGCGCTGGGCCAGAATGGCCTGCACGGATGAGGCCAGCAGATAGCCTTCCAGGCCCATGTCCAGCAGGCGGATGGCGCTGCTGACGGCGTCGTTGGTATGCAGGGTCGACAGCACCAGGTGACCGGTCAGCGAGGCGCGCAGGGCGATCTCCCCGGTCTCGTGGTCGCGGATCTCGCCCAGCAGCAGGATATCGGGATCCAGGCGCAGCGCGGTGCGCAGCACCCGCGCGAAATCGAGTCCGACCTTGCTGTTGACCTGAACCTGGTTGACGCGCGCCATGCGGTACTCGACCGGATCCTCGATGGTGATGATCTTGCGTTGCGGGGTATTCAGTTCATGCAGGGCGCTGTACAGCGTGGTGGTCTTGCCGCTGCCGGTCGGCCCGGTGACCAGGATGAGTCCGTGCGGCTTGTGGATGATCCGCGTGAAGGTGGCGAGCAGCGTATCCGGCATGCCCAGGTCGTCGAGGCGGCTGATGGAATTGCTGTGATCGAGCAGTCGCATCACCACGCCTTCGCCGTGCTGGGTCGGGATGGTCGACAGGCGCACGTCGATCTGCCGGTCTTTGACGGTGATCGAGAAGCGGCCGTCCTGGGGCAGGCGGCGCTCCGAGATGTCGGCATTGGCCATCAGCTTGAGGCGCGAAACCATGGCGGCCGTGATGTTCTTCTCGTCGACGATCTGTTCGTGCAGGATGCCGTCGATCCGGCGCCGGATGCGCAGCACCTGCTCGTCCGGTTCGATGTGGATGTCCGACGCATGCGCCTTTACGGCGCTGTCGAATATCGACTGGATCAGGCGTACCACCGGCGCATCGCTCTTGCTGCTGGCGGCGATCAGCCGGTCGAGGTCGAAGGTGCTATCGGACACGTCGCGTCCGACCTCGCTGGCCAGCGACTGCAGCTGGTCGTTACCGCTGTACATCCGGTCGATCCCCGCCAGGAGGTCGGCTTCCTTGACCGCCGCGAGTTCGACCGGGCACTTGAGCGCCTTGACCAGGGCGTCGTAGTTGAAGATGTCGGTCGGGTCGCCCATAGCCACCAGCAGGCCATTGGCGGTTTCCTTGAGAATCAGGGCGCGATAGCGACGCGCTTCGGTTTCCGGCAGGCGCTGCACCAGGTGCGGGCTGAGCTCGAAGGTCGACAGGTCAATGTAGGGGATGCCGATCTGTGTCGACAGGATCTTCAGCATCGCCTCCTCGTCGACATAGCCATGGTCGATCAGCACGCGGCCGAGCTTGCGGCCGCTCTTCTGCTGTTCCGCCAGCGCGGATTGCAGCTGGTGCTCGGATATCAGTTTCTTCTCGACCAGCAGGTCGCCGAGCCTCACCTTCACGCGCTGCATGTTCGCTGCCATGGTGTCTGCTCCAGCCAGTGCGCCTTCAGTGTTCCAGTGCCGCCAGCCGTTGCCGGACGTAATCCTGCACGGCGGCTGCCAGCGGATAGCGCAGCGCCTGGCGGTACGCCTGCAGCGCCGTCGCGCTGTCACCCGCCTGCTCGGCGGAAATGCCCAGCCCCATCCACCATGCGCCGTGCGCCGGTGCCAACTGCAGCGCGGTGCGATAGCCTGCCACCGCATCCTGCGCCCTGCCGCTGCGCTGGTAGAGCCCCGCCAGCAGGGCGTGGTATTCGGCATCGCCGGTTGCAGCCGGTAACGCGGTCTGCAGTACATTGATGGCCTCGCTGTCGCGCGCCTGTGCGGCCAGCAACTGGGCGTACAGCCGGGCATAGGCTGCGTGCTGCGGGTAGTGCAGGAGACCGCTGGCCAACAGCGACTCCGCGCTGCTGTTGCGTTCCTCCTGCAGATACAGGCCGGCGAGCAGCAGCCGCGCCTGGTGCAGGCCCTTGTCGTGTGCCAGCAGCCCCAGCAGCTGCTGCTCGGCCGCGGCGGTAGCGCCGCCACTGATGGCCGCCGCTGCCGTCTGCAGGTCGCGTGCCTGTTGCTGTTCGCGCGACAGCGGGGAAGTGGTCAGTTCGACCGGCGCGGCGGCGGCACCCGGCTGCCGGGTGCTGGCCGGGGCAGGCGCGGCCTGTTCCTGCTGCCTGGCCGGCGGTTCGGACATGGGCGTGGGCGCGGATTCGACCACTAACGGCGCTGCTACAGGCGCGGGCGTCACGGGCGCCGGTGCCGGTGTAGGCTCGGGCGTGAGCGCCTGACGCAGGGACACGGTATTGCTGAAGGCCAGGCCGGCCAGGACGAGCGCGATGCCCAGGCCGAGCGCGCCGAGCAGAGCCGCACGACCGGACAGCGCCGGCACGACCGGTCCCTGGCCGCTAAACGATCCACCTGTAACGTTGTCCCCGGCGGGCTGGTAGCGGCGCCGGTCGAGGTCTTTCAGCATGTCGTTGATCAGGCTCATGCGCGTCGCCTCAATGCCAGGCCAGGTAGAACCCGGCACCGGTCAGGGTCAGCACGCCGAACAGGCTCGAGGCCAGCGCGAGGCGATGCCGGCGCGGCCGGATGTCGTCCGTGTCTGCAGACGCCCGGCGAATATGCGCGGCATCGATCACGCGGTCACCGCGGCCGAAGGCGCAGAGCATGGCCTTGTGGGCGAGCACATTGACCAGGCGGGGGATGCCGCGGCTGTCACGCTGCAGCCGCTGCAGCGCACGGGGCGTGAACAGCTGGCCGTTGCGATAACCGGCCACCAGCAGCCGGTGCTGAATATAGACGCCGAGTTCCGCGCGTGTCAGCGGTTGCAGGCGATAGCTGAACAGGATGCGCTGGCGCAACTGGCGCAGGTGCTCCTGCTCGAGGCGTTGATCCAGTTCCGGTTGCCCGAACAGCACAACCTGCAGCAGCTTGGCCTTTTCGGTTTCCAGATTGGACAGCAGGCGCAGCGCTTCCATGCTGTCATCGGGCAGGGCCTGGGCCTCGTCCAGCAGCAGCACGACCTGCCGGCCGCCGGCATGCAGCTGCATCAGCCGCTCGTTGATGAGTTCCAGCAGACGTGGCTGGCCGATATTGCGGGGATAATCGACGCCCAGCTCGCTCGCCAGCGCCATGCGCAGGGAAATGGGATTGATGAACGGATTGGGTATATAAGCAGTGACGAAGCCGTCGCCGAGCGAGTTCAGCAGTTTCCGGCACAACAGGGTCTTGCCGGTGCCGACCTCGCCGGTGACCTTGATGAAGCCCTCGCCGGAGAACAGGGCGTACTCGATCACGTTGAGCGCCTCCTTGTGGCGGCCATGGTCGAGGAAGAACTCCGTATCCGGCGTGATCGTGAACGGCTGCTGTTCCAGTCCGAAATGCTCGAGGTACATGGGACGACTCCGGTGGCGGCAGGTATCAGCGCGCGCTGCCGTTCATGCTTCTGAGATTGCGGAAACGCTCCGCGGTATCGCGCAGCTGCCCGTTCCACTGCTCCCCGTCGCCGATCACCAGCGGGCGCAGCAGGATGACCAGCTCGCTCTTGCTGGCGACCTCGCGCTGATGGCGGAACATGTTGCCCACCACCGGCATGTCGCCGAGCAGCGGCGTGCGGGCCTCCTCGTCGCGCAGCGCGTTGCGCATCAGGCCGCCCAGCACCACCACCTGGCCGCTGCGCGCCCGCACCACCGTATCGGACTCGCGGATCGTGCTGAGTGCCAGCGGGATGGACAGGTCGTTGGTGGTGGAGACCTTGATGTTCTTGGTCTTTTCCATCACCTCGCTGATCGCCGGATGGATATGCAGGATGACGTTTTCGTCCGCATCGATCTGTGGCAGCACGTCCAGCGCGACGCCGGAGAAGAACGGCGTCAGCGTGACATCCACGCTCTGGTTGATGACGCCGGTACCGGTGGTGTCGGTGTCGGTCGCGACGTCGGTGACGAAGTATTCGTCCTGCCCGACCTTGATCACGGCCTTCTGGTTGTTCACCGTCGAGATGCGCGGGCTGGACAGCACCTGCACGTCACCCTGGGTCTTGAGCAGCTCGATCAGTGCGTTGAAGTCATTCAGGTTGGCATCGATGGTGAAGATGCCGCCGAAGGCCGTGGTGTCAAAGCCGGTGACCCGGGTGCCGCGCACGAGCGGCACGGTACTCCCGGCCAGCGACGAGACGCCGGTATCGAACACCGAGCCGCCACCGGAATGGCCGAGCAGGATCGACTTGTCCTCGCCGAACTCGATGAGCGCATTCCAGTTGATGCCGGCCTGGAAGTGGTCGTTCAGCGTCACCTCGACGACCTTGGCTTCCAGGATCACCAGGCGGTGGGCGGCGCTCTCGATGGTGCTCAGGTAGTCCTCCACGTCGCGCAGCTCGTCCGGCATGGCGTGCACGACGATGACACCGGATTGCGGGTGCACGACGACCTTGCGGCCGTCCTCGGTACCGATGATGAGGTTGAGCGAGTCCTTCAGATCCTGCCAGAAGTCGGATGCGGAATCCGTCCTGACCACGCTGCCGGAGACATCGGAGGTCTTGCCGCCGGCGCTGCCCGTCGTCGCGTTGTCGGCAGGGACGGGCGCCTGGCCATCGGCGCCGGCCTTGCCGACCTGGCCTGAGCTGACACTGGTGCGCGAGCTGCTGTCGCGCACCACGTCGAGATAGTTCACGGTGAATACCTGTGTACGCATGCTGGCCGGATAGACCTGGAAGGTGTTGCCCAGGCGCCGGTAGCGGTAACCGTAGACGTCACGCACCGTGGCCAGCACTTCCTCCAGGGTTACGTCGCGCAGGCTGATGGAGATCTTGCCGCCGACGTCGGGATGTACCACCATGTTCAGGTTCGTGCCCTTGACCAGGCTCATGAAAAATTCCGCCGCCGGCGCGGCCTTGACCGATATGTCGAAGCGCGGCTCCAGGTCCGCCACGAGCCCGGCCAGATCGCCGGCCGGCGGCGGCAGCAGCGCGGCGGCCACCTCGGGCGGCGGAGCGGGTGTCGTCGCCGCGGCGTTTTGCGACTCCAGTGCCTGCGTCACCGGCGCCATGTTGTCGGGCCGGAAGGCCGGTGCGGTAGAGCACGCAGCCAGCAGGGCGGCGATCAGTCCATGGATCACCTGGCGATGCAGTCGTTTGATATCAGGCATGGCGATAGTCCATTGCTTCATGGTTGTTGCTGCACGATGTCCGGCAGCAGTTGCAGGGTCAGCTGGCGGCCGCGGGCCTGGATCAGTACCTCGAGCCGGCGGATCTCGATGACACGGGCGCCGTCCACTGACTCACCCTCGCTGACCTGTCTACCGTTGATTACGGCGACGCGCCGGTCGGGGGCGACCAGGGTGGAATCGAGCCGCCAGTCGTGCCGTTGCGCATGCGGCTGCAGCAGCGCCGCGTGGCCGCGGCCGGTGGGACGGGTCGGATCGGTCAGTGCCGCGGCGCCTGCAGTCAGCGCCACGAGCAGGATGCCCAAGGCCAGTAGCGGAGCGCGGCAGCTGCGGGACGGCATCGGCATCATCCTTCCAGCAGTTCCAGGGTGTAGAGATTCAGCGTGACCCTGGCCTGCGGGTGCTCGGTGATCTCGAACGCGATACCCTGCCAGAAAAATTTCCATGGCAGGGCCTCCAGGGCGCGCAGATAGTGCAGCGTCGCCAGGTAACCGCCCTCCAGCTCCAGCTGGAGTTCATAGCGAGCGATGCCGGGCACTGTCACCGCCTCACCCGTGCTTGGATCCGGGGCGGTGAGCGGTTCCGACCATGCACTGACGGACTGCAGGGTGAGATCAGATTCCCGGGTCAGGACCTGTTCCAGAATGCCGGCGGCCTGTTCGGGTGCGAGCATGCTGCCGAGCTGCGACTGCAGCTGCCGTCCCAGTGTGTCCAGTTCGGCCTGCAGTTCTGCCTTGCGTGCTGCAGTGAGGGCGTCGTTGCCGCCGAGCAGGCCGGCACGGGCGCGCAGCGTCTCCAGCCGTGTTTCCAGGTCCGCGATATCCTGGCGCAGCTGCAGCTGCTGCCTGGATAGGGGTTGCAGGCCGAAACTGTCGACGCAGTAGAACAACACCACGAGACAGGCGATGAGCAGGAGTATGCGCTCGCGCAATTGCAACGCATCGATCCGTGTGGCCAGCTGCTGGTATGCCGCGCTCGTCACGGCAGTTCTCCCTGGTTGCTGCTGCTGAGGATGAAATCAATCTCTGCTGCCGCTGGCGCGTGCCGTACCAGGTTGACGCTGCCGTTGTGCAGCGCCGCGAGCCGTGGCTGGTCGTGCAGCAGCCGCAGGTAACGGGGTACCAGTTGCGGGTCCAGCGTGGTGCCGCGAATCTCGGTTTCGCCGTTCTGGTCCACCCGTATGCCGGTGAGCCACAGCCCTGGCACGGCCTGCGCCGCGAGACCCTCGAAGATCTCGCCGAAGCCCTCGGCTCGCGCCAGCGCGAGCCGGTCGATCCGCTCCAGTACCGAGGTGCGCGCACTGACCTGCGCCTGCAGCTGCTGGATCTCGTCGGCGGCGGTATGCGGTATGGCGGCGGCGTTGTCCGCCGTGAGTGCGGCAAGCCTGGCGTCGAGCTGGCGGTAGTTCAGTGTCAGGCCGGCGGCAGTGGTCTGCAGGCCGTGCAGGGTCCAGCCTGCCTGCACGTAGACCGCCAGCAGCAGCAGCAATGCCAGCGCCACGATCTTCAGCAGCGTGGCCGCCGAAAAGATCTTGCGTTGCCGCCGGAAGACCGGCTGATACATGTTGATCTGCTGATACATGGTGCGCCCGTGCTGGCTCTCCCTGCCTGGTTGATCACCCTGTCGCCAGGTCACCCGCCGCCGGCTCGGTCGCTGGCGGTAAGCGGAAGTGCCTGTTCTGACATGTCTTTACAGCGTCCTGTCAAAACATAAGCAAAAATCCTGCCATATTTTTATCTATATGAAATATAACAATAAAATCATTCGTGCGGCACGCTATGCGGCAGGATGCGACATCGAACCGGCAGTGAGGATGGCGAAAAAATGACGCCCGGATGACCGGCGGGCGCAAGCGCCGGCAACGATCTTGGCGCCGTGGAGCGTGGCGTCAGCGCCGGCGGCGCGCGAGCGCGTAGCCAGTCATGTCCGCAGCGAACTGCTCGACGGGAATGTCCTTGAGCGCGCCGAAGTGGGAGAGCGCCGCTGCCAGCAGGGCGTCGATATCATCGATGCGGACGGGATCGGCAACCTGCCCCGGCGTGACGCGCGCTAGCCCGAGCAGTCCGCCGAACTGGGTCTTCACCAGTACGCTGTGCGGCATCTGGTTCAGGTCGTCCTCGACATCGAACGCGGTGAGCGCGACGTTCTTCAGCAGCCCGAACAGCTGCCGGCAGCGCGCATGCGCGTTCGCGTCTATGCAGGCGAATTCCGTGCCTCCACGCCGTATCACGGATTCGGCATGGCGACAGCCGAAGGCATCCCGGGCGAGCGTGGCGCTGAAGGGGCAGATCTGTTCCGGCATGGCAATGCTCCCGGGTTGCTGCGGCGATGGCAGGACCAAACCAGGTTTTAGCCCGATTTTCAGTCGCTTGCAAGCGGGAGATTGAAGTCGCGGGGGCGATGGGTGATCATGAACCGGGAATGCAGCAGGATATGTCGACATGATGGAGCACAAGCCGGTCATCAGGACGGCCATCCCCCGCCGCCGCTACCGTTACGGCGAGTTCACGCTCACCGTGCTCGGTGATATTGAAAGCGCCGATGGTATCGACTACCAATATATCATGGCGGTGCTCCAGGGGCAGGATCCGGAGCCGGGCATGTACATCACGGCCGAACGTCCCCAGTCGCCGGGCAGCCGGGAGCTGTCGATGCGGCTGATTATGCGTGATGGTGCCGAGGTCATCGGCAGTTCGGCACAGTGGATCAGTCTGGACATGTTCATTGGCGAGGCGATGGATATCGTCTCCCGGGTCCTGAATCTGACGGACGAAACGCCATACCAACTCCTTTAATAACAACAAGGGGGTGTGCCATGACAACCAGGCTCATGCAGCTGATGCCCGCCGTCTTCCTGATCACAGCATTGCTGGGGGCGGACGCGGCGCAGGCCTTCTGTTTTCTTAAGAACCAGGAGCGGCGTGGAGGGTACGACTTCTCCCGCATGCCCGCGATCGGTTTTGCGCCGGACATCTACCGGAATTACCAGTACAGCGCGCTGCCGCGCGGATGGTACGCGGGCCCGCTCATGCAGCCGCAGCCGTCGCCCTACGCTGACAGCGGCTACGTCTCCGGCAACGGATTGCAACAGCGCTGAGCGCGCCGGTGTCACGATCTGGCGAGGTTGACGGCGCCAGGCAGCGTGTCGGCCCGCAGCATGTCGAGGATGGCGGCAGCCTCCACCGGCTTGCTGAACAGATAGCCCTGCACGATCCGGCAGCCCTGCTGCCGGAAGAAATTGAGCTGGCGCTGGTTTTCCACGCCCTCCACCACCAGTGACATGTTGAGGCTGTTGGCCATGGCGATTATCGCCTGGGCGATCAGCACGTCTTCCTTGTTATCCGGTATCTCGCGCACGAAAGACTGGTCGATCTTGACGGTATCGATGGGCAGTCGCCGCAGGTAACTCAGCGAGGAGTAGCCCGTCCCGAAATCGTCCATGGCGATGGTGATTCCCGTTTGCTTGAGTTTTTCGAGTGTTGCAGTGGCGGTTTCCATGTTCTTCAAGGCCACGTTCTCGGTCACTTCCAGTTCCGCCAGCGCCGGGTTGATGCCGGATTCCCGCAGCGCGCTCGCCAGGATCTTCTCGAATCCCGTGCGGGAGAGTTGGACGGATGACAGGTTCACCGACATGGTCAGATCCGGATATCCGGCTCCGTGCCATTCGCCGAGTTGGCGGAATGCCGTACGCAGCACCCACTCGCCGATCGGCATGATCATCCCGGATTCCTCGGCGATCGGAATGAAGTCCTGCGGGCTGATATAGCCCATGCCCGGTCGCTGCCAGCGCAGCAGTGCCTCCACGCCGACGATGGTGCCACGGACGATATCGACCTTGGGCTGGTAGTAGAGCTTCAGCTCATCCCGTTCCAGCGCCTTGCGCAGGCTGGTCTCGAGTGCGAGCTGCTTGCGCGAGCCGGCATTGAGCTCCGCGGTGTAGTAGACCGCTTTGTTGCGCCCCAGCTCCTTGGCGCGGTACATGCTGATGTCCGCATTCCGCACCAGGGTCTCGGCATCGGTGCCGTCGAAGGGGTAGACACTGATGCCGACACTGGTGGTGATGTGCAGGTCGTGGCCGTTGCAGGCTACCGGTTCGGTCAGGGATTCGATGATCTTGTTGCCGATACGGCCGGCGTCGGCGGCGCTGGCGATCCGTGGCAGCAGCACCATGAATTCGTCGCCGCCGAGGCGCGCCACCGTGTCGCCCTCGCGCACGCAGTCCTTGATCCGGCGCGATATGATGCGCAGCAGCTGGTCACCCGTGGCATGCCCCAGTGAATCGTTGATGATCTTGAAACGGTCGAGATCGAGGAACAAGAGCGCGAGGATGGATTGTTCGCGTCGTGCGTGCGCGAGCTCCGTCTTGATGCGGTCGTTGAGCAGGACGCGGTTGGGGAGGCCGGTCAGGGCGTCGTGGTGGGCGTGAAACTGCATGCGCTTGGCGACCGATTCGGCCTGTTCCTTGGAATTTGCCAGTTCCAGATTCGCGCGTTCCAGCTCGCGGGTGCGCTGCGCGACCCTGGCCTCGAGTTCTTCCTGGTGCAGCTTGAGTTTTTCGTCGCGGTCCTCGATCTCGTCGAGCATGGTGTTGAAATCGTCAATCAGCGTGCCCAGTTCGTCCCGGTTGGCGCTGCCGGCGCGCAGGGAATAGTTCTTTTCCGTACTGATGCGCCGTGCGGTCGCCGACAGCCGGAACAGGGGTGCCGTGATGATGTGCTGCATCTGGGCACTGAGCGAGTAGGCTACGAGCAGCGATACCAGCAATACGCCGGCGAGGATGCCGAGGAACCATGCCAGGCGGTCGTGGATGGTGCGCATGTCCGAGCGTAGGTAGACCAGGCCGATCTTCTCGCCCTGGTAGACGATGTCGGAGAACAGTTCCACGTAATCGCCCCGGAACAGAACATTCTTGCCATGCGCGTCGGGTTCCGGCAGCTTCAAGTCCACACCGCTCTTGCTATACATGGCGAAGATTTCGTTGTCGACGTCGTAGATCACCCCGGCTTGTATGTTGCCCTGCATTTCCAGGAAGCCGAGCGTTTCAGACGCTGCGACCGGGTCGCCGAACAGGAGCGCCGCCGCGCTGTTCGCCGCGATCATGTCGGCCATGACGCCAAGCATGTCGCCAACGTTCTTCTGGGAGTAGAGCCGGTCGCTGGTGAGGAAGGCGAAGCTCGCGATCATCAGCGTGACGGTGCTGATCATCATGATGATCAACGTCAGCTTGCGGCGTATCGAGATGTTCTGCAGGATGCGCATCGCCGCTATTTCCGGTCCGGTTGCGTGGATGCGGCCAGCGTCAGCAGCTTGGAGCTGATCGCCAGGTCGGCGCGTGTGGCGGCGGCGACGTTGATCTCGAAGCGGATCTTGCTGTCGAGTGTCAGGAAGCCGATCATGCCGCCGCTGGCGGTGAAGCGGGCGACATCGCTGACGGTCAGCACGGGTTTGCCCTGCACTGTCCGCAGGATCTGGTGCAGGCGGTGCGCCTGGGACCTGCCGACGTACAGCAACTGGCAGCCACCGGCATGTGCCGTAGCGTCGAGCTGCACGATTCGCAGCGGTCTGCCATGCACGATCTTGTCCTGCAGGATCCCGGTATGCTCTGCCAGCGGATCCTGGCCGAGCAGGCACAGGGTGAAATGCCCGGCCGGCAACTCGGGCCAGGTGGTGAAGCGCGCGAAGTTGTACAGGAAGGCCGCCTTGACCCGGTAATCGCTGGCCAGCGTTTCCTCTGCCGGGCTGCCGGCCGGTAGCCCGTACAACAGGAGGCATAGCAGCAACGCGCTGACGCGCCGGGCGGACTGCGCCGCTCCGGCGGGCGCGGGCCGTGGCTGCAACGGGATACTGCACACGCATGACATGGTTAGCACGATCCGGTGACCTGGCCGTTGTTGTCGCACATGTCTGCCGCAGGTGCGCTGACTCGGCGAGCACGCGGGGCGCCCGCGTTACGGGCGGGTGAGGCCGGGCCGGGGAGCGGGCAGTCCGGCAGCCGGCGTATGCCCGCGCTCGAACGGGCAGACTCCAGGGGCAGCGGACGCTCACTGGCGGCGGGCAGCATTCGGACTCGTGTGCTGCGGTGTTTCATCGTTGATGCTCCCGGTTGCATCAAATCAGCGCGTACCAACCACCGTCTTCCTGATCCCCGTCGCGGCGTTCCCTGCCCGTGAGTTCTGGTTAACATGCTGAAAAATAATCAGATTGCGGATCTGCCCCGGCATTGCCTTGCGAGCGGCATGCATTCACGGCATATCGGCAGCCGTGGATTTATCATTAGATGTTGATTTTGAAGCCAAAAGAATGGCGGGAGGGTGCCGCCAGCCGGGCGGCGGGGTGGGGATGGCGCGCCTGCCTGCGCGTTACTCGGAATCCTCCGGCTTCGGTTCGGGCATCTTGAGCGGAACCACGACCGAGGTCTGGGGTTCGTCGATGAAGCGCGGGCGCAGCTTGCTGCTGCGTCCGGCCTCGGCCTGGAGTTCGCCTTCACGCGCCGTGATCAGGGCGAGGCACTGGCGGATGCCGTCTATCGTCTGCTCGGAGAGCGGGTGGCGGTAACCCGGTTTGGTGTAGGTGTCCTTGGCGACATCCGTCAGCACGCGTTTCATGACGCGCAGAATGCGTTCTTCCTTGCTGGGTTCCCGATCTGTCATGGTGACTGTTCCGGTGGCGTGCGGGTGCTGCGGTGCTATTGTGGCACAGATGGCAGCACCTGGCAGGGTTTCATTCCTGCAGGTAGCCGTACTGCCAGTGACCCCCGCCACAATCCTGCAGGCAAGCGAGCAGGTCGCCGGTCGGGACGGCCTCGGCCGGGTGGATGCCGCGCACCTCTACCCAGGTACGTGAAAACGCCGCGGTTTTGCGAAAGTGCAGATCGCTGAGCCGGCCTCGGTGCCGGCATGACCGGCAGGTCCATGCGCTGGCTGCGGGATCGTGCCGCCAGCGCTCGACGAGGGCCCGCCAGTCTGCTTCCGGTTGTCGGCAGGCCGGGCATCGCGGGGCCGGCGCGCGCCGGTCGGCACGAAACTGCAGCGTTGTCGCGGCGGTCAGATAGACGTGACAGAAGGCGCCGCTGGCGCGCGCGGCGGCGAGCGCTGCGGGATCGGCCGGCGGCTCCAGCTCGATGGCCGGGGAGCAGCCGAGAAAGACCAGCAGCTGCAGAAACCGTTCGCCGGCGGGATAGAACACGCCATCCGGGACGGCGACGGCACCGGCAATGAAGCCGATTGCCTGCAACGCCGCGGCCAGGGTGGCGGTGGCGACCGGCGCGCTGTCCGGGGCGTGCGGATAAAGCAGCAGCTTGTAGGCGGTCACGCTGTCGTTTGGCACTGGGGAAATTCCTGCGGCTGACGCTGGTGCGGGCATATTCTACCGGTCGTCCGCGCCCGGCATAACCCGGGGCCGCGCGCCTGTCGGGGCGCGGCCGGATCACGCATAATGGGCGCAGCTGGCCAACGCGGGAGGTGTCGACATGATGGAGCGCGAACCGTTTTCGATCCATGCCCTGGAGCTGGGGCCGATGGAAAACTTCGTCTATCTGATCCATGACCATGCCACCGATCGCGCGGCCGTGGTCGATCCGGCCTGGGACGTGCCCGCGGTGCTGGCGCTGGCGCAGCGTCTGGGCGTGCGCATCACCGATATCCTGCTCACGCACAGTCACCACGATCACATCAACGGTATCGGCCAGGTGCTGGCGCACAGCGATGCGCAGCTGCATTTGCTCAAGGCCGAGGCGCAGTTCTGGGGTGAGGGGCTGGATCTGCCCACGCTGCATCACGGCGGCGATGCCATCGCCGTGGGCGCTACGGAGATCCGGGTGTTGCATACCCCGGGACATACGCCGGGTTCGGCCTGCTACCGCCTGGGCAACGACCTGATCACCGGCGATACGCTGTTCATATTCGGTTGCGGCCGCTGCGACCTGCGCGGCGGCGATCCCGGGCAGATGTACGGCACGTTGCGCGACCTGGTGGCGCGCTTGCCGGCCGCTACCGTGATCCGCCCGGGCCACAATTACGCCGAGCAGGCAAGCACGACCATGGCCGAACAGGTCGAGGGCAATCCGTTCCTGCACTTCGACGACGTCGCGCGGTTCACCCGCTACCGCATGCATTACCACGACGCGCACCGCCACGAACCGTACGGCCCGGTGCGCAGGGGCGAGGAGATGCCGTGAGCCGGAGCGCGTATGTGCTCGCAACGCAGCTGCTCGCGGCCGTGCTGCTCGTCGCCTGCGCGGGTAGTGGTGGCTACCAGCCGCGGGCCGAGGTTGCGTTGCTGGACATCCGGCCGCGTCCCGCGCAGGACGGCGAACCGCGCTACGGCCTGACCTTGGGCATCCAGAATCCGGGCGCGGTGCAACTGCCGCTCGCGGGCCTGTCCTGGCGCATCGCCATCGACGGGCGCGAGTTCGCCTGGGGCGTCAGCCGCCAGGCAGTGATCGTGCCCGCGCACAGCGAGGCCGTACTCGAGCTCGAGGTGGCAGGCGGTGCCGCCGACGCGCTGCGCACGGACCGCGGGGCGTACCGGCTGCACTACGATCTGACGGGCGAGCTTGGGCTGGCCGACAGTGCTGCGCGTCTGCCGTTCGGGACCAGCGGCGCACTGGACTGGCGGCCGGCGGATGTCCAGCAGCAGGGTGCGCGGTGATGACGCAGGTACGTGCGTTCCGCATCCATGACCAGCACGGCGACGCACGCCTGGAGATACTGCAGCAGGAGGCGTTGTCTCCCGGCAGCGTGGTGATCCGCGCGCAGTATTCCAGCGTGAACTACAAGGATGCCCTAGCCGCAACCGGTCGCGGCAGGATCCTGCGCCGCTTCCCGCTGGTGGGCGGCATCGACGTCGCGGGCGTGGTGGTGCAATCGGAAGATGCACGCTGTGCGGTCGGTGCCCCCGTATTGGTGACAGGCTGCGGGCTGGGTGAAAGTCACGACGGCGGTTTCGCGGAGCTGGTGCGCGTGCCGGCCGACTGGGTGGTGCCGCTGCCGGACGGCCTGTCACTGCGCGAGGCCATGGTGCTGGGCACTGCCGGTTTCACCGCCGCGCTGGCCATCGACCGCATGGAACAGAACGGGCAGACCCCGGCGCACGGACCGGTGCTGGTGACCGGCGCGACCGGCGGGGTGGGCAGCGTGGCCATCGACCTGCTCGCCGGTGCCGGCTACGAGGTCATTGCCCTGAGCCGCAAGCCGGATCATGACGGTTATCTCGCGCAGCTCGGCGCCAGCCGGGTACTGGATCCCGCAGCAACGGTGCACGGTGATGCCCCGCTGGAACGGGCGCTGTGGGGCGGTGCCATCGACAACGTCGGCGGCGACACGCTTGCCTGGCTGACGCGCACCGTGAAGCCATGGGGCAACATCGCCGGCGTCGGGCTGGCCGGCGGCACCGGGCTCCATACCACGGTGATGCCGTTCATCCTGCGCGGAGTGAGCCTGCTGGGTATCACCTCGGCCAACTGCCCGCCGGATCGGCGCCGCAGGATCTGGCGGCGGCTGGTCACCGACCTCAGGCCGCGCCACCTCGACAGGATGGTCGCGGGCGAGGTGACGCTGGACAAACTGCCCGGCGTGTTCGAACGGGTCCTGTCCGGAAGCCACCGCGGCCGCTACCTGGTCGCGATCGACAACCACTAGCGCGCCGCGCGGAGCGCCGGCGCCATCAGCTACGAGGATGAAGTCATGCAGCATACCGCGTTTACCGCAGCCGTCCTGACCCTGTTGCTGGCCGGCTGCCAGTCCACCCTGACGGGCGACAGCTACTCGCGTGACGATGCGCGCCGCATCCAGACCGTGCAGTACGGCACGGTCGAGGCGACACGTCCGGTAGTGATCGAAGGCACCAAGACACCGGTCGGCACGGTCACCGGTGGTGCGGTCGGCGGTATCGCCGGCAGCACCGTCGGCGGGGGCAAGGGTTCCGCGATAGCGGCCGTGGTCGGGGCCGTCGCCGGCGGTGTGGCCGGTGCGGCCGCCGAAGAAGGGCTCACCCGGCGCCAGGGCGTCGATATCACCGTGCACCTGGACAGCGGCAGCGTCATCTCCGTGGTGCAGGAACTGACCCCGCAATCGAGCTTCCGCGCCGGCGACCGCGTGCGCGTGCTGACGGTCAACGGGGAGACGCGGATCGCGCGCTAGGCTCGAACCGGTCTCATGATCCTGCCGCGGCTACTGCGGCTTCACGCCGGTCGTGCGCCCCAGACGGTAGGCGTCGACAATGCCGAATAGCCAGGTGAGGAGCAGGATGGCATAGGCGCCGTTCACGAGCGGTGCGTCGGCCGGCGGTGGTTGCCGTGCGAGCGCTTCCGAAATGGCTGCGGGATCCGGCTGCAGCTCGCCCGTCAGGATGGCATCGCTCAACTGCATGGCCGTGTCCACCGCGTTGGACATCACCAGCACGAGCGCCGCCAACGCCAGACCTGCCAGCACGGCGCCGCGCGTGCGCGATCTCAGGTAGAAATGTCCGAGGCCCGGAAACACGAAGGCCGACAACAGCGCGGCTTTCAGCGACTTGCTCATACCCGGATCCTCCTCCTCAATCAGACCGCTGGTGTTTGCGGTCCGCATGCCCGAGGTCCCGCTCCGGCGCGATCACATCCCGTACCCGCTGCTTCAGTTCGGTGATCTCCGGGAAGCGTCCTTCCGCCTTCCGCGACCAGACCAGCCGGCCGTTGGCGTGCACCTCGAACACCCCGCCCGTACCCGGTTGCAGCGTCAAGGCCGCAATTTCCCCGTCGAAGGTCGTGAGCAGTTCCTGCGCCATCCACGCCGAGCGCAACAGCCAGCGGCATTGGGTGCAGTAGTGGATTTCGATGTGGTTGGTCATGGGGATACTTTGCAGTGATCTGCGACCGGGCTCATGCGGTCAGTGTGCCTGGTCGCCGGATGCGTTTGTTAGGTGCACAACCCGCGCGGTGACATACATGGTCAGCAGTACCGCGGCCGCGAACAGGTACAGGCCGAACCGCATTTCAACGCTGGCGATGGCGCCCAACTTTACCGCGACCACCAGCACCGCCACAACAAAAACGTCCAGCATCGACCATTTTCCATAGACATGCATCCAGTGCAGATACTTGTCCAGTTTTTCGGGGTCCTGCGCATGCGGGCTGAGCAGCTTGCCCAGCATCAGGATCTTGAGCAGCGGAAGCGCTATGCTGAAGCCGGTGATGATGATGAACAGGAACACCTGGCCTGCCTGCAGCAACTCCACCACGCCGCCCAGCACGGAAAAGGTATTTTCGACGAGCATGAATTTCTTCAACGTGATGATCGGCGCGACCAGGCCCGCCCCAAGTGCGAGCAGGGTGAGTGCCAGGATCAGCCGGAGCCGTCGCGTTTCCTTGGGGAAGTCGGTTGCGATGTTCAAGCTAGCGGGCCCGGGGAAGCATGGTGTCAGAGCAGATTTTCCGTGAATATTACTGATAAATGTGCGCTGACACCTCTTCCCCGATGAAAACGCTCCCCGACTACCTCCGCGCCGGCCTCGACATCGTCTCCATCGGCCTGAATCCCTCGCTCCCGTCCGTGCGCGCGGGCTTCTATTTCGCCAATCCGCGCAACCGCTTCTGGCGTGCCCTGAACGCGAGCGGGCTGCTCGCGGCGCCGGTCGAGCCGGGTATCGACGCCATGCGGATCGTCGCTACACGCGACGGGATCGGCTTCACCGATGTCGTGAAACGGCCGACCGCCGGGGGCGGCGAGCTGCGTGCGGCCGATTACAGGACCTGGGCGCCAGTGCTGCGCGCCAAGCTGATTGCGTATCAGCCGCGCATCGCCTGGTTTCATGGCAAGCTGGCGTTCGGCAATTACCTGCGCTATGCCGAAGACCGGCGCGAGCGCATCGACTGGGGGCTGCAAGCGTTCACGCTTGGCGCGTGCCGGGTGTTCGTGACGCCGAACACCAGTCCCGCGAATGCGGCATACACACTGGACGATCTGACCGAATGGATGTGCCGGCTCGCAGCGCTGCGCGCCGGGTTGTGACGCTGGGTGGGTGCGTCAAATCAACTGCTTTTGGTCGGGTAATGTGCGATCCGATGGTCGCGGCCAGACTGGCGGACAGTGATCTATACTCGGGGTGAACCGTTTGCGGAGGGTCCTGACATGGCAATCGCAACGACGATAGCGGATTACCTCGCCGAGCAGGGCGTCGAGTATGACATCCTGTCGCATCCGCATACCCGCAGCAGCGGGGAGAGCGCGCAGGCAGCGCATATCCCCGGCGGCCGTCTCGCCAAGTCCGTAATCGTGGAGGATGACCTGGGCTACCTGATGGTGGTGCTGCCGGCCAATCGCCACATCGATCTCGGCGAGCTGCATCGCCAGATGAACCGCAATCTGGGGCTTGCCACGGAATACGAGCTGGGCCGGCTGTTCCAGGATTGCGAAATCGGCGCGCTGCCCGCGCTGGGGCCGGCCTACGGGCTAGAAACCCTGGTGGATGACGCGCTCGCGGAACAGCCCGAGATCTATTTCGAGGCGGGTGATCACGAGCAGCTGGTGCATGTCAGCGCCGAGGCGTTCAATCAGCTGGTGGGTGAGCAAAGCCGGCGCGGCCGTTTCAGCTGCTGATATAACCGACTGCTAAGAACTCAGAGGCTGGCCGTCTGGGTGTCCCAGCCGGGGCGCAGGTTGCTCGTGGCTCGGGGATGGTGTTGCCGGATATCCTGCTCGATCTCGGCAACCCGCTGTTCCGGGATATCGACCACCAGCAGGATCTCGCCGTGAGCCACGACATCGCGGAACTCGCTGAGCTCCTTGTGGGCGATGCTGTTCAGGTACAGGCCTGTCAGAAAATTGACCACCATGGTGACGATGGGCAGCAGCAGCCACCAGCTCAGGCCGACGAAGGCCGGTGCCAGCACCGTCGCGACCAGGGCGATGGCGAAACAGACGGTATTCGCATTCCAGAGGGCTTTTTGCAGCGTGCCGGGCCTGCGCGCTTCCCTGGCGGGGGCGCCGGGCAATCCGTCCATGCGGGTGTGTCGGTCGGCGACGGCATTGATCCGGTCGATGCCGATGCCATGCTGCACCAGGTCGTCGACGACGGCTATGGCCTGCCGCCGGTCGGGTATGAGGTAATACAGCCTTCGGTCCATCGAAAACCCCCTCTATTTGTATGCGAACTTTAGCATAGCTGCGGCGCTGGCGGCACGTCCTGCGCGAATGAGGGTATGCGCCGAGCTTCCTTGCATTGGCAGACATCCCTGTGACAGTTGTCCGGCGCTGCCCTGATACTGGCGTGGGCGAATGTCGCGCTTCAATCGTGGGATGAGTGTTGACAGTCGGGTGAGCCTGCAAGAGAATAGCGGGCTTGCATTTTTGGAGGGGTTCCCGAGCGGTCAAAGGGATCAGACTGTAAATCTGACGGCTCAGCCTTCGGAGGTTCAAATCCTCCCCCCTCCACCAAATGTCGGATTTTCCTCCTCCATCCGGACAGCGGGGAGGATGCGGAACCGGAGGTTCGCGAAATCGCCGGGAGCGATTTCGAACGCCGCCGCCCGCGCAGGGCGCGGGTGCCGGAGGATGCGGACATCGGGGTCCCGGGTAAGATCCGGGGCCGGAATCAGCCCGCACCGGCACGGCAGCGGGCACTTCCTGTCGCGCTCAGGCGGTCAGGAAGGGGCCGGGTGAATGCGGATGGCAGGGGTCAGGCCGCCACGACTGGCGTCGGTATTTTGTGACAGGCGGGTGTAGTTCAATGGTAGAACCTCAGCCTTCCAAGCTGATGGTGTGGGTTCGATTCCCATCACCCGCTCCAGCAACCGTACGGGACGGCCACCGGACTTGGCGGATAGCAGGAAAGTGATGCTGGGGTCCGACCCCAATGGTTTTAGCCCATATAGCTCAGTCGGTAGAGCACTTCCTTGGTAAGGAAGAGGTCACCGGTTCAAATCCGGTTATGGGCTCCAGATCAGGCAGGCTGGATTGGGTTGCTTATATATAAGGTAACAGGCACACACCGTAAGGGGAGTCAGGCGCGATGTCAAAGGAAAGTTTGAACGAACGAAGCCGCACGTGAATGTGGGGACGATTGGTCACGTGGATCACGGTAAGACGACGCTGACGGCGGCGATCACGAAGGTGATGGCGGAGACGCACGGTGGCACGTTCAAGGCCTATGACCAGATTGACAATGCGCCGGAAGAGCGTGCGCGTGGTATTACGATTGCGACGGCGCACGTGGAGCTGAGCACGAAGCGTCACTATGCGCACGTTGACTGTCCGGGCCATGCTGACTATGTGAAGAACATGATCACGGGTGCGGCGCAGATGGACGGTGCGATTTTGGTGGTGAGTGCGGCGGACGGTCCGATGCCTGAGACGCGCGAGCACATTCTGCTGAGTCGTCAGGTGGGTGTTCCGTACATTCTGGTGTACATGAACAAGGCGGACATGGTTGACGATGCGGAGCTGCTGGAGCTGGTGGAGATGGAGATCCGCGAGTTGCTGGACAGTTACGATTTTCCGGGTGACGACACGCCGATCGTGGTGGGGTCGGCGCTGAAGGCGCTGGAGGGTGACACGAGCGAGATTGGAGTGCCGTCGATCATCAAGCTGGTGAACGAGATGGACCGTTACATACCGGAGCCGGAGCGTGCGATAGACGGTGGATTTTTGATGCCGGTGGAGGATGTGTTTTCGATTTCGGGCCGTGGCACGGTGGTGACGGGACGAATCGAGCGTGGAGTTGTGAAGGTCGGCGACGAGATCGAGATCGTGGGTATCAACCCGACGATGAAGACGACGTGCACGGGTGTGGAGATGTTCCGCAAGCTGCTGGACCAGGGTCAGGCGGGCGACAACGTGGGTGTGTTGCTGCGTGGCACGAAGCGCGAGGAGGTTGAGCGTGGTCAGGTGCTGGCGAAGCCGGGTTCGATCACGCCGCACACGAAGTTTGAGTGTGAGGTGTACGTGCTGAGCAAGGAAGAGGGTGGTCGTCACACGCCGTTTTTCAGCAATTACCGTCCGCAGTTTTACTTCCGCACGACGGACGTAACGGGTGCGGTGGATCTGCCGGAAGGCGTGGAGATGGTGATGCCGGGTGACAACGTGAAGATGACGGTGTCGCTGATTGCGCCGATTGCGATGGACGAGGGTCTGCGCTTCGCGATACGCGAGGGCGGCCGCACCGTCGGCGCCGGCGTGGTATCCAAGATTATCGAGTAACGAGTTAGGCCAGTAGCTCAATTGGCAGAGCGGCGGTCTCCAAAACCGCAGGTTGGGGGTTCGATTCCCTCCTGGCCTGCCATTGAACCTGGCGGGTCTGCAGCCGTCTGAGTTGGACGGACGCAAAGGCGATCTCACGAACACGGCTTGATTCACATATGAACGCTAAGGTTGAAACAGAAGGCAGCCGGTTCGACGGCCTCAAGCTGGTGCTGGCCGTGCTACTGCTGGCCGGTGCTATCGTGGCCTTCTATTACTTCGAGGACCAGTTGCTGGTGGTGCGCGTGCTCGGCCTGCTGGCGGTGGCGGGTGTGGCCGCCTTCATCGCCGCGCAGTCCAGTTTCGGCCGCGGCGTGCTCGGTTTCGTGTCCGGCGCGCAGTCGGAGGTGCGGCGCGTGGTATGGCCGACGCGAGCGGAGACCGTGCAAACCACGCTGGCCGTACTGTTTATCGTACTGCTGGTCGGTGTTGCCCTGTGGCTGATGGACATGGTCCTGCTCTGGGCGATCAGGCTGTTGACCGGGCAGGGAGGCTGACGATGTCATTACAGTGGTATGTCGTACAGGCCTATTCGGGTTTCGAGAACCAGGTCAAACGGGCGCTGGAAGAGCGCATCGCGCGCGCGCACATGCAGGATTCCTTCGGCGACATCCTGGTGCCGACCGAGGAAGTCGTCGAGATGCGCGAGGGCGCCAAGCGCAAGAGCGAGCGCAAGTTCTTCCCGGGCTACGTGCTGGTCCAGATGGACATGAACGAGGATACCTGGCACCTGGTCAAGGATGCCCCCAAGGTGCTCGGTTTCATCGGCGGCACCAGCGACCGTCCCGCGCCGATCACCCAGCGCGAGGCCGATGCCATCCTGCAGCGTGTGCAGGAAGGCGCCGAGAAGCCGCGGCCGAAGGTGCTGTTCGAGGTCGGCGAAGTGGTGCGCGTCACCGACGGCCCGTTCAACGACTTCAACGGCGTGGTGGAAGAGGTCAACTACGAAAAGAGCCGGCTGCGGGTGTCGGTCCTGATCTTCGGCCGCTCGACACCGGTCGAGCTCGAGTTCAGCCAGGTGGAGAAGGCGTAAAATTTAGCGGGGTCAGCCCCCCTATTTTTACCTGAATGAGGAATCCGGTGCATGGATGCACCGGCGTCGCGAGACGGAGCCCGGCGCGGGCGTGTACCGCGCCGGAGCGAAAAGCAAAAGGACAGGGCGTCCTTTCGCGTAACTAACACAGGGGAGCCGCAAGGCGCTTGTACCCACAGGAGTCATCATGGCCAAGAAAATCGAGGCTTACATCAAGCTGCAGGTGGCGGCCGGTTCCGCCAACCCGAGCCCGCCGGTCGGTCCGGCGCTGGGTCAGCACGGCGTCAACATCATGGAGTTCTGCAAGGCGTTCAATGCGCAGACCCAGAATCTGGAAAAGGGCTTGCCGATACCCGTTGTCATCACCGTGTACAGCGATCGCAGCTTTTCCTTCATCCTCAAGACGCCGCCGGCTTCCGTGCTGTTGAAGAAGGCGGTCGGCATCCAGAGCGGTTCCGCGACACCCAACACCGTCAAGGTCGGCACCGTGACGCGGGCCCAGCTGGAGGAAATCGCAGCGACCAAGATGCCCGATCTGAATGCCGCGGATATGGAAGCGGCCGTACGTATCATTGCCGGAAGCGCCCGCAGCATGGGCCTTGATGTGAAGGAGTAGACGATCATGGCCAAACTGACGAAACGGGCGAAGGCGATCCGGGAGAAGGTCGAGCGCAACAGGGCGTATCCGATCGACGAGGCGCTGGGTCTGCTGAAGCAGCTCTCCAGCGTGAAATTCAAGGAATCGGTCGATGTCAGCGTCAACCTCGGCATCGATCCGCGCAAGTCGGATCAGGCTGTGCGTGGCGCCACCGTGCTGCCGCACGGCACCGGCAAGAGCGTGCGCGTGGCCGTGTTCACCCAGGGTGCCAACGCGGAGGCCGCGAAGGCCGCCGGTGCCGACATCGTCGGCTTCGATGACCTGGCGGACAAGGTCAAGCAGGGTTTCATGGAATTCGACGTCGTCATCGCCTCGCCGGACGCGATGCGCGTGGTCGGTGCGTTGGGGCAGATCCTCGGTCCGCGCGGCCTGATGCCGAATCCCAAGGTCGGCACAGTGACCCCGGACGTGGTCACCGCCGTGAAGAATGCCAAGGCCGGCCAGGTGCGTTACCGGGCCGACAAGGCGGGCATCATTCACTGTCCGATCGGCCGCGTCGATTTCGAGATCGGTGCGCTGAAGGAGAATCTGGGTGCGTTGCTGGCGGATTTGAACAAGGTCAAGCCGTCCACCGCCAAAGGCGTGTACATGAAGAAGGTGTCCGTCTCGACGACCATGGGGCCTGGGCTCCAGGTCGACCAGACGACCCTCGCGTGAGGTTGTTGTCATAGCCGTCTCTCCCCCCGGGGAGAGCGCCGGAGCGGGAGCTGCTCCCGTGCTCCGGCCGGTCCTGATCAGGACCGGGAAAGGATTTGGCGCTTTCCGGTATATCCGGCAGCCGTCAAAGACCGCAGGTACGCGGTGCGAACCGTGTTTAATCATCCGCCGCTGGCGGAAGGCCTGCGCAGAGGGTGAGCGCAAGACAGTATCGATGCACAGGGACGTGCGAGTGTCGCGGGAGGCAGGAGCCGATAGCGACCGGTGCACAGAGAGGTGCGAGTGTCGCAACCGGCGCCTGGCCGGTAGTGATCGCTGCAATGGGAACAGGCATGACCGCAATCGGTCGCGCAGTTGCCTGGGACCTGCCGGAAACGGCCTGTCTTCAAGTCACCGCAAGGTGCGCCGCGCAGCAGTGCCGGCGTGGAGTAAATAAACGGGAACGCAACACGCGGCCAGGCCGGGTGCCAGTTCCTGAAGAGGTAGACACAATGGCGTTAACTCTTGAAGAGAAAAAGGCTGTTGTTGCTGAAGTAGCCGAGGTTGCCAAAGGGGCATTCTCGGCCGTCGCCGCCGAATACAGCGGCCTGACGGTCGAGCAACTGACCAACCTGCGTATCAAGGCGCGCGCGGACAATGTCTATTTGCGCGTCGTGAAGAACACGCTGGCGCGTCGTGCCCTGGAAGGTACCGACTTCGCATGCATGAGCGAGCGGCTGACCGGTCCGTTGATCCTGGCGTTTTCGCAGGAGGATCCGGGTGCGGCCGCGCGCGTGACCAAGGAGTTTGCCAAGGCAAACGACAAGTTCAAGGTCACCATGCTGTCGGTCGGCGGCGAACTGCTGGAGCCGTCCCAGATCGACCGGTTGGCCACGTTGCCGACCCGCGATCAGGCGCTCGGCATGCTGATGTCGGTGATGCAGGCCCCGATCGCCAAGCTGGCACGGACCCTCAACGAGGTGCCCGGCAAGCTGGTGCGTACCGTGGCCGCGATCCGCGATGCCAAGCAGGCAGCATAGACACATTTATTTCACAGTTTAGAGACAGGAGTATTCGAAATGGCCGTTTCACAAGAAGAGATTCTGGAAACAATCGCAAACATGTCGGTGATGGACGTCGTCAGTCTGATTTCCGCCATGGAAGAGAAGTTCGGCGTGTCCGCTGCCGCCGCCGTCGCCGTTGCCGCGCCGGCTGCCGGTGGTGAGGCTGCCGCCGCGGAAGAGAAGGACGAGTTCGATGTCGTCATGACCAGCTTCGGCGAGAACAAGGTCGGCGTCATCAAGGCCGTCCGCGCGATCACCGGCCTGGGCCTGAAGGAGGCCAAGGACATGGTGGAAGGCGTACCGTCGACCGTCAAGGAGGCCGCCACCAAGGATGCCGCAGCCGACATCAAGAAACAGCTCGAGGAAGCCGGCGCTACCGTAGAGCTCAACAAACGGGTTGCACGTAATCCGTTTGTGATTACAGCAAACCCGGTATCCCAGGGCGGGCTGGACGCAGTTCATGCGTCCGGCCTGTTCCTGCTTGTCGTACAAGAAAGGGCGGCGCCTGCAGCGCGCGCCGCCTGTCCGTGCCGCCCCGGCGGGTCGCGGCGCTGACCGAAGCTTTCTTCATCTTTACTGGAGAGGAAAACCGATGGCTTACAGCTACACCGAGAAGAAACGCATACGCAAGGACTTTGGCGAGCGCCACAGCATTCTGGAAGTGCCGTACCTGCTGGCGACCCAGATCGAGTCCTATCGCGACTTCCTGCAGGCCGACAAGGCTCCTGAGGCGCGCGATGACAAGGGTCTGCATGCCGCATTCACCTCGGTTTTCCCTATCGTCAGCTATTCCGGCAATGCCGCGCTGGACTATGTCAACTACCGCCTGGGCGAACCCGCCTTCGACGTGAAGGAATGCCAGATGCGCGGCCTGACCTACGCAGCCCCGTTGCGCGCGCTGGTGCGCCTGGTCATCTACGACAAGGATTCCCCTGCCGATGCGCGCAAGATCAAGGACATCAAGGAGCAGGAAGTCTACATGGGCGAGCTGCCGCTGATGACCGAAAACGGCACGTTCGTGATCAACGGCACCGAACGCGTCATCGTATCCCAGCTGCACCGCTCGCCGGGAGTGTTCTTCGACCACGACAAGGGCAAGACCCATTCCTCCGGCAAGCTGCTGTTCTCGGCGCGCGTGATTCCCTACCGCGGTTCCTGGCTGGATATGGAGTTCGACCCGAAGGACTGCGTGTTCGTGCGCATCGACCGCCGCCGCAAGCTGCCGGCGACCATCCTGCTGCGCGCGCTGGGCTACGACAACGAGAAGATCCTGGAGCTGTTCTTCGAGACCAACACCTTCCATTTCAGCAAGAACGAGATCCGCCTCGACCTGGTGGCCGAGCGCCTGCGCGGCGAGGTGGCCAGTTTCGAGATCAAGGTGAAGGGCAAGGTCATCGTCGAGGAAGGGCGGCGTGTGACCGCGCGCCATATCCGCGAGCTCGACAAGGCCGGTGTCAAGTCGCTGGTCGTGCCGCAGGAATACCTGCTCGGCAAGATCATCGCGCGCAATATCGTCGACGAGGAGACCGGCGAGATCATCGCCAACGCCAACGACGAGATCGGCAAGGAGCTGCTGGCCAAGCTGATCGACTCCGGGGTCAAGGATCTCAGCACCCTGTACGTCAACGATCTCGACCGCGGGTCCTACATCTCCAGCACGCTGCGCATCGATCCGACCACCAGCGAACTGGACGCGATGGTCGAGATCTACCGCATGATGCGCCCGGGCGAGCCGCCGACCAAGGACGCCGCGCAGAACCTGTTCCGCAACCTGTTCTTCACCAGCGAGCGCTATGACCTCTCCGCGGTCGGCCGCATGAAGTTCAACCGCCGCATCGGACGCGATGAGGTGGCCGGCCCCGGCATCCTGATCGACGACCTGTACCTGATCAACGATCTGGAGGCCAGGATCAAGCCGAAGAACGATGCGCATGAAGTGTCGCTCGCGACCATCGACTCCAACATTGTGCAGCTGGTGCGCGCCGCCGGCAACACGGGCGATAGCGTGACCTGGAGCGGGCTGAAACAGGCGGTCGCGGCCTACGGCTCCGACATCCTGCACGTGCTGCGCACACTGGTGGACATCCGCAACGGCAACGGCTACGTCGATGACATCGATCATCTCGGCAACCGCCGTATCCGCTGCGTGGGCGAAATGGCGGAGAACGTGTTCCGCATCGGCCTGGTGCGGGTGGAGCGCGCCGTCAAGGAACGCCTGAGCCTGGCGGAATCCGAGAGCCTGATGCCGCAGGAACTGATCAACGCCAAGCCGGTGGCCGCGGCCGTCAAGGAATTCTTCGGCTCCAGCCAGCTGTCTCAGTTCATGGATCAGAACAACCCGCTGTCCGAGGTTACCCACAAGCGCCGCGTCTCGGCGCTGGGCCCGGGCGGTCTGACGCGCGAGCGTGCCGGCTTCGAGGTGCGCGACGTGCACCCGACCCACTACGGCCGCGTCTGCCCGATCGAGACTCCGGAAGGTCCGAACATCGGCCTGATCAACTCGCTCGCCGTTTATTCGCGGACCAACGAGTACGGTTTCCTGGAGACACCGTACCGCAAGGTGGACAACGGCCGCGTCACCGACGACATCGTCTACCTGTCGGCGATCGAGGAGGGTCAGTACGTCATCGCCCAGGCCAACGCCAACATCGACGCCAAGGGCATGCTGACCGAGGATCTGGTGACCTGCCGGCACAAGAACGAGTTCACGACCTCGACGCCGGACAAGGTCGATTACATCGACATCTCGCCGAAGCAGATCGTCTCGGTGGCGGCGGCACTGATTCCGTTCCTGGAGCACGACGACGCCAACCGCGCGTTGATGGGCTCCAACATGCAGCGCCAGGCGGTGCCGACGCTGATCACCGAGAAACCGCTGGTCGGTACCGGCATCGAGCGTACCGTGGCCATCGACTCCGGCGTGACCGTGGTCGCGCGCCGTGGCGGCGTGGTCGACTCCGTCGACGCGGCCCGCATCGTGGTCAAGGTCAACGATGCTGAAACCGTCGCCGGCGTACCGGGCGTGGACATTTACAACCTGACCAAGTACACGCGCTCCAATCAGAACACCTGCATCAACCAGCCGCTGGTGCGTCCGGGCGACGCGATTGCGCGCGGCGACGTGCTGGCCGACGGACCGAGGCACCGATCTCGGCGAAGCTGGCGCTGGGCCAGAACCCGCTGGTCGCGTTCATGCCCTGGAACGGTTACAACTTCGAGGACTCCATCCTCATCTCCGAGCGCGTGGTGGAGGAGGACCGCTTCACCACCATCCACATCGAGGAACTGACCTCGGTGGCCCGCGACACCAAGCTGGGTGCCGAGGAGATCACCGGCGACATCCCCAACGTGGGCGAGAGCGCGCTCGCCAAGCTGGACGAGTCCGGTATCGTCTACATCGGTGCCGAGGTCAAGCCGGGCGACATCCTGGTCGGCAAGGTCACCCCCAAGGGCGAGACCCAGCTGACGCCGGAAGAGAAACTGCTGCGTGCCATCTTCGGCGAAAAGGCCTCCGACGTGAAGGATACCTCGCTGCGCGTGCCGAGCGGCATGGACGGCACCGTCATCGACGTGCAGGTGTTCACCCGCGACGGCGTGGAAAAGGATGCCCGCGCACTGCAGATCCAGGATGAGCAGATGGCTGCAATCCGCAAGGACCTGAACGACCAGCTGCGCATCATGGAAGACGATATCTACGAGCGCGTCGGCACCCTGCTTTCCGGCAAGGTGGCCGAGGGCGGTCCGAAGAAACTCGCCGCCGGCAGCAAGATCACCAAGGATTACCTGAACGAAATCGACCGCGACAAGTGGTTCGAGGTGCGCCTGCGCAACGAGGAGGCCAACGCCGACCTGGAGAAGGCCGCCGAACACCTCAAGCAGCTGCGCAAGGAATTCGAGCAGCGTCTGGAAGACAAGCGCGGCAAGCTCACCACCGGTGACGATCTGGCGCCGGGCGTGCTGAAGATGGTGAAGGTCTACCTGGCCGTAAAGCGCCGGATCCAGCCGGGCGACAAGATGGCCGGACGCCACGGCAACAAGGGCGTGATCTCGATGATCCAGCCGGTCGAGGACATGCCGTTCACTGCGGACGGCACGGCGATCGACATCGTGCTGAACCCGCTCGGCGTGCCCTCGCGCATGAACATCGGCCAGGTGCTGGAGACCCACCTCGGCTGGGCCGCGAAGGGGCTCGGCATCAAGATCGGCAGGATGCTCGAGGCGCAGCAGAAGGTCGCCGACATCCGCGCACTGCTCGACAAGATCTACAATTCCAGCGGCCGCAAGGAAGACCTCAATTCACTGGGTGATGCCGAGATCCTCGATCTGGCAAGGAACCTGGTGAAGGGCGTGCCGATGGCCACGCCGGTATTCGACGGTGCGCCGGAGTCCGCGATCAAGCGCATGCTGGAGCTGGCGGACCTGCCGGTCAGCGGCCAGACCACGCTCTACGACGGCCGTACCGGCGACGCTTTCGACCGCGAGGTCACGGTCGGCTACATGTATATGCTCAAGCTCAACCACCTGGTCGATGACAAGATGCATGCCCGTTCCACCGGTCCCTACAGCCTGGTCACGCAGCAGCCGCTCGGCGGCAAGGCGCAGTTCGGCGGCCAGCGCTTCGGTGAGATGGAGGTGTGGGCGCTGGAGGCCTACGGCGCCGCTTACACCCTGCAGGAGATGCTCACCGTCAAGTCCGACGACGTGAATGGCCGTACCAAGATGTACAAGAACATCGTGGACGGCAACCACCAGATGGATGCCGGCATGCCGGAGTCCTTCAACGTGCTGGTGAAGGAAATCCGTTCGCTCGGACTCAACATGGAGTTGGAGCAGGAATAGGAACAGGCAACAGGATGATCGGCAGCCGGTTCGCCGGTATCGCGACACTCCACGTGCAGGAGAGACGATGAAAGACTTACTCAATCTACTGAAACCGCAGGGTCATACGGAAGAATTCGACGCCATCCGCATCGGCCTGGCGTCCCCCGACATGATCCGTTCCTGGTCGTACGGCGAGGTCAAGAAGCCGGAGACGATCAACTACCGCACCTTCAAGCCGGAGCGCGACGGCCTGTTCTGCGCCAAGATCTTCGGACCGGTCAAGGACTACGAATGCCTGTGCGGCAAGTACAAGCGCCTCAAGCACCGCGGCGTGGTGTGCGAGAAGTGCGGCGTGGAGGTCACGCTCGCCAAGGTCAGGCGCGAGCGGATGGGCCACATCGAGCTGGCCAGCCCGGCCGCCCACATCTGGTTCCTGAAGTCGCTGCCCTCGCGCATCGGCCTGCTGCTCGACATGACGCTGCGTGATATCGAGCGCGTGCTGTATTTCGAGGCCTACGCCGTGATCGATCCCGGCATGACCACGCTCGAGCGCGGCCAGCTGCTGACCGACGAGGCTTACCTCGACGCCATCCAGGAGAACGGCGACGAGTTCGACGCGCGCATGGGTGCCGAGGCGATCTACGAGCTGCTCAAGGGTATCGACCTGCAGGTCGAGGCGGTGAAGCTGCGCGAGGAGGGCGGTTCCACCAAGTCCGAGACCAAGCTCAAGCGCATCACCAAGCGCCTCAAGCTGATCGAGTCGTTCCTCGATTCCGGCAACCGGCCGGAATGGATGGTGATGACGGTGCTGCCGGTGCTGCCGCCGGAGCTGCGCCCGCTGGTGCCGCTCGATGGCGGCCGCTTCGCGACCTCCGACCTGAACGACCTGTACCGTCGCGTCATCAACCGCAACAACCGCCTCAAGCGGCTGCTCGAACTCTCCGCCCCGGACATCATCGTGCGCAACGAGAAGCGCATGCTGCAGGAGTCCGTCGACGCCCTGCTCGACAACGGTCGCCGCGGCCGCGCCATCACCGGCACCAACAAGCGTCCGCTGAAGTCGCTGGCCGACATGATCAAGGGCAAGCAGGGACGCTTCCGCCAGAACCTGCTCGGCAAGCGCGTCGACTACTCCGGACGTTCCGTGATCGTGGTCGGTCCGACGCTCAAGCTGCACCAGTGCGGCCTGCCCAAGCGCATGGCGCTGGAGCTGTTCAAGCCGTTCATCTTCAGCAAGCTGCAGCTGCGCGGCCTGGCCACCACCATCAAGGCGGCCAAGAAGCTGGTCGAGCGCGAGGGGCCGGAGGTCTGGGATATCCTGGAAGAGGTCATCCGTGAACATCCGGTGCTGCTGAACCGCGCACCGACCCTGCATCGCCTCGGCATCCAGGCCTTCGAGCCGGTGCTGATCGAGGGTAAGGCGATCCAGCTGCACCCGCTGGTGTGCGCCGCATTCAACGCCGACTTCGACGGCGACCAGATGGCCGTGCACGTACCGCTGTCGCTGGAGGCGCAGCTGGAGGCGCGCGCGCTGATGATGTCTTCCAACAACATCCTCTCGCCGGCCAACGGCGAACCGATCATCGTGCCCTCCCAGGACGTGGTGCTGGGGCTCTACTACCTGACGCGCGAATCGATCAATGCGAAGGGTGAAGGCATGGTGTTCGCGGATGTCGCCGAGGTGCACCGCGCCTACCAGAGCGGTGCGGCGTCGCTGCACGCGCGCGTCAAGGTGCGCATCCCGCGCTACGAGCTCGACGAGAACGGCGAGGCCTACCGGACCAAGGGGCTGGTGGAGACCACCGTCGGCCGCGCGCTGATGTCCGAGATCCTGCCCCGGGGACTGACCTTCGACCTGGTCAACCGCGACATGACCAAGAAGGCGATCTCCAACCTGATCAACGCCTGCTATCGCCGCGTCGGTCTGAAGGAGACCGTGATCTTCGCCGACCAGCTGATGTACACGGGTTTTTCCTACGCCACCCGGGCAGCGGTATCGTTCGGTATCAACGACATGACCATTCCCGCGGTCAAGGCCAAGATCCTCAGCGATGCCGAGGACGAGGTGCTGGAGATCGAGAACCAGTACACCTCCGGTCTGGTCACCATGGGCGAGCGCTACAACAAGGTGGTCGACATCTGGTCGCGTACCAACGAGCAGGTCGCCAAGGCGATGATGGAAGTGCTCGGTACCGAGGAGAAGGTTGACGCCAAGGGCAACAGGGTCAAGCAGCCCTCCTTCAATTCCGTCTACATGATGGCCGACTCCGGCGCGCGCGGCTCCGCCGCCCAGATCCGCCAGCTGGCCGGCATGCGCGGCCTGATGGCCAAGCCGGACGGTTCCATCATCGAGACACCGATCACCGCGAACTTCCGCGAGGGTCTCGACGTGCTGCAGTACTTCATCTCCACCCACGGCGCGCGCAAGGGCCTGGCCGATACGGCGCTGAAAACCGCCAACTCCGGTTACCTGACCCGCCGCCTGGTCGACGTGGCCCAGGATCTGGTGATCATCGGCGACGACTGCGGCACCGGCGAGGGCCTGGTAATGACGCCGCTGGTCGAGGGTGGCGACGTCGTGGAGCCGCTGCGCGAACGCGTGCTCGGCCGCCTGACCGCCGAGGACGTGCTGCGTCCCGGTACCGAGGAGGTGATCGCACCGCGCAACACCCTGCTCGACGAGGACTGGGTCGACCGGCTCGAGGCGCTGGGTGTGGACGAGCTGAAGGTGCGTTCCGCGATCACCTGCGACAACCGCTACGGCGTCTGTGCCGCCTGCTACGGCCGCGACCTGGCGCGCGGCCACATGGTCAATGCCGGCGAGGCCATCGGCGTGATCGCGGCGCAGTCCATCGGCGAGCCGGGCACGCAGCTGACCATGCGCACCTTCCACATCGGTGGCGCCGCCAGCCGCGCCGCGACCGTCAACAGCGTGGAGGTCAAGTCCAGCGGCACCGTGCGCCTGCACAACATCAAGACCGTCACCAACAAGCAGGGTAACCTGGTCGCGGTGTCCCGTTCCGGCGAAATCGGCCTGGTGGACGAGTTCGGCCGCGAGCGTGAGCGCTACAAGGTGCCTTACGGCTCCGTGATCAGCGTCGCCGACGGCGACTCCGTCGCGGGCGGCAGCGTGATCGCGACCTGGGATCCGCACACCCACCCGATCGTCACCGAGGTGGCCGGCGTGGCCCGCTTCTCGGACTTCATCGACGGTGTCACCGTGCAGGAATCCACCGACGAGGTGACCGGCCTGACCAGCCTGGTGATCACCGATCCCAAGTCCCGCGGCAGCGGCGCCAAGGATCTGCGGCCGATGGTCAAGCTGGTGGACGCCAAGGGCAAGGCGCTCAAACTCGCCGGTACCGACCTGGATGCGGCGTACTTCCTGCCCTCCGGCGCGGTCGTCGGCCTGGAGGACGGCGCCGAGGTGAGCGTGGGCGACGTCATCGCCCGCATCCCGCAGGAATCGTCAAAAACCCGTGATATTACCGGTGGTTTGCCGCGCGTTGCCGACCTGTTCGAGGCCCGCAAGCCCAAGGAACCCGCCATCCTGGCGGAGATCTCCGGCACGGTGGGCTTCGGCAAGGACACCAAGGGCAAGCAGCGCGTGATCATCACCGGCGCCGATGGCGAGGCCCACGAGGAGCTGATCCCCAAGTGGCGCCATGTCACGGTGTTCGAGGGCGAGCACATCGAGAAGGGCGAGACCCTGGTCGACGGCGAGCCCAGCGCGCACGACATCCTGCGCCTGCTCGGGACCTCCACCATGGCCAGCTATCTGGTCAAGGAGATCCAGGACGTCTACCGGCTGCAGGGCGTGAAGATCAACGACAAGCATATCGAGGTCATCCTGCGCCAGATGCTGCGCAAGGTGGAGATCGTCGAGGGCAACGACAGCCGCTTCCTCAAGGGCGAGCAGGTGGAGAAATCCCGCATCCTGGAGGAGAGCGAGCAGTTGCTGCGCACCGGCAAACAGACGGCCGAGTGGATCCCGCTGCTGCTGGGCATCACCAAGGCCTCGCTGGCGACCGAGTCGTTCATCTCGGCGGCCTCCTTCCAGGAGACCACCCGGGTGCTCACCGAGGCCTCGGTCCGCGGCAGCTGCGACAACCTGCGCGGCCTGAAGGAGAACGTGATCGTCGGGCGCCTGATCCCGGCGGGTACCGGTCTGGCCTACCACGAGTCGCGCCACCGTCAACGCGACGTCATTCCCCTGGATATTTCCGAGGAAATGGCGGCCGTGGACGCGGCCGACGACGAGCAGGCAGAGGGTGTAACCGCCTCGTCCGAGGCCGAATCTTCCACGGACGAATAGAAATCGACCTTGACAGGGCTATGCCCTGATTCTAAAATTCCGCTCCTTTCGACAGGCCGGTCCCAAGCCGGCCTGTCGTTTGTTTTCACCTGCGGAATTATTTCGTTTCGAATCTCGGGGTTTTGTTGAGTAATGGCCACAATCAATCAATTAGTGCGCAAACCGCGTTCCCGGAAACGGGAAAAGAGTACCGTTCCCGCGCTGGAATCCTGTCCCCAGAAGCGCGGTGTCTGCACGCGTGTCTACACCACGACTCCGAAGAAGCCGAACTCGGCGCTGCGCAAGGTAGCGCGCGTGCGCCTGACCAACGGTTTCGAGGTGACTACATATATTGGTGGCGAAGGCCACAACCTGCAGGAGCACTCGGTCGTGCTCATCCGCGGCGGCCGTGTCAAGGACCTGCCGGGTGTGCGCTACCACACCGTGCGCGGCAGCCTCGACACCTCCGGCGTCACCAGCCGGCGCCAGGGCCGTTCGAAGTACGGCGCCAAGCGCCCGAAGGCCTGATGCCCCGGATTGAGCAACGAACACTGATTTGAGATCGCACCATGTCCAGAAGAAGAGTTATTGGTTCACGTGAAATCCTGCCGGATCCCAAGTACGGGAACCTGATGCTGGCCAAGTTCATCAACATGGTCATGCAGTCCGGCAAGAAGGCGGTCGCCGAGCGCATCATCTACGGCGCGCTCGACCAGATCGCCGGCAGAGGCAACAAGAACCCGGTGGAAGTGCTGGACAAGGCGCTGGACAACGTGCGCCCGATGGTCGAGGTGAAGTCACGCCGTGTCGGCGGCGCCACCTACCAGGTACCGGTCGAGGTGCGTCCGGTGCGCCGTACCACCCTGGCCATGCGCTGGGTGCTGGACGCCGCACGCAAGCGCAGCGAGAAGTCCATGCCGCTGCGCCTGGCCGGCGAGCTGATGGACGCGGCCGAGAACCGCGGCGCCGCCGTCAAGAAGCGCGAGGACACGCACCGCATGGCGGATGCGAACAAGGCGTTTTCGCATTACCGCTGGTAAGCCGCGCCGCAGCAGATATTCAGCAGGATTACGACCGTGGCCCAGAACTGCACACTTCCATCGAGCGCTACCGGAACATCGGTATTTCCGCGCACATCGATGCCGGGAAGACCACGACGACCGAGCGTGTGCTGTTCTATACGGGCGTGAGCCACAAGATTGGCGAGGTGCACGACGGCGCCGCCACCATGGACTGGATGGAGCAGGAGCAGGAACGCGGGATCACCATCACTTCCGCGGCCACGACCTGCTTCTGGGCCGGCATGGGGCAGCAGTATCCGCAGCACCGCATCAACATCATCGACACGCCCGGCCATGTGGACTTCACCATCGAGGTGGAGCGCTCCATGCGTGTGCTGGACGGCGCCTGCATGCTGTACTGCGCGGTCGGCGGCGTGCAGCCGCAGTCCGAGACGGTCTGGCGCCAGGCCACCAAGTACGGCGTGCCGCGCCTGGCCTTCGTCAACAAGATGGACCGCGCCGGCGCCGACTTCTTCAAGGTCGAGCGCCAGCTGCGCGAGCGCCTGCGCGCCAACCCGGTGCCGGTGCAGATCCCGATCGGTGCCGAGGACGGTTTTCGCGGTGTCGTCGACCTGATCAAGATGAAGGCCATCCTCTGGAGCGAGGCGGACATGGGTGTCTCCTTCTCCTATGAAGACATCCCCGCCGAGCTGCGCGCTAGCGCTGGCGAATGGCGTGAGAAGATGATCGAGGCCGCGGCCGAGGCCAGCGAGGAACTGATGGAGAAGTACCTCGAGCAGGGTGACCTGAACGAGGCGGAGATCCGCCAGGCCCTGCGCCGGCGCACCATCGACCTCGAGATCGTACCGATGCTGTGCGGCTCCGCGTTCAAGAACAAGGGCGTGCAGGCCATGCTGGACGCCGTGGTGGACTTCCTGCCGGCGCCGACCGAGGTGCCGGCCATCAAGGGCATCGACCTGGACAGCGAGCAGCCGGTGGAGCGTCACGCCGACGACGCCGAGCCGTTCTCCGCGCTGGCGTTCAAGATCGCGACCGACCCGTTCGTCGGCACGCTGACCTTCATCCGCGTCTACTCGGGCGTGCTGAAGTCCGGCGACAGCGTGCGCAACTCGACCAGCGGCAACAAGGAGCGCATCGGCCGTATCCTGCAGATGCATGCCAACCAGCGCGAGGAGATCAAGGAAGTGCGCGCCGGTGACATCGCCGCCTGCGTCGGCCTGAAGGACATCGTGACCGGCACGACGCTGTCCGCGCTGGATCACGCGGTGATGCTGGAGCGCATGGAGTTCCCGGATCCGGTGATCTCGGTGGCGGTCGAGCCGAAGACCAAGAGCGACCAGGAGAAGATGGGCATCGCACTGCAGAAGCTGGCGCAGGAAGACCCGTCGTTTCGCGTGCATACCGACGAGGAGTCCGGCCAGACCATCATCTCCGGTATGGGCGAGCTGCACCTGGAGATCATCGTCGACCGCATGAAGCGCGAGTTCAAGGTCGAGGCCAACGTCGGCGCGCCGCAGGTCGCCTACCGCGAGACCATCCGTGCGAAGGTCGAGGCGGAAGGCAAGTTCGTGCGCCAGTCCGGCGGCCGCGGCCAGTATGGCCACGTCTGGCTGCGGCTGGAACCGCAGGAGCCGGGCGCCGGCTACGAATTCGTAAATGGGATCGTCGGCGGCGTGGTGCCCAGGGAATACATTCCCGCCGTGGACAAGGGCATTCAGGAGCAGATGCAGAACGGCGTCATCGGTGGCTACCCGGTGGTGGACGTCAAGGTCACCGTGTTCGACGGTTCCTACCACGACGTCGACTCCAACGAGATGGCGTTCAAGATCGCTGGCTCCATGGGCTTCAAGGAAGGCGCACAGAAGGCCAAGCCGGTGCTGCTCGAGCCGATCATGGCGGTCGAGGTGGAAACGCCGGAGGAATACATGGGCGACGTCATGGGTGACCTGAACCGCCGGCGCGGCATCATCGGCGGCATGGAGGACAATGCCGGCGTCAAGCTGCTGCGCGCCGAGGTGCCGCTGGCCGAGATGTTCGGTTACTCGACCTCGCTGCGTTCGCAGACCCAGGGCCGCGCGACCTACTCCATGGAGTTCAAGAAATACAGCGAGGCCCCGGCCAACGTCGCCGAGGCCGTCATCAAAAAGGCATCCTGATCTTTAATCGAAACTGACGAACATAGAGGATTACAGTCGTGTCAAAGGAAAAGTTTGAACGAACGAAGCCGCACGTGAATGTGGGGACGATTGGTCACGTGGATCACGGTAAGACGACGCTGACGGCGGCGATCACGAAGGTGATGGCGGAGACGCACGGTGGCACGTTCAAGGCCTATGACCAGATTGACAATGCGCCGGAAGAGCGTGCGCGTGGTATTACGATTGCGACGGCGCACGTGGAGTACGAGAGCACGAAGCGTCACTATGCGCACGTTGACTGTCCGGGCCATGCTGACTATGTGAAGAACATGATCACGGGTGCGGCGCAGATGGACGGTGCGATTTTGGTGGTGAGTGCGGCGGACGGTCCGATGCCGCAGACGCGCGAGCACATTCTGCTGAGTCGTCAGGTGGGTGTTCCGTACATTCTGGTGTACATGAACAAGGCGGACATGGTTGACGATGCGGAGCTGCTGGAGCTGGTGGAGATGGAGATCCGCGAGTTGCTGGACAGTTACGATTTTCCGGGTGACGACACGCCGATCGTGGTGGGGTCGGCGCTGAAGGCGCTGGAGGGTGACACGAGCGAGATTGGAGTGCCGTCGATCATCAAGCTGGTAGACGAGATGGACCGTTACATACCGGAGCCGGAGCGTGCGATAGACGGTGGATTTTTGATGCCGGTGGAGGATGTGTTTTCGATTTCGGGCCGTGGCACGGTGGTGACGGGACGAATCGAGCGTGGGGTTGTGAAGGTAGGCGACGAGATCGAGATCGTGGGTATCAACCCGACGATGAAGACGACGTGCACGGGTGTGGAGATGTTCCGCAAGCTGCTGGACCAGGGTCAGGCGGGCGACAACGTGGGTGTGTTGCTGCGTGGCACGAAGCGCGAGGAGGTTGAACGTGGCCAGGTGCTGGCGAAGCCGGGTTCGATCACGCCGCACACGAAGTTTGAGTGTGAGGTGTACGTGCTGAGCAAGGAAGAGGGTGGTCGTCACACGCCGTTTTTCAGCAATTACCGTCCGCAGTTTTACTTCCGCACGACGGACGTGACGGGTGCGGTGGATCTGCCGGAAGGCGTGGAGATGGTGATGCCGGGTGACAACGTGAAGATGACGGTGTCGCTGATTGCGCCGATTGCGATGGACGAGGGTCTGCGCTTCGCGATACGCGAGGGCGGCCGCACCGTCGGCGCCGGCGTGGTATCCAAGATTATCGAGTAATTAAATCTGGCTGTAGGAGCGCTCTGCGAGCGCGAGTTGCCGGTCCGGTATGTTTGCGGACGCGGGTGCTCCTACAACCGCTAAACGTGAAGCATTGAACATGAGCAACCAGAGAATCCGGATTCGCCTCAAGGCCTTCGATCATCGCCTGATCGACCAGTCGGCCGCGGAGATCGTCGAGACCGCCAAGCGTACCGGTGCACAGGTACGCGGCCCCATTCCGCTGCCGACCCGCAAGGAGCGTTTTACCGTGCTGATCTCGCCGCACGTCAACAAGGATGCGCGCGACCAGTACGAGATTCGGACGCACAAGCGTCTGATGGATATCGTCGATCCGACGGAAAAGACGGTCGATGCGCTCATGAAGCTGGATCTCGCCGCCGGCGTGGATGTCCAGATCAAGCTGAATTAGCGCCCGAAAGGGGTCAGAGCCCGATTTGTTATCGGTAACAGGACAGGTTGAAGCGTGACGAAAAAATCGGGGTCTGACCCCGTTGAACGCGAGATTTAAGAAATGAGTATAGGAATCGTAGGACGCAAGGCAGGCATGACGCGCATCATCGGAGAAGACGGCGTGACCGTGCCGGTGACGGTGATTGCCGTCGAGCCGAACCGCGTGACGCAGGTGAAGACCGCCGAGACGGACGGTTACCGCGCACTGCAGGTGACCACTGGTTCGCGCAGGGCATCGCGCGTGTCCCGCCCAATGGCCGGGCATTTCGCGAAGGCCGGCACCGAGGCCGGCCGTGGCCTGTGGGAATTCCGGCTGGCCGACGGCGAAGGCGAGGACCTGCAGGTCGGCAGCGAGCTGGGCGTGGGTCTGTTCGAGGCCGGGCAGAAGGTCGACGTGACCGGCACCTCGATCGGCAAGGGTTTCGCCGGCGTGATCAAGCGCTACCACTTCAGCACCCAGGACGCGACGCACGGCAATTCGCTGTCGCACCGGGCGCCGGGTTCCATCGGTCAGAACCAGACGCCCGGACGCGTCGTCAAGGGCAAGCGGATGTGCGGTCATCTCGGCAACGTCCGCCGCAGTACGCAGAATATCGTGGTCGTGCGGGTGGATGCCGAGCGCAACCTGCTGCTGGTCAAGGGTTCCGTGCCGGGTGCCAGGGGCGGTGACGTAATCGTGAAGCCGGCGGTCAAGGCACGCTAGGAGTCAGAACGATGGATTTACAGCTACAGGGTGCGAAGGCGAAGATCAAGGTCTCCGATACCGTCTTCGGCCAGGACTTCAAGGAAGCGCTGGTGCACCAGGTCGTCACCGCCTGCATGGCGGCGGCGCGCTCGGGTAACGCCCAGCAGAAAAACCGCGCGCTGGTACGCGGCGGCGGTATCAAGCCGTGGCGCCAGAAGGGCACCGGTCGTGCGCGTGCCGGCACCATCCGCAGCCCGCTGTGGCGCGGTGGCGGCAAGACCTTCGCCGCTGTGCCGCGCAGCTATGCCCAGAAAATCAACCGCAAGATGTACCGCGCCGCCATGCGCTCCATCCTGTCCGAGCTGCTGCGCCAGGATCGCCTGCTGACGATCGAGACGTTCGGCGTGGAGCTGCCGAAGACGCGTGAACTGGCCGGCAAGCTGAAAGGCATGGGGCTGGACAACGTGCTGATTGTCACCGATGCGGCGGACGACAACCTCTACCTTGCCGCGCGCAACCTGCCGCATGTCGCAGTGTGCGAGGTGAGTGCCGCGGATCCCGTCAGCCTGATCGGTTTCGACAAGGTGCTGATGACGACCGCTGCAGTGAAACAACTCGAGGAGCGCCTGGCATGAACCGGGAACAACTGATGAAGGTGCTGCTGGCGCCGATCGTCTCGGAAAAAAGCACGCGCCTGGCGGATGCCAATCGCCAGTTCGTGTTCAAGGTCCAGCCCGGCGCCAGCAAGCCGGACGTGCGCAAGGCTGTAGAGCTGATGTTCGACGTCAAGGTCGACAGCGTGCGGATCAGCAACATGCGTGGCAAGGTGAAGCGTCACGGCGCCACCATCGGCCGCCGTGCGGACTGGAAAAAGGCTTACGTGACGCTGGCCGAAGGCCACGACATAGATTTCATGGGAGCGGAGTAACCGTAGTCTGGAGCTACGCGCCGCGCGGAAGGAAACAGGACAATGCCACTCGTTAAAGCCAAACCAACATCGCCGGGCCGCCGCTTCGTGATCAGCGTGCGCACGCCCGAGCTGCACAAGGGCAAGCCGCACACCGCGCTGCTCGACGTGAAGCGTAAGAACGGCGGCAGGAACAATGTCGGCCGGATCACCACCCGTCACCAGGGTGGCGGGCACAAGCAGCACTATCGCGTGATCGACTTCAAGCGCGACAAGCTGGGCGTGCCGGCAAAGGTCGAGCGGATCGAGTATGATCCGAACCGCTCGGCGCACATCGCCCTGCTGCTGTACGCGGACGGCGAGCGCCGCTACATCCTGGCGCCCAAGGGCGTGCAGGCCGGCGACGAGATCCGCAACGGCAGCGACGCCCCGATCAAGGCCGGCAATGCCATGCCCATGCGCAACATCCCGGTCGGTTCCGTGGTGCACAATGTCGAACTGAAGCCCGGCAAGGGCGGCCAGCTGGCGCGCAGCGCCGGCAGCAGCGCCCAGCTGGTGGCGCGCAGCGGCGACCATGCGACCCTGCGCCTGCGTTCCGGCGAGATGCGCAAGGTCCTGTCCGACTGCATCGCCACCATCGGCGAGGTCGGCAATGTCGAGCATGGCCTGCGTTCGTTCGGCAAGGCCGGTGCCAAGCGCTGGCGCGGCAAGCGCCCGACGGTGCGCGGTGTGGCGATGAACCCGGTCGATCATCCGCACGGCGGCGGTGAAGGTCGTACCTCCGGTGGCCGTCACCCGGTCAGCCCCTGGGGTGTGCCGACCAAGGGCTTCCGCACGCGCAGCAACAAGCGCACCGACAGCATGATCATCCGTCGGCGGCACAAGAAGTAATCATTGAGGATTCTATACAGTGGCTCGTTCAATCAGAAAAGGTCCGTTCATCGACAACCACCTGCAGCAGAAGGTGGACAAGGCGGTTGCTGAGAACAACAAGCGCCCGATCAAGACCTGGTCGCGCCGTTCCATGGTGATTCCGGAGATGGTGGGTCTCACCATCGCCATTCACAACGGCCGCCAGCACGTGCCGGTCCTGGTCAACGAAAACATGGTTGGTCACAAGCTCGGTGAATTCGCCCTGACGCGGACCTTCCGCGGCCACGCAGCCGACAAGAAGTCGAAGTAAGAGGACATACGAATGCAGGTCAGCGCGACATTGAAACAGGTGCACATCTCGCCGCAGAAGGCCCGCCTGGTGGCGGACCAGGTGCGCGGCATGCCGGTCGAGAAGGCGCTCAACTTGCTGCTGTTCAGCGACAAGAAGGCAGCGGGCATCGTGCGCAAAGTGCTGGAATCGGCGATCGCGAACGCGGAGCACAACGAGGGCGCTGACATCGACGAGCTCAAGGTGGCGGCCATCTTCGTCAACGAGGCGCGGACCTTGAAACGCTTCCACGCACGCGCCAAGGGCCGCGGCAACCGGATTCTGAAACGCAGCAGCCACATCACCGTCACGGTGGGTGACTGACCTACAGGACTAACTGGCAGAGGCAGACAGCAGCATGGGTCAGAAAGTACATCCGACAGGTATACGGCTTGGCATCGTCAAGGACTGGACCTCCACCTGGTATGCCGGTAACGGCAATTATGCCGACTACCTGAACATGGATCTCAAGATCCGTGACTTCATCAGGCAGCGCCTGGCGGCCGCTTCGGTCAGCCGTATCCAGATCGCGCGCCCGGCGCACAATGCCGTGATCACCGTGCACACCGCGCGGCCCGGTATCGTGATCGGCAAGAAGGGCGAGGACATCGACACCCTGCGCAAGGAAGTGTCGGAAAAGATGGGTGTGCCGGTGAGCATCAACATCGAGGAGATTCGCAAGCCGGAACTCGATGCCACGCTGGTGGCCGAGAGCGTCGCGCAGCAGCTGGAGCGCCGCATCATGTTCCGGCGCGCCATGAAGCGTGCGGTCAGCAACTCCATGCGCATCGGCGCCCAGGGCATCAAGATCAAGGTGGGCGGCCGCCTGAACGGTGCCGAGATCGCCCGCGACGAGTGGTATCGCGAGGGGCGGGTGCCGCTGCACACCCTGCGAGCTGATATCGATTACGGTACCGCCGAGGCCAATACCACCTACGGCAAGATCGGCGTGAAGGTGTGGATCTTCAAGGGTGAGGTCATCGGCAGGGAAGAGGAATCCGAGGCGGAAGGCGCGCGCAAGGCGGCTTCCTGATAGCGGAGAACGAGAGTCATGTTACAGCCCAAGAGAACCAAATTTCGCAAGCAGCAGAAAGGCCGCAACCGTGGTCTGGCGCAGCGCGGCAGCAAGGTCAGTTTCGGCGAGTTCGGCCTGAAGGCCGTCGACCGAGGCCGCATGACCTCGCGCCAGATCGAGGCCGCGCGCCGTACCATCACGCGTTTCGTCAAACGCGGCGGCAAGCTGTGGATCCGCGTGTTTCCGGACGTGCCGATCACCAAGAAGCCCATCGAGGTGCGCCAGGGCAAGGGCAAGGGCAACGTCGAGTACTGGATCGCCCAGATCCAGCCGGGCCGCATGCTGTACGAGATCGAGGGTGTGACCGAGGACGTCGCGCGCGAGGCCTTCAAACTGGCGGCGGCGAAGCTGCCCTTCAAGACCACCTTTGTAGCACGGACGGTGATGTGATGAATGCCGCGGAACTGAGAAGCAAGAACGTAGCCGAGCTGAAGCTGGAGCTGGAGAATCTGTTGCGCGAGAAATTCAATCTCAGCATGCAGCGTGGTATCGGCCAGCTGACGCGTCCGGACCAGATCACCAAGGTGCGCCGGGACATCGCCCGGGTCTATACCGTGCTGAACGAGAAAGCGAGAGCAGGCGAGCAAGTATGAGCGAGACAAACCAGACAAACCGCACGGTAACCGGCCGGGTCATCAGCGACAAGATGGACAAGACGGTCACCGTCCTGATCGAGCGCAAGGTCAAGCATCCCGTGTACGGCAAGTACGTCCGCCGCTCGACCAAGCTGCACGTGCACGACGAGAACAACACCTGCCGGGAAGGCGACCTGGTCACGATCCAGGAATGCCGGCCCTATTCCAGGACCAAATCCTGGAAGCTGGTCGAGGTCGTCGGCCGCGGCGAGTAGGGTTAACCGGTTGGCATAACTAGACAAGACGGAATATCAGCATGATACAGATGCAGACAATCCTTGATGTGGCGGACAACAGCGGCGCGCGCCGGCTGATGTGCATCAAGGTGCTGGGCGGTTCCCACCGCCGCTACGCGCGCATTGGCGACATTATCAAGGTCAGTGTGAAAGAGGCGATTCCGCGCGGCAAGGTCAAGAAGGGCGACGTCTACAATGCCGTGGTCGTGCGGACGCGCAAGGGTGTGCGCCGCCCGGACGGTTCGCTCATCCGTTTCGATGGCAACGCGGCAGTGCTGCTCAACAACCAGCTGCAGCCGATCGGTACGCGTATCTTCGGACCGGTGACGCGCGAGCTGCGCAGCGAGCGCTTCATGAAAATCATTTCGCTGGCACCGGAAGTGCTGTAGGAACCGACATGAACAGGATCAGAAAAGGCGATGAAGTCATCATCATCGCGGGCAAGGACAAGGGCAAACGCGGCAGCGTGCTGCGCGTGATGCAGGACGGCAGTGTCGTGGTCGCGGACGTCAACATGGTCAAGCGCCACACCCGGCCGAATCCGAATCGCGGCATGCCGGGCGGCATCATCGAGAAGGAAATGCCGATCGATGGCTCCAATGTCATGCTGTTCAATCCGCAGACGAGCAAGGGCGACCGCGTCGGCTTCAGGACGCTGGAGGACGGGCGCAAGGTGCGGTTTTTCAAGTCCACCAATGAAGTGGTGGACGTCTGATACAACGGTACAGAGACATGGCCAGGCTTAAACAGTTTTATACAGATTCCGTGATTCCCGAGCTGAAGCAGCAGTTCGGATACACCAACCCGATGGCGATTCCGCGGATCGTCAAGATCACGCTGAACATGGGTGTGGGCGAGGCCGTGGCCGACCGCAAGGTCATGGAGCATGCCGTCGAGGACATGACCAAGATCGCCGGTCAGAAGCCGGTTGTCACCAAGGCGCGCAAGTCCGTCGCCGGTTTCAAGGTGCGCGAGGGCTGGCCGGTGGGCTGCAAGGTGACCCTGCGCCGCGAGCGCATGTACGAGTTCCTCGATCGCCTGATCAATATCGCCATCCCGCGTATCCGCGACTTCCGCGGCATGAATCCCAAGGGCTTCGACGGCAACGGCAATTACAACATGGGCGTGAAGGAACAGATCATCTTCCCGGAGATCGACTACGACAAGATCGACGCCCTGCGCGGCTTGGACATTACATTCACGACAACGGCAAAGACGGACGAAGAGGGGCGTGCACTGCTGGCGGCTTTCAACTTCCCGTTCAGGCACTGAGGTAGAGACATGGCGAAGACTTCAATGGTCGCCCGCGAGAGCAAGCGCATACGTGCGGTCAAGCGTTTTGCCGCCAAGCGCGCGGAGCTGAAGGCGATTATCAAGAGCACCACGGCGTCCTATGACGAGCGCTATCAGGCACAGATGAAGCTGCAGGAGCTGCCGCGTGATGCCAGCCCGGTGCGCGGGCGCAACCGTTGCCGGATGACCGGCCGTCCGCATGGCTACTATCGCAAGTTCGGGCTCTGCCGCAACAAGCTGCGCGAGGCGGCCATGCGCGGTGATGTCCCCGGCCTGGTCAAAGCAAGCTGGTAAACGATTATGATGACAGATCCGATTGCAGATTTTTTGACCCGCATCCGTAACGGGCAGGCAGCGAGCAAGGTCCAGGTGAGCATGCCGTCCTCGCGTTTGAAGTGCGCCATTGCGCAGGTGTTGCAGGACGAAGGCTATATCAAGGGCTTTGCTGTCGCTCAGGCTGACGGCAAGTCCGTGCTGTCGATCGAGCTGAAGTACCACAACGGCAGGCCCGTGATCGAGCATATCCGGCGCGCCAGCCGCCCGGGACTGCGGCTGTACAAGAGCAAGAACGAGATTCCGAGCATCCAGAACGGCCTGGGTGTGGCGATCGTGTCGACGTCCAAGGGCGTCATGAGCGACCGCCAGGCCCGTGCAGCGGGCCAGGGCGGCGAAGTGCTCTGCATCGTGAGTTAAGCCAGGCAGGTAAAGAACATGTCGAGAGTTGCAAAAATGCCGGTACCGCTGCCCAAGGCGGTGGAGATTACCGCGAACGGCCAACAGGTGACCGTCAAGGGCCCCAAGGGTACGCTGACGCATACCATCCACGACCTGGTCGAAATGTCGCGCGAGGATGCCGAGCTCACGTTCAGTCCGCGCGACGAGTCGCAGCAGGCCAATGCCCTGGCCGGCACCACGCGCGCCCTGCTCAGCAACCTGGTCCGGGGCGTCAGCGACGGCTTCGAGCGCAAGCTCGAACTGGTGGGTGTCGGCTATCGCGCGCAGGCCAAGGGCAAGGTCCTGAACCTGACGCTGGGTTTTTCGCACCCGGTGGACTACGAGCTGCCTGAAGGCATTACCGCGGAGACGCCGAGCCAGACCGAGATCCTGATCAAGGGCTGTGACAAGCAGAAGGTAGGCCAGGTCGCGGCGGAGATCCGGGCATACCGTCCGCCGGAGCCGTACAAGGGCAAGGGTGTTCGCTACTCGGACGAAGTGGTCGTCCGCAAAGAAGCGAAGAAGAAATAGTCTTACAGATTACAGGCACAGGTCATGGACAAGAAGCAGACTCGCTTGCGCCGCGCACGGCGCTCCCGTTCCCAGATCAAGCGGCTGGGCACGAACCGGCTGTGCGTCCATCGCACGCCACGGCACATTTATGCACAGATCATCACGCCGGACGGCGACCGCGTCGTGGCCAGCGCATCGACCCTCGACAAGGAGGTGCGCAAGGACCTGCAGCAGACCGGGGGCACCAGTGCCGCCAGCGTCGTCGGCAAGGCGATCGCTGCGCGGGCAAAGGCCGCCGGCATCACCCGGGTGGCGTTCGATCGCTCCGGCTTCAAATACCATGGCCGCGTGAAGGCGCTGGCCGATGCCGCGCGTGAAGGCGGCCTCGAATTCTGATCAAGGGCTGAACTATGGCAAGGGTAGAAACACAGGTACAGGGCGACGGGCTGCTGGAGAAGCTGGTCACGGTCAATCGCGTCGCGAAGGTGGTCAAGGGTGGCCGCCAGTTCGGTTTCACCGCGCTGACTGTGGTGGGCGACGGCGAGGGCCGGGTCGGCTATGGCTACGGCAAGGCGCGCGAGGTGCCGGCCGCGATCCAGAAAGCGATGGAAGCCGCGCGCAAGAACATGATCACCGTCGCGATCAAGGACGGCACCCTGCAATATCCGCTGACCGCGCGTCACGGCGCCGCCAAGGTCTACATGCAGCCTGCCTCCGAGGGTACCGGCATCATCGCCGGTGGCGCCATGCGCGCCGTGTTCGAGGTGGTCGGGGTGCACAACGTCCTGGCCAAGTGCATCGGCTCCAGCAATCCGAACAACGTGCTGCGCGCCACCATCCGCGGCCTTGAGCAGATGCGTTCCCCGGAAGAGGTTGCCAGCAAACGCGGCAAGACCGTCAAGGAAATCCTGGAGTAAAGAGACATGGCTGCCACCAAGAAAATCAGGGTGACGCAGACCCGCAGCGCCTTCGGGCGCCTGCGCAGCCACCGCGATACCGTGCGTGGCCTGGGTCTGCGCCGCATGCATCACACCGTTGAGCTGGAAGACACGCCGGAAGTGCGTGGCATGATCAACAAGATCCAGTACATGCTCAAGGTCGAGGAGTAGGACATGAAACTGAATACTTTGAAACCGGGTCCCGGCAGCAGGACGGCACGCAAGCGCGTCGGTCGCGGCATCGGCTGCGGGCTGGGCAAGACCTGCGGACGCGGTCACAAGGGCCAGAAGGAACGTGCGGGCGGCTTCCACAAGGTCGGGTTCGAGGGCGGTCAGATGCCGCTGCAGCGGCGCCTGCCGAAGTTCGGCTTTACCACAGCCAAGTCGCGCACGACCGGCGAGATCCGCCTGCACGAACTGGCGCTCGTCACTGCCGACGTGATCGATCTGGATGCGCTGAAGCAAGCCAATCTGGTGTCGCGCAATATCACCCGCGTCAAGGTGTTCGCCTCGGGACAGCTCGACCGTGCCGTCACGCTCAAGGGTATCCAGGTGACGCAGGGTGCGCGCGCCGCCATCGAGGCCGCCGGGGGCAGGATCGAGGACTAAATGGCTATCGGGTCCCCCATCTCCGGCGCTGCCGCAGGTCTCGGGCAGCTGAAAGAGCTGCGAGCGCGGCTCTTTTTCGTCATTGGCGCCATCATCGTGTTCCGCATCGGTTCCTTCATTCCGTTGCCGGGTATCGATCCGCATGTGCTCGCCGCCCTGGCCGAGCAGCAGCGTGGCACCATCCTGGAGATGTTCAACATGTTCTCGGGTGGCTCGCTCAAGCGCCTGTCGCTGTTTGCGCTCGGCGTCATGCCCTACATCTCGGCTTCCATCATCATGAACCTGCTGACCGTGACCATACCCTCGCTGGAGCAGCTCAAGAAGGAAGGCGGCGAGGCCGGACGGCGCAAGATCACCCAGTACACCCGCTACGGCACGGTCGCGCTCGCCACCATGCAGGCCTTCGGCATCTCCAGCGCGCTGCAGGCGCAGCAGGTTGCCGGCAGCAACCTGGTGCTCAATCCCGGGCCGGCCTTCGTGCTCACCGCGGTGGTGACGCTGGTGACCGGAACCGTGTTCCTGATGTGGCTCGGCGAACAGGTGACCGAGCGTGGTGTCGGCAACGGCATCTCGATCATCATCTTCTCCGGTATCGTCGCCGGTCTGCCCTCGGCCATCGGCAGCACGCTGGAACTGGTGCGTACCGGCGAGATGAACATCATGACCATCCTGCTGCTGTTCTCGCTGGCGCTGGTGGTGACCGGCTTCGTGGTGTTCGTCGAGCGCGGCCAGCGCCGCATCACCGTCAATTACGCGAAGCGCCAGCAGGGACGCAAGGTGTATGCCGCGCAGAGCACGCATCTGCCGCTCAAGCTCAACATGGCCGGCGTGATCCCGCCGATCTTCGCCTCCAGCATCATCCTGTTTCCCGCGACCATCGGCAGCTGGGTCGGGCAGAACGAGGGCATGGACTGGCTGCGTGACGTGGCCGCGACCCTGTCGCCGGGTCAACCGCTGTACGTGATCCTGTACGCGCTGGCGATCGTGTTCTTCTGCTTCTTCTATACCGCGCTGGTGTTCAATGCCAAGGACACCGCGGACAACCTGAAAAAGTCGGGGGCGTTCATCCCGGGTATCCGTCCCGGCGAGCAGACCGCGCAGTACATCGACCGCGTGATGACCCGACTGACCACAGCCGGTGCCGTGTACATCACGCTGGTATGTTTGATGCCGGAGTTCCTGATTCTGTACTGGAACGTGCCGTTCTACTTCGGCGGTACGTCGCTGTTGATCATTGTCGTGGTGACCATGGATTTCATGGCGCAGGTTCAGACCCACCTGGTTTCGCACCAGTACAGCGGGTTGATGAAGAAGGCGAACCTCAAGAGCCACGGCGGAACCGGCATGCTGCGTTAGTGGCAGTCTCAACAAGGGTGTAAAGACATGAAAGTGCGTGCTTCGGTGAAGCGTATCTGCCGCAACTGCAAGGTCGTACGGCGCAACGGCGTGGTCCGGGTCATCTGCAAGGATGGCCGCCACAAGCAGCGTCAGGGCTGAGCGGTATTGTATGCAGTATTTTGATTTTGAAGTAAAAATCGGATGCATGGCCGGCCGGTGCTGGGTGCCGGGAGCGGTCGTTCGCATTTGATTTATGGACGTTTCAGGGTTATTCTTACGCGCTTTTTAGCGCCACGCTAAAACTATCCAGTTGGAGAAGATCTAGATGGCTCGTATAGCCGGAATCAACATTGCGGATCACAAGCATACGGTGATCGCGCTGACCGGGATCTACGGAATCGGTCGGGTAACCGCGCACAAGATCTGCGCGGCCACCGGCGTCCGTCCGGAAATGAAGATCAAGGACCTGAGCGAGGCGGAACTGGAGAATCTCCGCACCGAGGTCGGCCGCTACACCGTCGAGGGCGACCTGCGCCGCACTGTGTCCATGAACATCAAGCGGCTCATGGATCTGGGCTGCTACCGCGGCATTCGCCATCGCCGTGGTCTGCCGGTACACGGTCAGCGCACGCGCACCAACGGCCGTACCCGCAAGGGACCGCGGCGTCCGATCCGCAAGTAACACCACAACGCATTCAACAGATACGACTGGAATCCAGGTATGGCAAAGGCACCGGTACGCAAGAAAGTGAAGAAGGATGTCGCCGACGGCATCGCGCATATTCACGCTTCGTTCAACAACACCATCATCATGATCACCGACCGCCAGGGCAATGCGCTGGCATGGGCGACCTCCGGCGGTTCCGGCTTCCGCGGTTCGCGCAAGAGCACGCCGTTCGCGGCCCAGGTCGCCGCCGAGAAGGCCGGTGAGAAGGTGAAGGAATACGGCATGAAGAACCTCGAGGTCGAGGTCAAGGGACCGGGCCCGGGGCGCGAGTCCGCCGTGCGTGCGCTGAACAACTGCGGCTTCCAGATCACCAATATCACCGACGTGACGCCGATACCGCATAACGGTTGCCGGCCACCGAAGAAGCGCCGCGTGTAGGATAAGGATAGAGAGCCATGGCCAAGTACATCGGATCCAAGTGTCGCCAGTGCCGTCGTGAAGGCGGCAAGCTGTTCCTGAAAGGCGAGAAATGCTTCACTGCCAAGTGCGCCGTCGAGAACCGCCCGTTCCCGCCCGGCCAGCACGGCCAGCGCCGCGCGCGTCTGTCCGACTACGCCAGTCAGCTGCGCGAGAAGCAGAAGGTGCGCCGCATCTACGGCATCCTCGAGCGCCAGTTCCGCAACTACTACAAGAAGGCCGCCGGCACCAAGGGCTCGACCGGCGAGAACCTGCTGCAGCTGCTGGAAGGCCGTCTCGACAACGTGGTCTATCGCATGGGCTTCTCCTCGTCGCGCAGCGAGTCACGCCAGCTGGTGCGCCACAACGCCATCAGCGTGAACGGCGCGAAGGTGAACATCCCGTCCTACCAGGTACAGCCGAACGATGTCATCAGCGTGAACGAGAAGTGCCGCAACCAGCTGCGCATCCAGTCCGCCATCGACCTGGCCCAGCAGCGCGGTATCGCCGACTGGATCGACGTGGACAGCAAGAAGATGCAGGGCGTGTACAAGGCACGTCCGGAGCGTGGCGAACTGCCGGCCGACATCAACGAGCACCTGATCGTTGAATTGTATTCCAAGTAACACTTGAGGGACCTGTACATGCTGGGTAACGTCAATGAATTCCTGAAACCCCGTATCGTGGATGTACAGACGATCAGCAACAACCACGCCCGGGTCACGCTGGAGCCGCTGGAGCGCGGGTTCGGGCATACGCTCGGCAACGCATTGCGCCGCATCCTGCTGTCTTCCATGCCGGGTACCGCCGTGGTCAATGCGGAGATCGAGGGTGTGCTGCACGAGTACTCCACCATCGAGGGGGTGCAGGAAGACGTGATCGACATCCTGCTCAACCTGAAGAAGGTCGCCCTGCGCATGCACAATCGTGACGAGGCGACCCTGACGCTCAGCAAGAAGGGCCCCGGTCCCGTCACCGCGGGTGACATCAAGCTTGACCACGACATCGAGATCATCAATCCGGATTTCGTGATCGCCAACCTTACCAAGGCCGGCGAGCTGAACATGACCCTGCGGCTCGCCAAGGGGCGCGGCTATCAGCCGGCCACGCGCCGCGAGGAAGAGGAAGGCGAGAGCCGCCCGATCGGCAGCCTGCAGCTGGATGCCTCGTTCAGCCCGGTGAGCCGGGTCGCCTACAACGTCGATCGTGCCCGCGTCGAGCAGCGCACCGACCTGGACAAGCTGATCATCGATATCGAGACCAACGGCACCGTCGACCCGGAAGAGGCCATCCGTCACGCCGCGACCATCCTGCAGGATCAGCTGTCCGCGTTCGTCGACCTGCAGGCCAGCACCCAGGAAGCCGCGAGCGCGCCGGAGGCGGATATCGATCCGATCCTGCTGCGCCCGGTCGACGACCTGGAGCTGACCGTGCGTTCCGCCAACTGCCTGAAGGCGGAGAGCATCTACTACATTGGCGATCTGATCCAGCGCACCGAGGTGGAGCTGCTGAAAACCCCGAACCTGGGCAAGAAGTCGCTGACCGAAATCAAGGACGTGCTGGCCACCAAGGGCCTGTCACTGGGCATGCGTCTGGAGAACTGGCCGCCGGCCAGGCTCGCCAGCAAGAAAACCGAAGCCGCGAGCGGCTGAGTACTCACAGGATCTGAACCATGCGTCACCGTAACATCGGGCGGCAGCTCAGCCGCAACAGTTCCCACCGCAAGGCCATGCTGCAGAACATGGCCGTGTCCCTGCTGCGTCACGAGGCCATCAAGACCACCCTGCCCAAGGCCAAGGAGCTGCGCCGGGTCGCCGAGCCGTTCATCACCATGGCGAAGAGCGATTCCGTGCACAAGCGCCGTATCGCGTTCAGCCGTCTGCGCGACCGCGAGGTGGTCAGCAAGCTGTTCAACGAGCTGGGGCCGCGCTACAAGGATCGCCCCGGCGGCTATCTGCGCATCCTGAAGATGGGCTACCGCCCGGGCGACAGCGCACCGATGGCCTACGTCGAACTCGTCGACCGTCCGCAGCAGGAAGCCGCTGCCGAATAGGCGTGCGGGGCGCGACCGCAACGAAAACAAGCCGGGCACTGCTCGGCTTTTTTCTGTCCGCAGCGCAGCTTACCCGCGTTGTTCCGGGCCGCCCGCCATGCCGCCGCAGCGCGCCCCCCGTCGCCGTGGCACTGGCCTGCGCCGCCCTCAGGGTGTGCGCGCATGAACCGGAGGCGACGCAGCCGTTCGAGTTTCAGCGGGAAGGCGCGACGCCCAGGGCACACATCCACGCGGGCTGGGAGAGCCGCTATTTCTCCGAGGGCAGGGATGTCCTGGACGGGGATGCGTGGTGGTCTTCCAGCGCCGAATTCGACTGGCAGCCAGTCGCCGCCGGGATCCTGTACGGGCGCGCTCCCGGGCAGGCGTACGACGAACTGCAGCTAACCGTCGCACTGACTCGGAGTCTGCGCGCGTTCGAGTGGTATGTCGCCTACACCCGCCTGGAATTTCCGCTGGCCGATGACAGCGACAACGAGGTCGGCGCCGGTTTGCTCTGGCGCGGCCTGCCCCTGGCACTCGAATTCACGACGGACATCTATCACTCGTTCGCCGCCGCCGGCCAGTTCGCCGAGTTCGCGCTGCGGCGCGGCTTCGCTATCGCGCCTGCCTGTGTACTGAGCGCCGCCGGCACGCTCGGTGTGAATCGGGGCTACGTGCCGGATGGCCACGATGGCGCGAACCACTTCGCCCTGCAGCTGGGTGTTGAGTACGCGCTGACCGATGCGCTCGCCGTGACCGCGCATGCCGCCTACAGCTGGGCGCTCGCGCGCGATGCGACCCTGGCCGGCGATGCCGGCCTGGTCGACTTTTTCCACGGCAAGCTCGGCCTGGAGTGGAGCTTCTGATCCGCGCGTGCGGCCTGTAGCCGGCTGACGCTACAGGAAATCCTCGATGAACCACGCCGCGAAGGCATGGCGGCCGTTGACGCCGGCCTTGCGGTAGATGCCGGAGGCCTGGGCCCGCACGGTTTTCTCCTGGGTCTGGCGCAACGCCGCGATCTCCTTGAAGCTCAGGCCCTTTAGCAGCAACAGGCCGACTTCCTGTTCGCTGTCGGTCAGGCCCCAGTCCTGGAACTGCGACCGGATCAGCCCGCCGAGCTGGCGGCGCGCCGCTGCCAGCGCCGGCGGCGCGGCCGGCGCCGCCTGGCCGGCAATTTCCTGACGGAGCTTTTCCAGTGCCTGCCGCTGGCGGCGCAGATCGAGCAGGAGCCAGAGGATGAGCGTGGTCGACAGTGCAATCACGCCAGCCTCGACCAGCAGGTGCAGGGCCGGGGCCCCCTGGCCGTAGTCGGTGACGAAATCGGACAGGTTGCCCAGGATGGCGAGCAACAGCACGGCGATGAGCAGAATTTCCTTGAGATAGGCCATGGAATTGCTACGTCATTGATTTACACTGCCTGGCATCGTGCGGCATATGCCCTGTACCGCTCGGAATACGGCGTTCGCCGGATGACTAAGGGCGGTCTCTGACCGATACTGCCCGGCAGATTCACCCATCAATTATACGGAGTTGTCACATGACTGATAGTCAGGTTCGGGTCTGGGATCCGCTGGTGCGCCTGTTTCACTGGACGCTGGTGGCCGCATTCATCATCGCCTATGTCACCGGTGAAGAGGACAACATGGTCCACATCTATGCCGGCTACTACATCCTCGGATTGTTGGTGTTCCGGCTGCTCTGGGGCTTCGTGGGCACCCGCTATGCGCGCTTCAGCGATTTCATCTACTCGCCGCGGCGTACCGTGCAGTACCTGAAGGAGCTGTTCGCCGGCAGGCCGGCGCACTATCTCGGCCACAATCCCGCGGGCGGCTGGATGATCGTCATGCTGCTGGTGTCGTTGGCGCTGACCACCTATTCGGGCCTGAAGTATTATGGCCTGGACGGGCACGGACCGCTGGCTGCCGGGGGCGCGGAGATCGTGCTGGTTGCGCCGGCCCGGGCCGATGATGAGCGGCACGAGGTCCATGCAGGTCATGACGATGACGACTACGGCGCGGCGGAAGGCGAGCACTCGCCGGAAGAAGAGTTCTGGGAGGAGCTGCACGAGGTCTTCGCCAATCTGACCGTGCTGCTGATCGTGATCCACGTGGCAGGCGTGGTGGTATCGAGCCGGATGCATGGCGAGAACCTGGTCCGCGCCATGATCACCGGCAAGAAGAACGCACCCTGAGCGGACTGCGTCCCGTTCCGCGTAGTGCGCGCGGAACGGGACGCGACAGTACGACCGGTCCGCGCCCTGCGGCTGTGCGTGGTCAGGGTGACTGCAGCGACGCGGTCATCTCCGGCGGCGGTCGGGTGATGCCGCGCTCACGGATGCGCGGTGCTGCATCCAGGCCGCTGATGACGGCGGGGTCGCGTCGGTAGATGTCGCGGTTGAACTGCACCGTGCCGTCGTCGGCAACCGCCGCAGTCCAGTAGCTCAGCAGTATGGTCACCGGCTCCTGCAAGGTCACGCTGCGGGTCTGCAGCGAATCGACGGCAGCCATGAGCCGGCCGTGATCCCAACCCGGATTGCCCTCGAGCAGCAGCTCGGCGAGTTCGTAGGGATGCTCGATGCGGATGCAGCCCGAGCTGAAGGCGCGTTCGGCGCGCGCGAACAGCGCCTTGCTGGGCGTGTCGTGCAGGTAGACCGAGTATGGATTGGGAAACATGAACTTGATCCGGCCGAGCGCGTTCTTCGGTCCGGGCCGCTGCCGAATCAGCCAGGGAAAGCTGTGGCCGCTATAGCGGTTCCAGTCGATGCCGGCCGCATCGACCGGTCTGCCCTGGTAGTCGATCACCTGCATGCCCTTCTCGGCCAGACGCTGGGGATCGCGGCGCAGCTCCGGCAGCAGGTCCTCGTCCAGCACGGTCGGCGGCACGGTCCAGGTCGGGTTGAGGTCGAGATAGGTCAGGGTCGAACGGATGACCGGGGACATCCGCTCCTGCTGGCCGACGACCGCGCGTGATTCCCAGACGACGGCGTCATCGCGGTACAGGCGGACGTTGAAGCCGGCGATGTCGACCATGACAAAGGTATCCGGGAGGCCGCGCAGCAACCAGCGTGCCCGCTCGAGATTGGCGCGAATCTGCGCGATGCGTACCGCCACCGGCACGTTCAGTTCGGTCAGCGTTTTCTCACCCACGACACCATCCGCTGCGAGTCCGTGGCGCTGCTGGAAATGCCTGACGCCGGCCTCGACCGCATCGTCGAAGGTCGGCAGATACATGTCCTGGGTGGAGAGATCGTCCGTGGCCACCAGTCGGGCGCGCAACGCCAGCACGCGCGTGTCCGTCATCCCGGGTTTCAGTGCCGGTCCGTCTGGCACCGGTTGCCAGCCGCCCAGCTGGCGGTAGCGGCGGTAGGTGGCGAGCGCTTCCCTGAGCTGCCGGTAGATGTGCGATTGCGGCCGCAGCGATTCCAGCAGGCCATCGATCTGCCCCCGCTCGATGGCGTCGCTGTGCTGCAGCAGGCCGGCGAGGTCTTCGCGCTGGCGGGTCGTGTTCCAGCTGCTGTCGATTTCCTCCGGGTCGACCTTGCCGAAGGCGAGGTGGTAGCAGAGCCGGATCAGGCTGTCGGTGAGCAGCAGGTCGAGATTGGCCGTGCGCTCGGGGTTGGCATTGCCGGTCTCGTTGTTGCGTTCCAGCAGCAGTTTCAGGGCCGCGAGGTTGTAATCAGCCGGATCCAGGCCATCCGCGTCGATGCGTTCGATGGCGCTGATCAGCTGATGCACGGCGGCCGGGTTGGACCATACCGGCGTGTAGTCGCGTTGCGCATACAGGGCCGGCAGTACGCCGGTGCTCCGATCGACGGTCACCTCGTGGTCGTCGCGCAATGCCGCCAGGCGTGCATGGATGGTCGCGCTGAGTCCGCTGTCGGGCAGTGCCGCGGCCGGTGTCAGCAGCGCCAGCAGGAGGAGCAGCAGGCAACCGGGGCGGCCGGTTACGGGCGGGAGCAGGCAGGTCGTCATACCGGATTACCACGCTGTTCACCCGGCGCTTGTTATGGATGCACTGCCAGGGGGAACAGCCTTGCTTGTTATTAATGGTTGTGGTCTTTGTTTTACCCGAGCCAGGTCCGGATGTACAGGGCGAGATGCAAAAATTGCCCCGCCGGATACTATATATCTTATTGAAATAATTTAATTATATGGCCTGACCATGAGCGCGCCGCGATGCCGCTAGAGGCGTTTGCCGGCCAGGGTCGGGGTCTTGTCGGTGCGGGTCTCGAGCTTGAGGTAGCTGAGCAGACGGACGCTGCCTTCGGCGTGCAGGGTTTCGTGAATCTGCTGCACGGCGGCCAGGATATCGGCCAGCTCGCCCTCGATGTCGGTACCGGCGGCGTGGGTTTCCAGGATGAAATCGTACTGCGCCAGCAGGCTGACGATGCGCTGCACTTCCTTGCGCACTGAGACGCCCGCGCCCAGCGGGATGACCTGTAATTCGGCGGTGGCTTGCATGGTGCTTGAACTCGCATTGGTGGACAGGGTCAACACAGTGTAGCGGTAAAGCAGGGGGTGTACTACGTGGTGGCGACCGGCGCGATGCGCAGGCGTGGCTTCGCTGCGGGACGCAGGGCGGACCGCTGCCGCTGGCTATGGCTGATCCCCGTGCTGGCGGCGCAGGTCCAGGCTGCGCCGCTGCTGCTCGACAGTGGTCCCGCTCAGGTCAGCCTGCTGGAACTCTACACCTCTCAGGGCTGCAGCAGCTGCCCGCCGGCCGAGCGCTGGCTGAATGCATGGGTCGACGATGCGCGGCTGTGGCGCGATCTCGTGCCGCTCGCGCTGCATGTCGATTACTGGGACTATCTCGGCTGGCGGGATCCGTTTGCCAGTGCCGAGTACGGCGCGCGTCAGCGCGCCTATGCCAGCGCCGGACGGGCGCGTGGCGTCTACACGCCGGGCTTCTTTCTCAATGGCCGCGAATGGCGCGGCTGGACGCTGCGGCTGCCGCCGCGCGCTTCCGGCAGCGAACCCGGCCGGCTCGTGGCACGCATCGATGGCAGGCGGCTCACGGCTGCGTTTCCGTCGGACGGCATGCCGCTGGAGCTCCATTTTGCCGTGCTGGGTTGCGGGATCGAGACTCCCGTGCGCCAGGGCGAGAACCGCAACCGCACGCTGCGGCAGGATTTCGTGGTGCTGCAGCACGGCAAACATGCCGCGCCGGACGGTCACTGGGATATCGAGTTGCCCGCCAGCGCCGCCACGGCGGCGGACCGGTTCGGCATCGCCTTGTGGGTCAGTCACGCGGGTGAGTTGCGGCCGCTGCAGGCGACCGGTGGCTGGCTGCCTGCAGACTGATACCCGGCAGATTGTGCGCTGCGTCCACGCGTGCCCGCCGTCTCCGCGCTATCGTTCAGCAACCATCTCTTATTCCCCGCGGCGATTCCGGCTCCTGGCCGGCCACGGGAGGCAGCCATGACCGACATGTTTCCAGCCCTGAGATCGTGCGACGTGCGCGGGCGTGCCTGGCCGCAGCCGCCGCGTCGCCATTCATTCCGCATGGCGTTACCGCTGTTGCTGCTCGCCGGCTGGTACGCGGGCGAGGGCAGGGCGACGATCCTCACCTTCGACCAGTCGCGCAACGCCACCGGTTCCAGCGTCGTGCCAACGGCGGCCGGCAGCAGCGTCCAGCAGGACTACGGCGACAATGTCACCGGCGCGTCCATGGCAGTCGACGGTGGCCTGTTTACCTACGGCGACGGCGGGGAAGGTTACACGCCCAATGTCGCGGTCGAATATTTTGCCGCCACCGCTGTCAGCCTGTGGACCATCCAGTATGGTGATCTCGACAACGTGCTGCTGGCCAGGGCGCCGCTGTCCGGCGCGGTGGCGGGATCCCTGAACGTGCGCCTGACGGCGGATCCCGGCTTTCTGGTCGCGCTCTATCACTTCGACCTGGCCGGCTGGCCGAATGCCGATTACACCATCAATGGGGTCAATATCCTGGGCGACGGCGGCGTGCTGTTCAGTCAATCCGACGTGCTGGTCGCAGGCGCTCTGAACGGGCCGCGGCACACGGCATTCGATTTTTCCAGTCCGCTCGCTGCGGCGGAACTCCTGATCGAAATCGATTTCAGCAACCTGGCGGCAAGCAGCCAGGACAACATCGGCATGGACAACATCCGCTTCGGGCAGCAGCCGCCGGCGCTGGTCGTCCCGGTGCCGGCAGGCGGGGCGCTGTTCGGCGCCGGTCTGGCGGTATTGCTTGCCTGCCGGCGTACGGTGCGGCCGGGCCGGCTGCCGCCTGCGGCGAACGCCTGACCGTACGGCAGCTGGCGCTGTCACCCGCGCCGGTTTTTTCTTAAGATAGGCGCAGCCAAGTCTCCGGGAGCCGTCCATGAAAGCTGCGTTAACGCTGGCCGCCACGACCGCCATACTCCTGCTCGGGGGATGTGCGGCCAGCCTGGTCTACGATTCCGGGCGTAGCTGGAAACAGCGGGAATGCTACAAGATCCCGGACCGCGGCGAGCAGCGCCGCTGTCTGCAGTCCACCGCGCTGTCCTACGAGGAATACCGCCGGACGCTGGCGCAGGAACAGTCCAGGTAGCCGCCGGTTCGCGGCATTGGGCGCGACGCTGCTGCATCTCATGACGGGTACGTTCTGCGGGCACCTGCGTACGGCAGCCACCGGCTGCCTGTTTCGGTACGCACCATTTTTCCGGAGTCCCCGATGATTGTGCTGGCAACTGATTTCGGTCTTGACGGTCCCTACACCGGCCAGGTGCAGGCCGTGCTGCAGCGGCTGGCACCGGGTATCCCGGTGATCAGCCTGTTCGCCGACCTCGCCGCCTTCGACATCCAGGGCGCCGCCTACCTGCTGCCGGCATATACCCGGGACTTCGCGCCGGGAACGGTGTTCCTGTGCGTGGTCGATCCGGGGGTCGGGAGTCCGCGTCCAGGGGTGGTGCTAAGCGCCGACGGGCGCTGGTTCGTCGGGCCCAACGAGGGTTTGTTCGCGATCCTGGCGCGGCGGGCCGGCCAGGTCGACTGCTGGCAGCTGGCGGACGTGGCGGACGCGTCCGCCAGTTTCCATGCGCGTGATGTGTTCGCGCCGGCGGCTGCCAGGATCGCCCGCGGCGGCGGCGTGACCGGCACGGCGGTGGCGGTGGAGACGCTTGCGCAACCGGATTGGCCGGACGAGCTGTATCGCGTGCTGTATATCGACCGCTACGGCAATGCGATCACCGGGGTGCGCGCCGCGCACGTGCCGGACGACGCGCAGCTGCGCCTCGGCGACCGGCTGTTGGCGCGGGCGCGGACCTTTGCCGATGTCGCGCCGGGGACGCCGTTCTGGTACTGCAACGCCAACGGCCTGGTCGAGATTGCGGTCAACCGCGGCAGCGCCGCGCACGAGCTCGGGCTGCGGGTGGGCACGCCGTTCAGGAAGTGAGCTTTTCCGGCTGTTTGCGCCGGCGGGGCTGCCGGGTTCCGCTGTTCGCGCCGATGCGCTGTTGCTGCTGCTGTTCCAGCGTCTGTCTGAGATAGCGGCCGGTATGGGAGGTCGGGTGCGCAGCGACCTCCGCGGGGGTGCCGGTGGTCACCACGGTACCGCCGCCGATGCCGCCTTCCGGGCCCATGTCGACGATCCAGTCGGCGGTCTTGATGACATCGAGGTTATGCTCGATGACGATGATGGTGTTGCCGTGATCGCGCAGCCGGTGCAGGACGTCCAGCAGCTGGGCGATGTCATGGAAATGCAGGCCGGTGGTCGGTTCGTCGAGGATGTACAGCGTCTTGCCGGTATCGCGCTTGGACAGTTCGCGTGCCAGCTTGATGCGCTGCGCCTCGCCGCCGGATAGCGTGGTGGCATTCTGGCCGAGCGTCAGGTAGGACAGGCCGACGTCCATCAGCGTCTGCAGTTTGCGCGCCACTGCCGGGATGGCGCTGAAGAACGGCACCGCATCCTCCACGGTCAGTTCCAGCACCTCGTGGATGGTCTTGCCCTTGTAGCGCACATCGAGGGTCTCGCGGTTGTAACGTTTGCCCTTGCAGACGTCGCACGGTACGTAGATATCGGGCAGGAAATGCATCTCCACCTTGATGACACCGTCGCCCTGGCAGGCCTCGCAACGGCCGCCCTTGACGTTGAAGCTGAAGCGCCCGGGCTGGTAGCCGCGCGAGCGCGCCTCCTGGGTGGCGGCGAACAACTCGCGGATCGGTGTGAACAGGCCGGTGTAGGTGGCCGGGTTGGAACGGGGGGTGCGACCGATCGGGCTCTGGTCGATGTCGACGACCTTGTCGAAATGCTCCAGTCCCTCGATGGCGGCGCAGGGCGCGGCCGCTTCGGCGGCGCGGTTCAGTGCCTGTGCCGCGCGCCGGAACAAGGTGTCGTTGATCAGCGTGGACTTGCCGGAACCCGATACCCCGGTGACGCAGGTCATCAGACCCACCGGTATTTCCACGGTCACCGCCTTCAGGTTGTTGCCGCTGGCGCCGCGAACGGTCACGACCCGGTTCGGGTCGTAGACGGACAGGTGTGCCGGCATGTCGATGCTGGCCGCCCCGGACAGGTAGCGGCCGGTGAGCGACTGCGGGTCCGCCATGATCTCGGCCGGTGTACCCTGCGCCACGATGCGTCCGCTTGCCGTGCACCGGCGCCCGGCCTGACGTCCACCACGTAGTCGCCGGCGCGGATCGCCTCCTCGTCGTGCTCGATCACGATGACGGTGTTGCCGAGTCGCGCAAATGGGTCAGGGTGGCGAGCAGGCGCTGATTGTCGCGCTGGTGCAGGCCGATGGACGGTTCGTCGAGTACGTACATCACCCCGACCAACCCGGCCCCGATCTGGCTCGCCAGCCGGATGCGCTGCGCCTCGCCGCCGGATAGGGTTCTGCGCTCCAGCGACAGGTAGTCGAGTCCGACGTTGACGAGAAATTCCAGGCGCTGGTTGATCTCCTTGAGTATCTTGCCGGCGATCTCGCCGCGCCAGCCGGCGAGCGTGAGGCGCGGCGAAAGCCGCTGTCGAAGAGTTCGCGGCAGTCGCCGACCGGCAGCGCGGTGACCGCAGGCAGGCTGCGGCCGGCCACGGTGACATGACGTGCGGCCTGGTTCAGGCGGGTGCCGCTGCGACCCGAGCAGGCCTGGTGACTGAAATGAACGCGCCAGCTCCTCGCGCACCGTGTTGGACTCGGTTTCGTGATAACGCCGCTTCATGTTCGGGATGATGCCCTCGAACGGGTGGCTGCGTTCCACCATGCCGCGGCGCTCGTTCAGGTAGCGGAAACGGATCACCTCGCCCTTGCTGCCATGCAGGATGATGTTGCGGATGCGGTCCGGCAGTTCCTCGAACGGTGTCTCGATGTCGAAATCGTAATGCGTGGCCAGGGCGCTGATCAGCTGGAAATAGTAGGCGTTGCGGCGGTCCCAGCCGCGCACCGCGCCGCCGGCCAGGCTCAGTTCCGGATGCCCCACCACGCGTTCCGGATCGAAGAACTGGCGTACGCCGAGTCCGTCGCAGGCCGGGCAGGCGCCGGCCGGATTGTTGAACGAGAACCCGGGCGTGGTTCCAGTTTCGGTGATGGGTAACCGCATTCGGGCAGGCGAACTTGGCGGAAAACAGCAGTTCGTCCGCCTGCGGGTCGTCCATCCAGGCGACGCGCGCCAGGCCGTCGGACGGAGGCCGAGCGCGGTTTCGAACAGTTCACGGCCAGGCGCTGCTGCAGGTCCGGGCGCACCTTGAAGCTCGACAGCCGCCTCGATGACGTGTTTGCGGCGCAGGTCGAGCTTCGGTGGCTGATCGAGTTCGATGCGGTCTCGCCGTCGATGCGCGCTGTACCGCACGGATGTAGCCCTGCGCGCGCAGGGCCTCCAGCACCTGGGCATGTGTGCTCACCCTTGCGTGCCTCCACCACCACCGGTGCCAGCAGCAGCAGGCGGCTGCCCTCGGGCAATGCCAGCACCTGGTCGACCATCTGGCTCACGGTCTGCGCCTCCAGTACCGTGCCGTGCTCGGGGCAGTGGGGTGTGCCCACCCTGGCATAGAGCAGGCGCAGGTAGTCGTAGATCTCCGTGATGGTGCCGACCGTGGAGCGGGGGTTGTGCGAGGTCGATTTCTGCTCGATGGAAATGGCCGGCGACAGCCCCTCGATGTGGTCGACGTCCGGTTTTTCCATCATCGAGAGGAACTGGCGCGCGTAGGCGGACAGCGACTCGACGTAGCGACGCTGACCCTCGGCATAGATGGTGTCGAATGCCAGCGAGCTCTTGCCGGACCCGGACAGGCCGGTGACGATGATCAGCCGGTCCCGTGGCAGGTCCAGATCGATGTTTTTCAGGTTGTGGGTGCGTGCGCCGCGGATGCGTATGGTGTCCATGATGTGCTACGTTTGGCCCGCCTCTTGCGCCAGTCAGTCGCGGACCTGCAGGTAATTAATCCAGAACGGGCAATACCACGATCTCCGTTCGCAGCGTTGGTCGCCGGAGGGCGCCCGGTCCGGGTTCCCGCTGGTCCGGGTGCGCCCGGACTTGCGCTGCACTCAAGTCTTGGCCGCGGCCATGGCTTTCGTTCCGGCGCGGTTCCAGCCGCACCTGGCCGGCGTCGGTTGCCCGGTTGCTGGTGCAGCATGCGGGCTGGCCGGCCAATCAGTTAATATACGGTGTTTTCAGATGACGGCCAAAAGGAATAACGGATGGTGATGCAGGACAGGGCAGGCGGGGCTGCCATGAGCGCTACCGAATGGCGTGCGGCGCTGTCACTCTCGGGTGTCTATGCCCTGCGTATGCTGGGGTTTTTCATGATCCTGCCGGTGTTCGCGCTCTACGCCGAGGGGCTGGCGGGGGTGACGCCGGCGCTGACCGGCCTGGCCATCGGCATCTACGGCGTCACCCAGGCGCTGCTGCAGATCCCGGCCGGGCTGCTGTCGGACCGGATCGGCCGCAAGCCGGTGATCATCGGCGGCCTGTGCGTGTTTGCCGCCGGCAGTGTGGTGGCGGCGCTGGCGGATTCCATTCATATCATCATTCTCGGTCGCGCGCTGCAGGGATCCGGCGCGATCGCGGCGGCCATCATGGCGCTGACCGCCGACCTGACCCGCGAGGAGCACCGCATCAAGGCCATGGCTCTGATCGGTATGAGCATCGGCGTGTCGTTCGCCGCCGCGCTCGTGCTCGGCCCGGTGCTGAATCACTGGATCGGGGTTCCCGGCATCTTCGCGCTCACCGCCGTCCTGGCCCTCGGCGGGGTGCTCGTGGTGGCCTTCGTCGTGCCGCGGCCGCAGGCGCAGCGTATCCACCGCGAATCCGAGGCGGTACCCGCGCAGTTCGGGCGCGTGCTGCGTAACGGCCAACTGTTGCGGCTCGATTTCGGGATTCTCATGCTGCACGCCATCATGACCGCGACCTTCGTGGTCATGCCCCTGGTGTTGCGCGACGAGGCCGGTGTCGCCGCGTCCGGCCACTGGAAGATCTACCTGCCGGTGCTGGTCTGTTCGGTTGCCGCGATGGTGCCTTTCATCATCCTGGCGGAGCGCAAGGGCTATATCAAACCGGTGTTTCTCGGCGCCATCACCCTGCTGGCGCTGGTCGAGTTCGGGCTCTACAGCATCCCGGTGACCATGGTCAGCAGCGTGACGCTGCTGCTGCTGTTTTTCGCCGCATTCAACCTGCTCGAGGCGATGTTGCCGTCACTGGTGTCGCGTGCCGCACCGGCCGACTGCCGCGGCACCGCGATGGGGATCTATTCGAGTACGCAGTTTTTCGGTGCCTTCGTCGGTGGCGCGCTGGGCGGCTGGCTGCACGGCCGCTTCGGCCTGCACAGCATTTTCATGTGTGCGGCTGCGGGCTCGCTGGTCTGGCTCGGGCTGGCGGCCTCCATGGTGCCGCCACCGAAGCTCTCCAGTTACATCCATGCGGTGGGTGTATTGACACCCGCGGCGGCGGCGGAGCTGACCCGCCGCCTGGCCGGCCTGCCCGGCGTTGCCGAGGCCGTGGTGGTGGCCGAGGAGGGCGTGGCCTATCTCAAGGTGGACCGGCGCCTGTTCGACCCGGCATCCCTGCCCCCGGCATGACGGGAATTTGCGGCGATTCCCTACAGCTTGTCCGGTATGGCTTGCCGCGATCCGCGTACTGATCCGGTATGCCGGGCTGCGGCTTTCGCATAGAATACCCGCACCGCTCCCGGGCAAACGTCCTGCACCGGGGCGACGAATCCATAATTCGGACGACAGGAGAACATCATGGCGCGAGGCATCAACAAGGTGATTCTGGTCGGCAATCTGGGCAAGGATCCGGAAGTACGCTACATGCCCAATGGCAATGCGGTCGCCAATATCACCCTCGCGACGACCGAATCCTGGAAGGACAAGCAGACCGGCGAAAACCAGGAAAAGACGGAATGGCATCGTGTGGTGCTGTTCCGGCGATTGGGCGAGATCGCCGGCGAGTATCTTAAGAAGGGATCGCAGGTCTACATCGAGGGTAAGCTGCAGACCCGCAAGTGGCAGGACAGTTCCGGAAACGACCGCTACACCACCGAGATCATCGCCAATGAAATGCAGATGCTGGGCGGCCGGGGCGGTGGCGGCAGCACCGGCTTCTCCGCGTCGGACAGCAGTGAAAGCCGCGCGCCGGCGGTAGCGGAGGGGCCAGCGGATTTTGATGACGACATCCCGTTCTAGACCGCGTCCGCTGTCGCCCCACCCAAAAAAGCCTGCCCTGCAGGCTTTTTTATTGCACGCCGCTTGATCCGTGTCAGCAGATCCGCCTGCTGACATTCGCCGATATAGCCGAATTAAATCTACTCAAGCCCAAGATATTGGGTTTCAAGCGGCGTTATAATCCCGATCCGAAGGCGTCGTCATGGGCCAAACCGGGATAATGGCGTCGTCCCGATGGTCAAAGCTATCAATCTACTCAAGGTAGGGAAGGCAACCTTTTGATTTGTAATTTTATAAGTTTTTTTGCGGTCCGGAGGGTTCCCAAAATCAGGCCTAAGTTACTGTCCAAGTAGATATTTTCTTTTGATTTTGCTTGACGAGGTCACCCTCCCTCCCTATAGTGTCGAAAAGTGGGGCCCAGTGGTATTTTTTGGGTCCCGAGGGAGCCAAAGGGGGCGGGTTTGTTCATCGGTGGCAGCACGGTCAACCTGGATGCGAAAGGCCGCCTGGCGCTGCCTACCCGCTACCGTGGTGAACTGACGGAACGTTGTAACGGCCAGGTCGTGATGACCGTGCACAGCGACCGTGCCCTGCTGCTCTATCCCCGACCCGACTGGGAAGACGTCGAGCGCAAGCTGGCGCGTCTGCCCAACACCAACCGAGTGACCCGCGAGCTGCAGCTGATGCTGTTCGGCAACGCTGCCGAGCTCGAGATGGACAAGAACGGCCGCGTGCTGATACCGCCGCACCTGCGCGCGTTGGCCGGCCTGGACAAGCGTGTGATGTTCCTCGGCAACGGCAACAAGTTCGAGATCTGGAATGCCGAGGTGTGGGAGCAGAAGTGCAATGACTATCTGTCCGGCAGTGGCGATGGTGCCGAACTGCCGGATGCCCTGCGTGAACTGTCGATCTGAGCATCGGTGGCACAGGGGACGTACACACACCAGCCGGTACTGCTTGACGAAGTTCTGGAAGGGCTGGCGCTGAAGCGGGATGGCGTGTACGTGGACGGAACGTTCGGTCGCGGCGGTCACGCCGCGGCCATACTTGCAGGGCTCGGACCGGCGGGACGGCTGCTCGCCATGGACAAGGATCCCGAGGCGGTGCAGTCGGCAAGGATGCAGTTTGGCAATGATCCTCGATTTGAAATTGTGCAGGGTGCATTCACGATGCTGAGCGAGCTGGTGGCGCGGCGGGAGCTGACAGGAAAGGTGAACGGACTGCTGCTGGATCTGGGTGTTTCCTCGCCGCAGCTCGACGATGCCGCGCGCGGTTTCAGTTTTTCCGACGACGGTCCGCTCGACATGCGGATGGATCCGACAACGGGCGTCAGCGCGGCACAATGGCTGGCGCAGGCGGGCGAGCACGAGATCGCCACGGTGCTGCGGACACTCGGCGAGGAACGTTTCGCCGGCCGGATAACCCGTGCCATCGTCAACAGCCGGACCACTGCGCCGTTGCGTACCACGCGCCAGCTGGCCGAGCGTCGCAGCCGCGGTGCCCACGCGCGAGCAGCACAAGCATCCCGCCACGCGCAGCTCCTGGCGCTCCGTCTGCACATCAACCACGAACTGGATGATCTTCGTGCCGTGCTGGCGCAGGTGTCCGATGTGCTGGCACCGGGCGGACGCCTGGCGGTGATCGGTTTCCATTCGCTGGAGGACCGCATCGTCAAGCGCTTTATCCGTGACGAGTACCGCGGTGCGCCGCCGCCGCGCGCATTTCCGCTGGCCGGCTCGGAGCATACGCCGCGCCTGCGGCCCGTGGGCAAGGCGATTCGGGCCGGCGCGGACGAGGTGCAACGCAATCCGCGTGCGCGCAGTGCCGTGCTGCGCATTGCGGAGCGTGTGCAGTGAGCGGGCGGCCGGGTGGCATGCTGTTCCTGCTGGCGCTGGTGATCGTATCGGCGATTGCCGTGGTGCATGCCAAGCACGAGGGGCGCAAGCTGTTCATCGAGCTGCAGGCGCTCGGCAAGGAGCGCGACAACATGGATATCGAGTGGGGTCAGCTGCAGCTCGAACAGGGCACGCTGACCACGCAGGGGAAAATCGAGAAAGTGGCGCGTGAACGGCTTGGCATGGCCAGCCTGGATGCCGCTGCGATGGTGATCGTGAAGCCATGAGACACGCGCGCGTGAATTCCGGTTACCCCGGCCGACGGGTATTCGTGTTGCTCTGCCTGGGTCTGGCAGCCGGCACGCTGGTATGGCGCGCCGTGTGCCTGCAGGTGCTGGACAAGGAGTTCCTGCTCTCCCAGGGGCAGGCGCGGCATCTGCGCGTGGTGACGCTGCCGGCGCATCGCGGCATGATCCAGGACCGCAACGGCGAGCCCCTTGCGATCAGCACGCCGGTGGAGTCGGTATGGGTGAATCCGCAGGAGCTGGGCAACGAGCAGGAGCGCATACCCGAGCTGGCCCGGCTGCTGGAGCTGAACAAGTCCAGTGTGCAGCGCCAGCTGGCCAGCCGCGCGGACCGCGAGTTCCTCTACCTGCGCCGGCATATCGATCCGGCAACGGCGGCGCAGGTCGAGGCGCTGGACATCCCCGGGGTCTACCTGCAGCGCGAATACCGCCGCTATTACCCGGACGGCGAGGTGACCGCGCATGTGGTCGGCTTCACCAACGTCGACGATGCCGGTCAGGAAGGTCTCGAGCTGGCCTACCAGGACTGGCTCGCCGGCGAGCCCGGTGCCAAGCGCGTGATCAAGGATGGCAAGAGCCATATCGTCGAGGACGTCGAGAGCATCAGCCGTCCCCGTCCGGGCAAGGATCTGCAGCTCAGCATCGATCGGCGGATCCAGTATCTCGCCTACCGGGAACTGCTTGCCGCGATGCAGGAGCACAAGGCAAAGTCCGCCACCGCCGTCGTGCTGGACGTGCAGAGCGGCGAGGTGCTGGCCATGGTCAACCAGCCCTCGTACAACCCGAACAACCGCCAGAACCTGCGCAGCAGCGATATGCGCAATCGTGCGGTCACCGATGTGTTCGAGCCCGGTTCGACCATGAAGCCGTTCATCATAGCGACCGCGCTCGCCAGCGGGCGTTACCAGCCGCATACGCCTGTCAGCACCTCGCCGGGCTGGATGCGCGTGGGGGTGAACACCGTGCGCGACGTGCATGACTACGGTGATCTGGATGTGACCGGGGTCATCCGCAAATCCAGCAACGTCGGCATCGCCAAGATCGCGCTGTCCCTGGTCGCCGAGGATATCTGGACCGGCCTGTCCGACCTCGGTTTCGGGGTGCAGAGTTTCAGCGGCTTTCCCGGCGAGGCCTCCGGCCTGCTGCCGCACTTTTCCGGCTGGAACGCCATCGAAACCGCGACGCTGGCATTCGGCTACGGCGTGTCGGTCACCGCGCTGCAACTGGCGCAGGCCTACGGTGTGCTGGCCAGTGACGGCATGCGCCGGTCGATCACCTTCCTGCACGACGTGCGTGCCGCCGAGGAGCGCCGCATCATGCCGGCCGCGATCGCGCGCGAGGTGCGTGCCATGCTGGAGGAGGCGGTCGGTCCCGATGGCACCGCGCCGGACGCGCGCGTGCCGGGCTATCGCGTCGCCGGCAAGACCGGCACGGTGCACAAATCCGAGCCCGGCGGTTACTCGGACAGCAAGTACATGTCGGTCTTTGCCGGCATGGCACCCGCCAGCGCGCCGCGCCTGGTGATGGTGGTCATGGTGGACGAGCCGGGTACCGGCAAGTACTACGGCGGCCAGGTGGCGGCGCCGGTGTTCGCGCGCGTGATGGCCGGTGCGCTGCGCCTGCTTGCCGTGCCGCCGGATGACGTGCCGCTGCTGCAGACCCGCAGCGGCGCTGCGGAGGAGCCTGCATGATGGCGGCGGAGAAACTGCAGGTGGCGCATACGCTCGCCGCCCTGCTGCAGGACTTCTGCGGGCCAGCGGTGCGCAGCGATATCCGGGTGAGCGGGCTGGCGCTGGACAGCCGCAAGGTACAGGCAGGCGACCTGTTCCTGGCGCTGGCGGGCACGCAGACCCACGGACTGCAGCACGCACGCCAGGCCATCGCGCTGGGCGCGGTGGCGGTGGCGTGGGAGCCGGTCGAGGGCAGGAGCGGGCTCGCCGAGATGGCGGCGCTGCTGCCTGCGCCGGTGGTGGCGATACCGCGCCTGGGTCAGGTGATCGGCCTGATCGCCGACCGCTTCTACGGACACCCCTCGCGCGGCATGTTCATGATCGGCGTCACCGGTACCGACGGCAAGACCTCGTGCAGCCACTTCATCGCCCAGGCGCTGGACAGTACGGACCGGCGCTGTGGCCTGATCGGCACCTTGGGATACGGCCTGTACGGCGAGCTGGGGAGCGCAACGCATACCACGCCGGATGCGCTCACCATGCAGCAGTTGCTGTATTCCATGCAGCGGCGCGGTGCGCGCTGTGTGGTGTCGGAGGTTTCCTCGCACGCCATGGACCAGGGACGTGTCCGCGGCGTGTCTTTCGATCTGGCCGTGCTGACCAATCTGTCGCGCGACCATCTCGACTACCATGGCAGTGTCGAGGCCTACGCCGCGGCCAAGCGCAAGCTGTTCCATGCGGACGGCTTGCGCTACGCCGTGATCAACGCCGATGACGCTTTCGGCAGCGCATTGCTCGACGATATCCCGCCGGGCGTGGCGCCGGTCGCCTACCGGCTCGAGAGCGAGCCATTTCGCACGCGCTTTCCCGCGCAGTGGGTGATCGGACGCAACCTGCAGACCGACATGCACGGCATGCAGCTGGATGTCGCCACGCCGTGGGGCAGCGGTGTGCTGCGCAGCAGTCTGCTCGGTCGCTTCAATGCCAGCAACCTGCTGGCCGCGCTTGCCAGCCTGTGCGTCACGGGCCTGCCGTTCGAGGAGGCGCTGCGGCGTCTGGCGCGGACGCGCACCGTCGCGGGCCGCATGGAACCGTTCGCAACCGGCGCCGGTCATCCGCTGGTGGTGGTCGATTATGCGCACACACCGGCCGCGCTCCGGGCCGTGCTGCAATCGCTGCGGGCGCATTGCCAGGGCGCGCTGTGGTGCGTGTTCGGCGCCGGCGGTGACCGCGACCGCGGCAAGCGCCCGGAAATGGGGGCGATTGCGGAACGCAATGCCGATCACTTGGTGCTGACGGATGACAATCCGCGCACCGAGGATCCGCGCCAGATCGTCGAGGATATCTGTGCAGGCATCAGGCAGCCGGGCAGGGTGCACGTGGAGCACGACCGCGCGCAGGCAATCACCTGGGCAATGCGTGCAGCCGGCCCCGGCGACATCGTGCTCATCGCCGGCAAGGGGCATGAAACCGTGCAGCAGGTGGGACGCCGGACCCTGCCGTTCAGCGATCGCGAGCGTGTGCTGGCCGTGGCGCGGGACTGGGCGCGATGATGGCGATGCCGCTTTCCGAAGCCGCGCAGGCGCTGTGCGCCGACCGGACCGGTGCCGACGTGACGTTTCACGGCATCAGCACCGACAGCCGCAAGCCGATGCCGGGTGCGCTGTTCTTTGCGCTGCAGGGGCCCAATTTCGATGGACATGCGTTTGTCGATGCCGCGCGGGCGCAGGGCGCGGCTGCCGCGGCCGTCAGCAGGCCGTGTGCATCCGACCTGCCGCAGTTGCGCGTGCCGGACACCCGGCTCGCACTCGGCCGCCTGGCGGCGCACTGGCGCGAACGCTTCGACATCCCAGTCATCGGTATTACCGGCAGCAACGGCAAAACCACTGTGCGAACCATGACAGCCGCGATACTCGCACGCAGCGGTCGCGTGCTTGCCACCCAGGGCAACCTGAACAATGACATCGGTCTGCCCCTGACGCTGGCGCGGCTCGACCCGGCCGATGCGTTCGCGGTGATCGAGATGGGCGCCAACCATCCCGGTGAAATCGCCTATCTCACCGCTACCGCACAACCGACGATCGGGGTGGTGACCAATGCCGGACCCGCGCACCTCGAGGGTTTCGGTGACCTGGAAGGGGTGGCGCATGCCAAGGGCGAACTGTTCGCCGGCCTGGCTCCCGCCGGCTGCGCCGTGATCAACGCCGACGACACCTATGCGCCGCTGTGGCGTGAGCTCGCCGCACACTGCCGGCGGGTCGAGTTCGGGCTGGACCATGAGTGCGAGTTCGGCGCGCGCTGGGATGGCGATGCCGCCGGCAGCGATATCGAACTGACGACACCGGCAGGCGGCATCACGCTGCACCTGCCCTTGCCGGGACGTCACAACGTGATGAACGCGCTGGCCGCCACCGCGGCCTGCTGGCAGGCAGGCGTCGGCGCGGATGCCATCCGGGCCGGCCTGGAGACACTCGCGCCGGCGCCGGGCCGTTTCAACCTACACCGCCTGCCTGGCGACATCACGTTGATCGACGATACCTACAATGCCAACCCCGGATCGCTCGCCGTGGCCGTGGACGTGCTCGCGCGGGCCGGCGGCAGGACCTGGCTGGTGCTTGGCGACATGGGCGAACTCGGCGCCGGCGCCGCCGCGCTCCATCGCGCTGCCGGTGTGCAGGCGCGTGCTGCCGGCATCACGCGCCTGTTCGGACTGGGTGAGCTGGCGCAGGCCGCAGTGGCCGGTTTTGGTGCGGGTGGCGCCGCCTTCGATTCACTCGAGCAGCTGCTGGACGGGTTGCGTGACGACCTGCATGGACCGCTGCATATCCTGGTCAAGGGTTCGCGACGCATGCGCATGGAGCGGGTGGTTGATGCCCTGTGCGCCGTGCTGCAAGCCGGAGCACCGATTTCACGGGGAACGCACTGATGCTGCTCTACCTGGCCGAATACCTGAGTCAGTACCACAGCGGATTCAACGTCTTCCAGTACCTGACCCTGCGCGCCATCCTCGGGGTGCTGACCGCGCTGGCGATCTCATTCCTGGTCGGCCCGGAGATGATCAGGCGGCTGGGCCGCTACCAGATCGGGCAGCCGGTGCGCGACGACGGCCCGCAAACGCACCTGGTCAAGGCTGGTACGCCGACCATGGGCGGCGCACTGATCCTGGTCGCGGTGGCGGTTGCCACCCTGCTGTGGGCGGATCTGACCAACCGGTATGTCTGGGTGGTGATGCTGGTGACGCTGTCGTTCGGCGCAATCGGCTGGGTGGACGACTACCGCAAGCTGGTGCTGAAGAATTCGGCGGGCATTTCCGCACGCACCAAGCTGCTGTGGCAGAGCGCCATCGCCCTGGTCGTGGCGGTATTCCTCTACCTGAGCTCCACCGCGCCCGCGGAGACCTCGCTGATCGTGCCGTTCTTCAAGGATATCGCCGTCAACCTCGGCTGGTTCTATGTGGTGCTGGCCTGGTTCGTGATCGTGGGTTCCAGCAATGCGGTCAATCTCACCGACGGGCTCGACGGCCTGGCCATCCTGCCCACCGTGCTCATCGCCGGGGCGCTGGCCGTGTTCGCCTACGCCACCGGCAACGTCAAGTTCGCCGTCTACCTGGGCATTCCCTACGTGCGCGATGCCGCCGAAATCGTCATCTTCTGCGGTGCGCTGGTCGGGGCCGGGCTCGGGTTCCTCTGGTTCAATGCCTATCCCGCCATGGTGTTCATGGGAGACGTGGGGGCGCTGGCGCTCGGTGCGGCACTCGGCATCGTCGCGATCCTGGTGCGCCAGGAACTGGTATTCATGGTGATGGCCGGTGTCTTCGTCATGGAGACGGTCTCGGTGATTCTGCAGGTCGCCTCCTTCAAGCTGACCGGCCGGCGCATCTTTCATATGGCGCCACTGCATCATCATTTTGAACTCAAGGGCTGGCCCGAGCCGCGCGTGATCGTGCGGTTCTGGATCATCACCGTGATTCTGGTGCTGGTCGGTCTGGCCACGCTGAAGATTCGCTGATACGGCGTTGCCCCGCAGGGGGCTGGAGTGGGGCAGGTGCACGACGGATTTGGATTGGTGACGAGTCGGATTTGATGGCGGTTCCGGTAACAGTCATGGCGGAAATGTTTGACAGGTCGGGCAGAACGCTGGTGGTCGGTCTCGGCGAAACCGGGGTGTCGGTCGCGCGCTACCTGTCGCGGCAGGGCGTACCGGTCGCGGTGGTCGACAGTCGCGACCAGCCGCCGGGCCTGGCGCGGATGCGCAGCGGCGAGCTGGCCGATGTCGCGCTGTTTCTCGGCGGCTTCAGCGACGAGGCCTTCGACCGGGCCGAACAGATCGTGCTCAGTCCCGGGGTGCCGCTGAGCGAGCCGCATGTCGCCGCCGCGCAGGCGCGTGGCGTCCCGGTGATCGGTGACATCGAGTTGTTCGCGCAGGCGGCGCAGGCGCCCGTGATCGCGGTTACCGGCTCCAACGGCAAGAGTACGGTGGTGACCCTGCTGGGGGCCATGGCCCGCCGCGCGGGCATCGAGGTTCGTACCGGCGGCAACCTCGGAACACCGGCGCTGGACCTGCTCGAGGAAACCGAGCCCGCACTCTACGTGCTGGAACTTTCGAGTTTTCAGCTGGAGACGGTACACAGCCTGCACCTGCAGGCGGCGGCCATACTGAACATCAGCGAGGATCACATGGATCGCTACACCAGCCTGGCCGACTACGCCGCGGCGAAGCAGGTGGTCTACCGCTGCGCGGACCTGCAGGTGGTGAACGCCGACGATCCCGTGGTGCTGGCGCTCGCGGACCCGTCCCGTCCGCAACTCCGGTTCACCCGCAACGCCCCCGCCGCCGGGGAATACGGACTGGTGCAGCTGGATGGCGTGACCTGGCTGGCACGAGGCAGCGAACGCCTGCTGCCCGCGACGGCCATGCGCCTGGCCGGTCGGCACAATCTGGTCAATGCCCTGGCAGCGCTGGCGCTGGGCGAGGCGGCGGGCCTGTCGCTGGATGCCATGCTGGAAACGCTGGCGGAGTTCCAGGGGTTGCCGCACCGCATGCAATTTGTCGGTGAGCATGCAGGCGTGCGCTGGTACAACGATTCCAAGGGCACCAATGTCGGCGCCACGCTGGCCGCCATCGACGGCCTCGAGGGGCCGCTGGTGCTCGTCGCCGGCGGCGACGGTAAGGGTGCCGACTTCGCGCCGCTGGTTGCCGCACTGCGCGCGAAGGGACGCGGCGTGGTGCTGATAGGACGCGATGCGCCCCGGCTGGAGGCGCTGCTGGCCGGTGTGCTGCCGATCCGTCACGCCACCGACATGGCCGGTGTCGTGCGCGCTGCAGCGGCACTGGCCGTATCCGGCGATACGGTGCTGCTGTCACCCGCCTGTGCCAGTACCGACATGTTCCGCAACTACAGCGAGCGTGGTGAACTGTTCATGCGCGCCGTACAGGAGTACATCGGCTGATGGTGAGCGTGAGTCTGCAGGCACGGCTGGTGGGTACGGGTGACGTGCGTCTGCCACGGCTCGACTACGTCCTGCTCGGCAGTGCCCTGACGCTGGTCCTGTTCGGTCTGGTGATGGTGGCTTCGGCGTCCATCACCACAGCCGACCGCGAGCTGGGGCATCCGTTCTATTTCGCGCTGCGCCAGACCGTGTTCATCAGTCTCGGTCTGCTGGCCGGGCTGGCAATGTTCCGTGTGCGGCTGGCCATACTCGAGCGCCTGGGCATGACGCTGTTGCTCTGCGCGTTCCTGATTCTGCTGTTGGTGCTGGTTCCCGGTATCGGCGTCAAGGTGAACGGCGCGGTGCGCTGGATCAACGCCGGCCTGTTCCGCCTGCAGGTGTCGGAGCCGGCCAAGTTGTTCTTCATCATCTATCTGGCCAGTTACCTCGCCCGCCACGGTGACAGCGTCCGCACGCACATCACCGGTTTCCTCAAGCCGGTCGGGCTGGTCGGCGCGCTGGCCCTGCTGCTGCTGCTGGAGCCTGACTTCGGTGCCACCGTGGTGCTCGGTGCCACGGTCATGGGCATGATCTTCATGGCCGGTGTCAGGCTGGCGCATTTCGCGGGGGTCATGGGCGCCGCCGGACTTCTGCTCGGCGGGGTGGCGGTATCGTCGAGCTACCGCCTGGAACGCCTGAAGACCTTTCTCAATCCATGGGCCGATCCGTTCGATTCCGGCTTTCAGCTGACCCAGTCGCTGATGGCCATCGGGCGCGGTGAATGGCTCGGCGTCGGGCTCGGCGCGAGCGTGCAGAAGCTGTTCTATCTGCCGGAGGCGCACACCGATTTCGTATTTGCGGTGCTGGCCGAGGAACTGGGTCTGCTGGGGGTATGCATCATCATAGCCCTCTACAGCACGCTGGTATGGCGCGCATTCCGGATCGCGGCCCAGGCCACTCAGGCCGGCAACCCGTTCGCCGCCAGCCTCGCCTACGGCATCGGCATCTGGTTCGGTCTGCAAAGCTTCATCAATATCGGCGTGAACATGGGGTTGTTGCCGACCAAGGGGCTGACGCTGCCGCTGATGAGTTACGGCGGCTCCAGCATGATCGTGATGTGTGCGACGGTGGCTCTGCTGCTGCGCATCGATTACGAGACCCGCTGCACCTGCGCGGGCCTGCCCGCCAGCGGCACCGCGGCTGCGAAGCGCAATCGCCGGAGGGACGGATGATGCTGTCGCGACGGGCAAATCGGCCGGTCCTGATCATGGCGGGCGGCACCGGCGGGCACGTCTTTCCGGCACTGGCCGTGGCGGAGGAACTGTCGGCGCGCGGCGTGGCGGTATCCTGGCTGGGTACCCGGCGCGGACTGGAGGCGCGCGTCGTGCCGGCTGCGGGTTATCCGCTGGAGACGGTGCGGGTATCCGGGCTGCGCGGTCGTGGCCTGTGGCGGTTGCTGGCGGCGCCGCTCATGCTCGCGGGGGCGCTGTACCAGGCGCTGCGCATCGAGTTGCGCTTGCGCCCGCTGGCCGTGCTCGGCATGGGCGGATTCGCTTCCGGCCCGGGCGGTGTGATCGCCTGGCTGCTGCGTCGGCCGCTGCTGATCCACGAGCAGAACTCCGTTGCCGGGACCACCAATCGCTGGCTGGCGCCGCTTGCCCGCACCGTGATGGTTGCGTTTCCCGGCAGCCTCGCCGGCAGATACCGGCCCGTGCACACCGGCAACCCGATCCGCGGTGCGATCACGCGCCTCGCAGCGCCGACCGAGCGCCTTGCCGGACGCGGCGGTCCTTTGCGTATCCTGGTGATCGGCGGCAGCCTGGGGGCATCCGCGCTCAACAGCGTGGTACCGGCGGCGATTGCCCAGCTGGCATCGTGTCCGGCGCTGTACCATCAGACCGGCAGCCATGACTTCGAACAGGTGCGCAACGCCTACGCCGCAGCCGGCATCGATGCAAGGGTCGAGCCTTTCATCGAAGACATGGCGGCGGCCTACGCCTGGGCCGATCTCGTCATCTGCCGCGCCGGCGCCCTGACCGTCGCGGAACTCGCCGTGGTGGGCGTACCGGCGATCCTGGTCCCCTTCCCGTACGCCACCGACGACCACCAGACCGGTAACGCCCGTTTTCTCGCGGATGCCGGCGCTGCCGTGCTGGTGCCGCAGGAAACGCTGACCCCGGCCCGCCTCACCGGGATCCTGAACGATCTGGCCGGCCAGCGTGACGTGCTGGTGGAAATGGCATGTCGCGCCCACGCACTGGCGATGCCGGATGCCGCGCGCCGCGTCGCGGAATTGTGTCTGCAGGCAGCCGGCATCGGCGGCCGGGAAGCCGCCGGAGGTGCAGCATGAGTGCCCGGCCGGCGCATCGCGGTGTCCACCCCCAGGGCATGGGCCGGGTGCGGCGCGTGCACTTCATCGGAATCGGCGGTGCCGGCATGAGCGGGATCGCCGAGGTGCTGCACAATCTGGGTTACGAGGTCAGCGGCTCGGACAAGCGCGAGAGCGCGGTGACGCGCCGCCTTGCAACGCTCGGTATTGCCGTCAGCATCGGCCACGCGGCGGCGCATGTGGCTGAGTGCGACGCCGTGGTGGTGTCCACCGCCATCAGGCAGGACAATCCGGAACTGCTGGCGGCGCGTGAGCGCCGCATCCCGGTGGTGCCGCGTGCCGAGATGCTGGCCGAGCTGATGCGCTTTCGCTTCGGCATCGGTGTCGCCGGTACCCATGGCAAGACCACGACCACCAGCCTGATCGCCAGCCTGCTCGCCGAGGGCGGTCTCGATCCCACCTTCGTCATCGGCGGTCTGCTCAACAGCGCGGCCAGTCACGCCCAGCTCGGCGCCGGTCACTATCTGGTGGCCGAGGCCGACGAGAGCGATGCCTCGTTCCTCTACCTGCAGCCCTCGATGGCAGTGGTCACCAATATCGATGCCGACCATCTCTCGACCTATGAAGGCGATTTCGAGCGCTTGCGCCAGACCTTCATCGAGTTCCTGCACCACCTGCCGTTTTACGGACTCGCCGTGCTGTGCCTGGACGATCCGGTGATCCGGGAAATCCTGCCCGAGGTCACGCGCCCGGTGATCACCTACGGGCTCGACGCCGCCGCCGATGTGCACGCCACCAACGTGCGCCAGGAGCGCGCGCAGACGCACTTCACCGCCCATCGCCGCGAGCGGACGGAGGCGCTGACGATAACGCTCAATCTGCCGGGCCGGCACAATGTACAGAACGCGCTGGCAGCAATCGCGGTGGCGACCGAGCTGGGCGTGTCCGACGCGCATATCCAGCGGGCCCTGGCGCAGTTCCAGGGCATCGGGCGCCGCTTCCAGATCGCCGGCGAGATCGCCACAGCAAAGGGCCAGGTACTGCTGATCGACGATTACGGTCATCACCCGCGCGAGCTGGCGCCAACCATCGCCGCGGCCCGTGCCGGCTGGCCCGGACGGCGGCTGGTCGTGGTGTTCCAGCCGCACCGCTATACGCGTACGCGGGACCTGTTCGATGACTTTGCCCAGGTGCTCTCCGAGGTCGACGTGCTGGTGCTGTGCGAGGTCTATCCCGCCGGCGAGGCCCCGATCGCCGGCGCCGACGGCCGGGCGCTCGCCCGCGGCATCCGCGCGCGCGGTCAGGTCGATCCCGTGTTCGTGGATGACATCGAAGCACTGCCGGCCGTGCTCTCCGATCTACTGGCGGCCGGCGATGTGCTGCTCACGCTGGGGGCGGGTGACATCGGGGCGGCTTCGCAGCGGCTGATCAGCGAACTGGCCGGGGATGCGGGGTGATTAGGGAATGATGGCGGCACAGCAGACACAGTCCTGGCGCGGGGAGCTGCGGTTCGACGAACCGATGGACCGGCATGTCAGCTGGCGTGCCGGCGGCAAGGCGCGGCGCTGCTACCAGCCGGCCGACCTCGACGATCTGTGCCAGTTCCTGCGCCAGCTCGACCCGGCCGAGCCGCTGCTGTGGCTGGGCCTGGGCAGCAACCTGCTGGTGCGTGACGGCGGGTTCCCCGGCACGGTGCTGCTGCTGTTCGGCGCGCTGACCGGACTGGAATGGCTCGATACCCGGCTGTTGCGTGCTGAAGCCGGTGTGAGTTGTGCCAAGGTTGCGCGCACCGCCGGTCGCGCAGGGCTCACCGGCGTGGAGTTTCTCGCCGGCATACCCGGCACCATGGGCGGCGCGTTGGCGATGAATGCCGGCGCCTTCGGCGGCGAGACCTGGACGCACGTCGCGGCCGTGGAAACCGTTGACCGTCAGGGCGAACTGCGCACGCGCACGCCGGCCGATTTTCACGTGACCTATCGGTCGGTCAGCGGCCCGGATGGCGAGTGGTTCGTGGCTGCGCATCTGGCGCTGGAGCCGGGTGATGCCACACAGGCACAGTTGCGCATCCGCGAGTTGCTGGAGCGGCGCAGTGCCAGCCAGCCGGTGCAGCAGTACAGCTGCGGCTCGGTGTTCCGCAACCCGCCGGGTGATTACGCCGCGCGCCTGATCGAGGCCTGCGGCCTCAAGGGCCGGCGCGTGGGCGGGGCGCAGGTGTCGGAAAAACACGCGAACTTCATCCTCAACACCGGCCATGCCAGCGCCACGGACATCGAGACGCTGCTGCTGCAGGTGCAGGACACGGTCGAGCGCGAACAGGGCGTGCGTCTGGAAGCCGAGGTGCGCATTGTGGGGGAACCGGCATGAGTATGCAGGTCGATCCGCGCGACTATGGCAGGGTGGCCGTCCTGCTCGGCGGTAATTCGGCCGAGCGCGAGGTATCCCTGAAGAGCGGTGCCGCGGTGCTCGCCGCGCTTGCCGCCGCCGGCGTGGACGTCACGGCCGTGGATCCCGCGGACGGTGCGCTCTGCGAACGCCTGCATGACGGCGGCTTCGCGCGTACCTTCATCGCGTTGCACGGACGCGGTGGCGAGGATGGTGTCATGCAGGGCCTGCTGGAGGCGCTCGGGATGCCCTATACCGGCAGCGGCGTGCTGGGCTCGGCCCTGGGTATGGACAAGCTGCGTACCAAGCAGATCTGGCAGAGCGCGGGCATTCCCACCCCCGCGTTCACCGTGTTGACGAGCGCCGACGAGGTGAGCGCCTGTCGCGACAGCCTGTCATACCCGGTTATCGTCAAGCCGGCACACGAGGGCTCCAGCATCGGTATCAGCAAGGTGGAGCGCGCCGATGAACTGCTGTCGGCCTGGGAGGAGGCGGCGCGCTACGACAGCAGCGTGCTGGTCGAACAATGGATCACGGGCGGCGAATATACCGCCGGTATACTGGGTGCGACGGCGCTGCCGCTCATCCGGTTGGAGACGCCGCATGCGTTTTACGACTACGCAGCCAAGTACCAGGCGGATTCCACGCGCTATCTGATCCCCTGCGGACTGGCGCCGGCACAGGAACAACAGCTGCAGCAGCTGTCCCTGCAGGCATTTCGCGCGGTCGGGGCGCATGGCTGGGGCCGGGTCGATTGCATGCTCGACACGGCCGGCAATCCCTGGTTCATCGAGGTCAACACTGTGCCGGGGCTGACGGACCACAGCCTGGTGCCCATGGCGGCGCGCGCTAGCGGCGTGGATTTCGGCGCCCTGGTGCTGCAGATCCTCGATACCAGCCTGGCACGGGATGCGGCCGGAACGGTGGGAGGGCTGCATGCCAAAGGCTGAAAGCGGTCGCGCCACGCAGGTCATCGGGTTGCTGCGCGCGCACCTGCGCACGCTCTCGGGCCTGTTGCTGCTCGGGATGCTCGCGCTGGCCACGCTGATGGGAGTGCGCTGGTTCACCGACCCCTACCGCTTTCCGCTCGGTGTGGTCGAGGTCAATGGCGATTTTCGCTACCTGCAGAAGGCACAGTTGCAGGCTGCCGTCGCGCCGTTGGCGACGGGTGGTTTCTTCACGGTCGATGTCGTGGCGATCCGCGCCGCCGCCGAGGCCTTGCCCTGGGTCCACAAGGCCTCGGTGCAGCGGATCTGGCCGGAGACCGTACGGGTGCAGATCGAGGAGCAGCTGCCAGTGGCCCACTGGCACGGGCAGGGATTCCTGAACCGCTTTGGCGAGGCATTCTTCCCGCAAGACACGCAGCCGGACATCGAGCTGCCATGGCTGGACGGTCCGGACGGACAGGAGCAGAAGGTGCTCGAGCAGTATCGGCAGGCGAGTGCGACGCTGGCGGCGCTGGGACTGCAACTACAACGGCTGCAGGTCGACGGGCGCCGCGCCTGGGAACTGCAGCTGACGGGCGGAATCACGCTGAAGCTGGGGCGCATGCAGCCCTGGCAGCGTCTGGAGCGGTTCGTGCACGCCTGGCCGAGCGTGTTCGCCGGCCGCGTGGCGGAACTGCAGACGGTGGATCTGCGCTACAGCAACGGCTTCTCGGTGGTCTGGGACCAGGCGGCCGCTGCCGGGGATTCGGGTAACAAGGGTTAACGGGACCAGGAACAGGATGGCGAAGAAGGCGGAAAAAAATCTGATAGTCGGTCTGGATATCGGCACCTCGAAGGTGGTGGCGATCGTCGGCGAGGTGCTGCCCGGGGGTGAGCTGGAGGTGATCGGTATCGGCTCACATCCTTCGCGCGGACTGAAGAAGGGCGTGGTGGTCAACATCGAATCCACCGTCCATTCGATCCAGCGCGCGGTGGAGGAGGCGGAGCTGATGGCGGGGTGCCAGATCCACTCGGTGTATGCGGGGATCGCCGGCAGTCACATCCGCAGCCTGAACTCGCACGGCATCGTCGCGATCCGCGACAAGGAGGTCACGCCCGGCGATGTCGAGCGCGTGATCGACGCCGCGCGCGCCGTCGCGATCCCGGCCGACCAGAAGATACTGCACATCCTGCCGCAGGATTTCGTGATCGACAACCAGGAAGGCATCCGCGAGCCGGTCGGCATGTCCGGCGTGCGTCTGGAGGCCAAGGTGCACATGGTGACGGGGGCAGTGAGCGCGGCGCAGAACATCATCAAGTGCGTGCGTCGCTGCGGCCTGGAGGTGGACGACATCATTCTCGAGCAGCTGGCCTCCAGCTACTCGGTGCTGACCGAGGACGAGAAGGAACTCGGGGTCTGCATCGTCGATATCGGCGGCGGCACCACAGACATCGCGGTATTCACCGAAGGCGCGATCCGTCACACCGCGGTCATCCCGATCGCCGGCGATCAGGTCACCAATGACATCGCCGTGGCGCTGCGCACCCCGACGCAGCATGCCGAGGAGATCAAGATCAAGTACGCCTGTGCGCTGACCCAGATGGCCAGCGCCGACGAGAGCATCGAGGTGCCGAGCGTCGGCGACCGGCCGCCGCGGCAGCTGGCACGTCACACGCTGGCCGAGGTGGTCGAGCCGCGCTACGAGGAACTGCTCACCCTGATCCAGGCCGAGCTGCGCCGCAGCGGGTTCGAGGATCTGGTGGCGTCCGGCATCGTGCTGACCGGCGGCAGCGCCAAGATCGAGGGTCTGGTCGACCTCGCGGAAGAAATATTTCACATGCCGGTGCGGCTGGGTGTGCCCCAGTATGTCACCGGTCTGGTGGATGTGGTTCGCAACCCGATCTTTGCGACCGGTGTCGGGTTGCTGCTGTTCGGTCACCACAATCGTGACCAGCGGTCCATGGATATCGGTCTGGGCAAGGGCATACGCGGGGTGTGGGACAGGATGAAGGGCTGGTTTCAGGGAAATTTCTGAGTTGCAGGTATCGCGGGCTGTGCGCGGCTAATCCGCCACGGCATTGATAAACGTTTTCGGGCTAATATTCGTTTCTGCCAGGAGGGGACAATATGTTTGAGTTACTGGATTCATGCGGGCAAAGTGCGGTCATCAAGGTCATCGGTGTCGGTGGCGGCGGCGGTAACGCCGTGCAGCACATGGTCGATGCCAACATCGACGGCGTCGAGTTCATCTGCGCCAACACCGACGCACAGGCCCTGCAGAACATGGGTGCGCGCACCACGCTGCAGATCGGCGGGTCGATCACCAAGGGTCTGGGTGCGGGCGCCAACCCGGACGTCGGCCGTCAGGCCGCACACGAGGACCGTGACCGTATCGCCGAGGTCATCGAGGGTGCCGACATGCTTTTCATCACCGCCGGCATGGGCGGTGGTACCGGAACCGGCGCGGCGCCGGTGGTGGCGCAGATCGCCAAGGAGCTGGGTATCCTGACGGTGGCGGTGGTGACCAAGCCGTTCACCTTCGAGGGCAGCCGGCGCCTGCATGTCGCGCACAACGGCATCAAGGAGCTGAGCCAGTACTGCGATTCGCTGATCACGATCCCGAACGAGAAGCTGCAGCTGGTGCTCGGCAAGCAGATCAGCCTGCTCGCTGCCTTCAAGGCCGCCAACGACGTGCTGCTCGGCGCGGTGCAGGGTATCGCGGAACTGATCACCCGTCCGGGCCTGATCAACGTCGACTTCGCCGACGTGCGTACCGTCATGTCCGAGATGGGTATGGCCATGATGGGATCCGGCACCGCCAAGGGTGACGACCGCGCCCGCGAGGCCGCCGAGGCCGCCGTGGCCAGCCCGCTGCTGGAGGACATCGACCTGATGGGCGCCAACGGCATCCTCGTCAACGTCACCGCCGGCCTGGACCTGGGGATCGGCGAGTTCGAGGAGGTCGGCAACACGGTCAAGGAGTTCGCCTCCGAGAACGCCACCGTCGTGGTCGGCACCGTGATCGATCCGGACATGCGCGACGAGTTGCGGGTGACCGTGGTTGCGACGGGCCTGGGCATGCAGCCGAAGAAGCCGATGGAGAAGCCGGCCGGTGCCATGCACCTCAAGGCGGTGACCAAGGAGCCGGTAGAGGTCAGCAAGGAGCCCGAGAACTACGATATTCCTACCGTCAAGCGTCGGACCGCGGCCCAGCGTGCCCAGGCGGTCGGCGGCAACTCGGCGGAGGATATGGATTACCTGGATATCCCGGCTTTCCTGCGGCGCCAGGCGGATTAGTCCCGCGGCCAGCCGGTCCCCGGGCAGAGGACAGGGGCCGGCTGGCAGCCGTCGTTATGCGGGTAGATGGATGAATCAGCTGGATAAATGGATGAACTAATTCCTTCAGGGGCCATCAGAGTGTGACCGTATTCTAGGCAGGTTAATGAGCATGTGCTAATATGCCCGCGGCTTTCCTGGTACTTGTCTGAGAATTCGGCGCGTTTTTCGAGGAAATGAATAGCCATGATTCGACAACGTACTCTCAAGAACGTGATTCGTGCGACCGGTGTGGGTCTGCACACCGGCGAGAAGATCTACCTCACCCTGCGCCCCGCCCCGGTGGATACCGGGATCATCTTCTGTCGCGTGGACCTGGACGAGGTCGTCCAGATTGCCGCACGGCCCGAGAATGTTGGCGATACCCGGCTCTCGACGACATTGGTCAGCAATGGCGTTCGCATCTCCACGGTGGAACACTTGCTTTCGGCGATGGCCGGTCTGGGTATCGATAACGCCTTCGTCGATCTGAGCGCGGCCGAGGTGCCAATCATGGATGGCAGTGCGGGGCCGTTCGTGTTCCTGATCCAGTCCGCTGGTATCGAGGAACAGGATGCGCCGAAGCGTTTCATCCGCATCAAGCGCCCCGTGCAAGTCGAGGATGGCGAGAAGATCGCCCGTTTCGAGCCCTTTGACGGTTTCAAGGTCGGATTCACCATCGAGTTCGATCATCCGGTCTTCAAGTCAAACACCCAGCACTCCGAGATCGATTTCTCCACCACCTCGTTCGTGAAGGAGGTCAGCCGGGCGCGCACCTTCGGATTCATGCACGAAATCGAGCAGCTGCGCGAGCGCAAGCTGGCACTGGGCGGCAGCCTGGACAACGCCGTGGTACTGGACAGCTACCGGGTACTGAACGAGGACGGTCTGCGCTACCGGGACGAGTTTGTGAAACACAAGATCCTCGATGCCATCGGCGACCTCTACCTGCTCGGCCACAGCCTGATCGGCGCCTTCAAGGGCTACAAGTCGGGCCATGCGCTCAACAACAAGCTGCTGCGTGCGCTGATTGCGGATGAATCCGCCTGGGAAGAAGTCACGTTCGAGGATATGAACAAGGCACCGATTTCGTTCCTGCAGCCGCTACCCACCGGCTGATTGCCTCCCCCCGGTCCCGCGGGACCCGGCGTCGCGGCCATCCGGCCGCGTCGTCACTGCAGTTTTTCCCACACCGTCCGATACATAGCATGGCGCCGCTGGCAGGCCAGCCCTGACCGTGCGGCCGAGATTCAGGAGCGTAACCCGTGCGTGTGACCGGCCTCAGGCGGGCGCACGCGGATACGGATACCGCGCAATCTGACGTTGCCAGGCAGCCTGAGCTGCCTAAGTAGCTGATGTGTCTGGAATCTCAGTCGCGCTGCCCAGGCAGGCGAGTCCGCCGCCAGCACCAGCTTGTTGCCGTTGACGGACAGCAGGCGGCAGTGGGGGCGGAGCGAGTCCGGCAGCAATTGTTGTAACTGGGCGTCGATGTCGAGCAGCAGGCGTGCCTGTCGTACCAGCCTGGATTGGGCGCGGCTGCCGATAATATCTTGAATTTTTATGGGGTTATTCATGGCGAACCAGGCGCGGGACCGAGCATGAACATCATACTGTTTAGCAACCGTCGCGGACAGGTTTGGAATTTCGAGTTTCAGCCGCTGCTGTTGCTGGTCATCGTGGTAAGCGCACTCGTTGCGACGGTCGGCGGGGCGTTCTATACCGGGCTGCACATCGGCGAGGACGGTATCGAGTTTGTCTCCGAGTTGCGGGAACAGGTGCATTCCCAGCATGTGAATGTCAAGGAGCTGCGCAGTTCCGCACAGGCCGATATCAATGCCCTGGCGCTGCGCATCGGCCAGCTGCAGGCCCAGATGCTGCGACTCAATGCCCTCGGCGAGCGCCTGGTCAGCCAGGGTGATCTCGACCGGGCCGAATTCGATTTCGATACCATACCGGCCGTCGGTGGGCCCGAGGGTGCGGCGGGTGAGGGCGGTGCGGTGGTCCTGGACGATATCCTGGCCATGCTGGACGAGTTGGATGTCGAGTTGAGTGACCGCACCCAGAAGCTGTCGGTGCTCGAGACCCTGCTCATGAACCGCAGCCTCAGCGAGCGTGTGATGCCGGCCGGCCGACCCATCAGCGACGGCTGGCTGTCATCCCGGTTCGGCAAGCGCACCGACCCCTTCACGGGCAAGAAGGAATTTCACAAGGGACTTGATTTCGCCGGGAAAAAGGGTTCCGAGGTCGTCGCCGTCGGTGATGGCATCGTCAGCTGGTCGGGCAAGCGCTATGGCTACGGCAACCTGGTCGAGATCAGTCACGGCAACGGCTACGTGACCCGCTACGGTCACAACGAACGCAATCTCGTGAAGGTAGGCGAGACCGTGAAGAAGGGTCAGCAGATCGCGCTCATGGGGTCCACGGGGCGTTCGACCGGCCCCCATGTCCACTTCGAGGTCCTGCGCGACGGCAAGGCGGTCAACCCGGCCAAGTACCTGGGTGACTGATCCCCCCCGCCCTGGTCATGGGCGGCGCCAGACACCCGCCACCGGCGGGTGGTTTTTCACTGGAACCTGCTAATTTGCAGACACATGCGGTATGATGCCGTCCTTCATCGACATTCCCCCTTGTCCTGGAATTCATGGCAATCAATATCCTCAGCAAGCTGTTCGGCAGTCGTAACGAACGTCAGCTGAAGCGCATGTCGCGGGTCGTGGCCCGGATCAACGCGCTCGAGCCCGACCTGAAGTCACTTACCGACGCGGACCTGCGCGCGAAGACGGACGAGTTCCGCCAGCGTCTGGCCGACGGCAAGACGCTGGAAGACCTGCTGCCCGAGGCCTTCGCGGTGGTGCGCGAGGCGGCCTATCGCACGCTGCAGATGCGTCATTTCGACGTGCAGCTGATCGGTGGCATGGTCCTGCACGAAGGCAAGATCGCGGAGATGCGCACCGGCGAGGGCAAGACGCTGGTAGCGACCCTGCCGGCCTACCTGAACGCACTTTCCGGTGACGGTGTGCACATCGTCACCGTCAACGATTACCTGGCACGGCGCGACGCGGGCTGGATGGGCAAGGTGTTCGGATTCCTCGGCATGACAACCGGCGTGACCGTTTCCGGCCAGCCCTGGGAGGAAAAACGCGCAGCCTACCAGGCAGATATCACCTACGGCACCAACAACGAGTTCGGCTTCGATTACCTGCGCGACAACATGGCCTTCACCATCCGCGACCGGGTACAGCGCGGGCGCAGTTTCGCCATCGTCGACGAGGTCGATTCCATCCTCATCGACGAGGCGCGCACGCCGCTGATCATCTCCGGTGCGGTGGACGAGCGTTCCGACCTGTACGTGAAGATGAACGCCCTGGTGCCGGAACTCCGGCCGCAGAAGGAAGAGGGCGGGGCGGGTGACTACACGCTGGAGGAGAAGCACCGCCAGGTATATCTGACCGAGGCCGGGCACGAACGCATCGAACAGCTCCTGGTGCGCAACGGCATCCTCCGGGAAGGGGAAAGCCTGTACGACGCGGCCAACCTGAACATCATGCATCACATGAACGCAGCGCTGCGTGCGAACCTGCTGTTCCAGAAGGATGTCGATTACATCGTGCAGGACGGCCAGGTGGTGATCGTGGACGAATTCACCGGCCGTACCATGCCCGGACGGCGCTGGTCGGAAGGTCTGCACCAGGCGGTCGAGGCCAAGGAAGGGGTGCCGATCCAGAACGAGAACCAGACCCTGGCATCGATCACCTTCCAGAACTATTTCCGCACCTACACCAAGCTGTCCGGCATGACCGGTACCGCGGATACCGAGGCCTACGAGCTGCAGCAGATCTACGGGCTCGAGGTCGTCGTGATTCCCACCCACCGGCCCATGGTCAGGCAGGATCTCGGGGATCTGGTGTTCCTGAGCATGGAGGAGAAATTCGATGCCATCATGGAGGACGTGCGTGACTGCCAGCAGCGCGGTCAGCCCGTACTCGTGGGCACGGCGTCGGTGGAGACCTCCGAATATCTGTCGAAGCTGCTCGACAAGGCGAAGATCAGGCACTCGGTGCTGAACGCGAAACAGCACGCCAGGGAAGCGCAGATCGTGGCCGAAGCGGGACGGCCGGGCACCATCACCATCGCCACCAACATGGCGGGACGCGGTACCGACATCGTGCTCGGCGGCAACCTGCAGGTGGAGCTGGGCGCACTCGAGAATCCGAGCGAGGCAGCCATCGAGCAGGCGACCGCGGAATGGAAGCAACGCCACGAGCAGGTAATCGCTGCGGGCGGCCTGCACATCATCGGCACGGAGCGTCACGAGTCACGACGCGTGGACAACCAGCTGCGTGGCCGTTCCGGGCGCCAGGGTGACCCCGGCTCCAGCCGCTTCTATCTGTCGCTGCAGGACAACCTGATGCGGATCTTCGCCTCGGAACGGGTTGCCGGCCTGATGCAGAAGCTCGGCATGCAGAAGGGCGAGGCAATCGAGCATCCCTGGGTCAGCAAGGCGATCGAGAACGCGCAGCGCAAGGTGGAGGCCCACAACTACAACATCCGCAAGACCCTGCTGGAATTCGACGACGTCGCCAACGATCAGCGCAAGGTCGTCTACGAGCAGCGTAACGAGCTGATGGAGACTGACGATGTCTCCGACATCGTCGATGCGATCCGCAGCGATGTCGTCAACGATCTGATCAGTGAGTATATCCCGCCCGGCAGTATGGACGACCAGTGGGACGTGGCCGGGCTGGAAGAGGCGCTGCAGCGCGAATACGCGTTCAGCCTGCCGGTGCGGCGCTGGCTCGACGAGGATGACGCGTTGCATGAAGAAACCCTGCGCGAGCGCATCCTGGAGGCGATGGTTGCCGCCTACCGCGAGAAGGAGGCCCAGGCCGGTGCGCCCGTTGTGCGCCATTTCGAAAAGGCCGTCATGCTGCAGGTGCTCGACACCTCGTGGAAGGAGCACCTGGCCGCAATGGATTATCTGCGCCAGGGCATCGGTCTGCGCGGTTATGCCCAGAAGGATCCCAAGCAGGAATACAAGAAAGAAGCATTTGCGATGTTCGAGGCGATGCTCGACCGCATCAAGCATGAGGTTATCAGCGTTCTCACCCGGGTCCAGGTGCGCGCCGAGGCGGACGTCGAGGCCGTCGAGGAACAGCGGCGCAGCCATACCGAGATGGATTTCAGGCACGACCAGGGCGGCGCGATGACCGAGGCGTCGGAGGGCGGCGATGAGCCGTCGCAAGAACAGCACCAGCAGCCGTTTGTCCGTGCCGGCCGCAAGGTGGGCCGCAATGAACCCTGTCCCTGCGGTTCCGGCAAGAAATACAAGCAGTGCCACGGCAAGCTGAACTGAGCGCAGCGGGATAATGGCCGTCCGGCAGGGCGGCGCCTGAGAGCGTGTTCCATGTATAGCAAGGCACTCCCAGACATGCACCCGGTAGCAGGCTTCCTGCTGGGTACCACCAGTGCGGGGATCAGGAAACCGGGCCGTCAGGACCTCGTGGTTATGCGATTGGCCGATGGCAGCGTCTGCGCCGCTGTCTTTACCCGCAACGAATTCTGCGCAGCGCCGGTGGTGGTGGCGCGCGAGCACCTGACTGCGGCCGCGCCCGCATGTTTTGTCATCAACACCGGCAACGCCAATGCGGGCACGGGAGTGGCGGGCCTGGCGGCGGCGCGCGCAAGCTGTGCGGCCGCTGCGGCGCTCGCCGATGTGCGCCCGTCCGCGGTGCTGCCATTTTCGACTGGCGTGATCGGGGAGCCGCTGGCGGTGGAGCGGCTGGTTGCCGGTTTGCCGGCAGCCTTCGCTCGGCTGACGGAAGACGGTTGGGCCGAGGCGGCGGGCGGTATCATGACAACCGATACCGTACCGAAGGGCGCGTCACGGCGTATCGAACTCGACGGTCATGCCGTGACCATCACCGGCATCGCCAAGGGCGCCGGTATGATACGGCCTGATATGGCGACCATGCTGGCCTTCGTTGCCACCGATGCGGCGGTTGATCGTGACATGCTGCAGCGCTGTCTCGCGCATGCGGTGGGGCGGTCCTTCAACCGGATCACCGTCGATGGCGACACCTCCACCAACGATGCCTGTGTGCTGGTCGCGACGGGCCGCTCGACAGCCCCGCGCCTGGTAGCCGGCACGGCGAACTACGAGCGCTTCTGCGCAGCGGTCACCGAGGTATGCATCGATCTGGCCCAGGCCATCGTGCGCGACGGCGAGGGGGCGACGCGATTTGTCACGGTTACGGTGGAACAGGGCCGCGACGGTCATGAATGCCTGCAGGTCGCCTACACCATAGCGCATTCACCGTTGGTCAAGACGGCGCTGTTCGCCGGCGATCCCAATTGGGGCCGCATCCTTGCCGCGGTCGGCCGCGCCGGCATCGGCAATCTCGACATCGCCGGTGTGGATATCTTCCTCGACGACGTCTGTATCGTGCGTGGCGGGGGGCGGGCCGACGACTATACCGAGGCGGCAGGACAGCGGGTGTTGGCGCGCAGCGAGTTCGAGATACGGGTGACGCTGGGACGCGGTGACAGCCGCGAGCAGGTCTGGACCTGCGACCTGTCCTACGACTACGTCAAGATCAACGCTGAGTACCGCACCTGAGTCAGTTCGTTTCCCTGTCGTCTGCGGCGTCGGCCGGTTCTTCCGTCGGGATGCGGTGACTGCCGTCGAGCCAGCCGCCGAGGTCGATCAGGCGGCAGCGCTCGGAGCAGAATGGACGCCAGCGCTGCGCCGTGCTCCATTCGACCAATGCGCCGCAGGTCGGGCAGTTCACGCGCCTGGTGCGGGATTGCTGCTGCACGGCATGCCCTAGATGACACAACAGGCGAGTTCGAACTCGATGTCCCTGTCCGTCTGTCTGGCGCGTTCTTCGGCCGCGGAAAACTGGAGGAAGCGGGCGGTGAAGCGGTGCCGGCCGCCACTGAGCTCGGCAAATACGGGCAGTCCGGCAGGCAGTGCGATCCGGACCAGTTGGCAGGGCAGGTTGGGATCCAGGGTACGCTGGTACAAGCCGTGTCTCGCCACCGCATGTTTCAGCGGCGTGCTGTCCCGGGTCATGGTCAGGATGAGCTGGATAGCCTGGCCGATGGCGTCGAAATTATCCAGCCAGCCCGCCAGGTCACGCCTTCTGGTCTCCGGCGGTTGTTGCAGCCAGTAATGGAAGGCCGGCAGGTCGAAGTCGCAGGTGCCGCCTGGAATGGCGTTGCGCTGCCGTATGCTGGTCAGGAATTCACTGCTCTTGAGCTCTCCGGCGATCTGGCCGTTGATGCTGTGCATCCGGTCGATCTGGCCGTTGATATTGTGCAGCAACCGCTTGAGCTGCTCGGCATCGACCGCGGGATTCTGTCCCAATCGCTTCAGATTGCTTGAATGCCGTTCGAGCTCCTTGAGGACTTCGGACTTGAGATTGGTGTTCCCGAAGATATCCATGATTTCAAGGATGCAGTTGAGCGTTGCCCGGCTGTCCCAGGCGGATGCTCGCTCCAGATGGAAACTTGCCTGGCGGAACAGGTATTCGAGGCGCATGAAGATGCGCGTGCGTTCATTGAGCGGCTGTTCGTAAAAGATCCGCTCCGGCGCCGGCGTACTGCCGGCCTGCCGGGCAGCGCCGTTGCCGGCGCTCTTCGTATCACTGTTGCTGCGGCTGGCATATTGAGTTGTGGAGCTAGTGCTCATTCGATATGTCCATGAAGTGCATGTGTAATTTTCGTGTCCGCTCGATCAGCGCCGCCACGTCCGCATCATTGTGAATGATGTCGTCCGCAGCGCTAAGGCGCGTACTGCGATCTGCCTGCGCTGCCATGATACCGCTCACTACATTGTGTGACAGCCCATCGCGTGCGGCAACCCGTTTGAGCTGTTCTTTTTCCGGTGCATCCACCACGAGTATCCGGTCCACCAGGTCGGTTTGCCCCGCTTCCAGCAGCAGCGGGATGACGACGATGCAGTAGGGTTCGGTAATGGTTTCCAGCCAGGTGCGCACACGCTGTCTGATCCGGGGGTGCAGGATGGCCTCGAGTGCGTGCTTGTCAGCCGGATCGGCGAATATCCGTGTGCGCAGGTAGGCCCGGTCGAGCGTACCGTCCTGCCGCAGGGCGCGGGAGCCGAAGCGGTTTACGATTTCCTGCAGGGCGGGTTGGCCGGGAACGACCAGTTCGCGTGCCAGCTCGTCGGTATCGATAACGGGGACGCCGAGCCGGATGAATTCCGCGGCGACCGTGGATTTGCCGCTGCCGATGCCGCCGGTGAGGCCGATCACAAGCGGCTTGCCGCCGGTTTTGGGACGTGCATGCGGAGGGGTGTCCGGGACGATCACGTACGGCTCAACGCAAATAAAGGCCGATAATGTCCCGTCCCCAGAGGAGTGTCAACCAGCCGGCAGCTGCAAGGAATGGTCCGAACGGCATGGGTTGGTTGTGGTCGCGCCCGCGCAGCAGTATCAGGCCGATGCCGAGCGCCGCGCCGACCACGGAAGAAAACAGGATGACCACCGGCAGCTGCTGCCAGCCCACCCAGGCACCGATCGCGCCGAGCAGCTTGAAATCACCATAACCCATCCCTTCCTTGCCGGTGAGTAGCCTGAACGCATGATAGATCGTCCACAGCGACAGATAGCCAGCCGCGGCGCCGACGATGCTCGTCGAACTGTTCACGAAGACGTCGTACAGGCTCAGCAGCAGGCCGGCCCAAAGCAGGGGCAGGGTGATGGCGTCGGGCAGGATCTGGTGATCGAAATCGATCATGAACAGCGGGATCAGAGCCCAGGTGAACAGCAGCGCCGCCGCTGCCTGGAGGCCAAAGCCGTAGTGCGCTGCCACCGCAGCGGACAGCAGCGCCGTGGCGAGTTCGATCAGCGGGTAGCGGCGCGGTATCGGCGTGCCGCAGCCGGCACAGCGCCCCTGCAGCAGCAGGTAGCTCAATATCGGGATATTCTCAAGCGCCCGGATCGGGCGCTGGCAGTGGGGGCAGCTGGAAGGGGGCACGACCAGGTTGAAGGCAGCCGGCGCCGCGGCTGCAGACTCCGCGCTGCCCTGCAGTTCCCGGCATTCGTTCGCCCAGGCGCGGTTGATCATGATCGGCAGCCGGTAGATGACCACGTTGAGGAAACTGCCGACCAGCAGGCCGAGAACACCGCAGCAGACACCGAATAGGGCCGGCGATCCCTCGAGCAGGCGCAACAGTTCCATGGGTCAGGCCACCCCCGGGTGGTCGCAGCGGTGCAGCGCAGGCTGCGATCAGATGGCGGCGCCCATCTTGAAGATGGGCAGGTACATGGCGACCACGAGTCCGCCGATGAGGATACCCAGAATCGACATGATCAGCGGCTCGAGCAGGCTGCTGAGGGCGTCCACGGCATCATCGACTTCCTGTTCGAAGAAGTCCGCCACCTTGGCCAGCATCGCATCGAGCGAGCCGGACTCCTCGCCGATGGCGACCATCTGCTCGACCATGTTGGGAAACAGGCCGGTCTGGCTCATGGCAAACTGCAGCTGCTGACCGGTGGCCACGCTGTCGCGGATCATCATAACCGCGTCCGAATAGACCACGTTACCGGTCGCGCCGGCAACGGATTCCAGCGCCTCGACCAGCGGTACGCCCGCTGCGAACATGGTGGAGAGGGTGCGCGCATAGCGTGCTACGGCGGCCTTGTGCATGATCGGGCCGACGATGGGCATCTTGAGGATGAGCCGGTCGAGCGTGCGGCTGAAATTGCGCGAGCGTTTCTTGGCCTGGAAGAATCCCACGCCCGAGCCCGCCAGGATGCCGAAGATCAGCCACCAGTACGACTGCATGAATTCCGAGAGGTTGACCACCACGCGGGTGAACGCAGGCAGGTCGGCGCCGAAACTGGTGAAGAGTTCCTCGAACTGCGGTACGACGAAAATGAGCAAGATGGCGGTCACGATACACGCCACGATGATGACCGCGGTCGGGTAGAACATCGCCTTTTTGATCTTGGCCTTCAGGTATTCGGTCTTTTCCTTGTAGGTGGCGATGTTGTCGAGCAGCGATTCGAGCACGCCCGCCTGTTCGCCGGCGTTGACCAGGCTCACCACCAGGGCGTCGAAGTAGAGCGGGTGCTTGGCGAGTGATTCCGATAGGCTCGTGCCGGATTCCACGTCGGCCTTGATCTTGAGGATCAGGTCGCGCATGCCGGCATTGTCGTGGCCGCGGCCGATGATCTCGAAGGACTGCACCAACGGTACGCCCGCAGCCATCATGGTGGAAAGCTGGCGGAAGAAGACAGCGATGTCCTTGGGGATGATCTTTTTCTTGTCGGTCTTCTGGAACAGCGTGCTCTGCTTGCGGACCTTCAGCGGCTTGATGCCCTGTTTGCGCAGGTCGGCCCGGATCAGTGACGGGTTGGACCCGCGGGTTTGTCCCTTGACCTTGACGCCGCGCTTGTCGGTGCCGGTCCAGATAAACAGATCGGGTTGCTTGAGTGCTTTCTCCGCCATGGCTTATTCCTTCGTGACGCGGTCGATTTCTTCCAAACTGGTAACTCCGGCTGCCACCTTCTTCAGCCCGGACTCTCTGAGGTCGGCGATACCTTCGGCTGCCGCCTGGTTGGCGAGTTCCATGGAATTACCGCCTTCCATGATAATGCGGCCCATTTCCTCGGACACCGGCATGACCTGGTAAATGCCCACGCGTCCCTTGTATCCGCCCGTGCAGGTTTCGCAGCCGACCGGGCCGTAGATCTTCAGGTCCTTGATCTGGTCCGGGCGGAAGCCGGCCTTGAGCAGGGACTCTTCGGGTATGTCGCGCTCCTTCTTGCAGTTGTTGCACAGCCGGCGTGCGAGACGCTGTGCCATGATCAGGTGCACCGCCGAGGCGATGTTATAGGGCGGTACCCCCATGTTTGCCAGACGCGTCAGGGTTTGCGGGGCATCATTGGTGTGCAGGGTCGAGAGCACCAGGTGGCCGGTCTGGGCCGCCTTCACGGCGATTTCCGCGGTTTCCAGGTCGCGAATCTCACCCACCATGATGATGTCCGGGTCCTGTCGCAGGAAGGCGCGCAGGGCGGTCGAGAAGTCCAGGCCCGCCTTCGGGTTGACGTTGACCTGGTTGATGCCGAGCACGTTGATTTCGACCGGATCCTCACAGGTCGAGATATTCCGGTCGGGGGTATTGAGCATGTTCAGCGCGGTGTAGAGCGACACGGTCTTGCCGCTACCGGTCGGGCCGGTGACCAGCACCATGCCGTAGGGCTTGTTGATGGCAGTGATGAACAGCTCTTTCTGATCCGGCTCGAAACCGAGCACGTCGACGCCCAGCTGTGCCGCGCTGCTGTCGAGAATACGCAGCACGACCTTTTCGCCGTACAGGGTCGGCAGGGTATTGACACGGAAATCAATGGAACGGTTGCGCGACAGGTTCATCTTGATGCGGCCGTCCTGCGGGATGCGACGCTCGGCGATATTCATCCGGCTCATGACCTTGAGGCGCGCGATGATGCGCATCGCCAGTGAACGCGGCGGCGAGGTGATCTCGTGCAGCACGCCGTCGTTGCGGAAGCGGACGCGGAATTCCTTCTCGTATGGCTCGAGGTGGATGTCGGAAGCGCCCGAATTGATTGCATCGAGCAGCACCTTGTTGACGAACCGCACCACCGGGGTATCGTCGATATCGGACTCCGAGACATCGGAACCCGCGGCGTCGTCGTCGCCCCCGCCCACGTCCAGGTTGTCGAGGTCGGCATCCATGAGCTCGGACATGGTGGTGTCCAGGGCTTCCAGTGCGTCCTCGATGGCCTTGCGCAGGTGCACCTCGTCGACCAGCACGGCCTCGGTGTTGATGCCGGTGTGGAACTTGAATTCGTCGATGGCGCCGAGGTTGGTCGGGTCGGAGACCGCCACGTAGAGGCGGTTGGCGTGTCTGAATAGCGGTAGCGCGTTGTGCTGCCTGATCAGTTTTTCACTGACCAGCTTGATCGGTGCCACTTCCATGTCCATGGCCGCGATATCGAACAGCGGGACGCCGAATTCCTGCGCGCCCGACCAGGCGATGTCCCGGCTCGAGACGAGCTTGTTGTCGACGAGGTAGCTGACGAAATGGGTGCGCTTCTTGAGCGCCATCTCGTGAGCCTTGGTGGCTTCGGTCTCATCGAGAAGGCCATCCATGACCAGTCGGCGTGCGAGTCCACTGAGATTGACTGTCGGATTCGGTGTGGCCATGGGCTAGAACATTTTCTGGTAGTGGGTGATTTTCACTGTGATGTAGATCCGGTTTTCAGGGACTGGCACCCCAGTACCCGCGCAGTGCCGTACCTGCATCCCGTCCGAGTCAGCCCGCATCTCATGGGTTGATTATAAATTCGAGCAAAAACAGAGTGATATTTTGCCCTCGCGACCGACGCCAACACCAACATCTGTCCAGATGGTTTCGTCTGGACATAATAAAACTTTAGATGGCGGTACAGCAATTTAGTCTGAATTTTAGCATCGGCCGCGGCGGGTGAACGAGTCCGCGTCCCGCCCTGTTCCAGGCCGCCGCGCCGCTGTAGCCTCAAGGCCGCCCCAGGCAGTCGGCGATGGTTTCAATATAGCCGTTACCCACCGCTTGCCAATCAAATTTCCCCGTCACCGACTGTCGGCCCGCGGCTGTCAGTCTGTCATACAACGGCTGGTCTTGCAGCAGCAGTTCCAGCTTGGCAGCCAGATCCGCCGCATCACCCGCCCTGAATACCAGGCCGTTGCTGCCATCCTCGACCACGTCCCGCAGGGCCGGCAGGTCGGACACCACGGTGGCGCAGCCGCAGCCGAGTGCCTCGACCGCCACCAGCCCCAGGCCTTCCTGGTCGCCGCTACCGGCTACCAGGGAGGGCACGACCGCGATGCGAGCCGCGCGTAAGTAGGCGGGGATCTGGTGGTTGGGTACCGCACCGCGGAATTTCACCCGGTCCGCGATGTGCAGCGCCGCTGCGCGCTGCTCGAGGCCGGCGCGTTCCGGCCCGTCGCCGATGCAGGTCAGCTGCAGGTCGGGATGGTTCCGAGCGAGCAGCGCGAGGGCCTCGAGCAGCGTGATCACGCCCTTCTTCTCCACCAGTCGTCCGACAAACAGCAGTCCGCTGCGTGCGGCCGTGGCGCTGGCCGGCGTGAACGTGCCGGTCAGATCTACACCCATGGGCTGTACGCTGGTGTGTGCCGGCAGGCGGCCCGTCGCGCGCAGGTGATCGCGCATGGCCCTGCTGACGACCGTCAGATGATCGATGCGGCGCAGGACATAGCCCTTCAGCCGGTTCATCAGGCCGCCCTGCATGGACCAGAGATCGCCGCCATGGGCCGTGCAGAGGATCTTCGCCCGCCTGCAGCCCAGCGTGCGGGCCAGTACGGCCAGCAGGCCCTGCGGTATCAGCCAGTGCGCGTGAATCAGGCGGATTTGCCTGGCCCTGCACAGACGCAGGATCCAGTAGAACTGGCTGAGCAGGAAGAACGGAACCAGCAGCAGCCTGGCCGGATGCCGCTCCAGATTCGTCATGATGCCGCCATCGTAGGCCAGCCGTTGTGCGAATGGCAGGAAGTAGCGGAAGCGGTATACCTCGATTCCATCGAGCACCTCGTGTCTGCTGGCGCCGGGATAGTGCGGCGCCAGGACGATGGGCCGGTAGGCCCTGGCCAGTTGCAGGCAGAGGTGGCGCACGAATGCAGGCTCGGTATCGTCCTGCCAGCGGGGGTAGGTCGAGGTGAGTACCAGTATCGGTGTCACGGTGGTGTCTCGCGCACGACCACCCTTGGCGGGGTGCGGGTGGCTGCTGCCGGAGGCCGGTAGCAGCGGAAACCGGGGTCGGCGCGGCGCATGTCAGGAATGGGAGTCCTTCCTGAGGACCCAGATATACCCGGGAAAGGCCCAATAGGCGAGCCGCAGCAGCAAGCGGGCGAGTGCGGCCTTGAGCGAACCCGGCCTGATCAGGTAAGCGGTATGATACTTGTCCGGTTCGGTTACCAGACGCCTGGTGTAGTCCTGGCAGGAAAAGTTGCGTACCAGTTTCCTGAGGCCCCAGTAGCTGAGGTGCTTTTCATGGTAGTGGCGTGCCTTGCCGGCCAGACGGATATACACATGCGCCAGCGGGCGCGGCAGCACGGACAGCAGCGGCAGGTTGTAGTGCGGCTCATTCCACATCAGCCGATTGCCGGCGGCGAAATAACAGACGCCGCCGTGCTTCAGCACCCGGTGGATTTCCCGGAACATCTGCTGCGGGTCGGTGACATGTTCATATACCTGCGAACAGATCACCACATCGAAGCTCGCGGCAGGGAAGGGCAGATTGAGGGCGTCGCCGACGAGGAACTCGAGATTGGCGCGGCTGAAATGGCGTCGTGCATGGTCGATGGCTGGCGCGTCGATGTCGATACCGACGACCTGGCCGAGATGCCGAGCGAGATGGTCGTCGATGATGCCGGCCGAGCCGCCGACGTTCAGCAGCCTGTAGTCTGCCAACGGGCCGGGCAGGCAATCCTCGAGCACCGCCACCATGGTGCGGGCCTTGCGTTCCCTGATGCCGGTCTCGAACATGGACGGGCTGCTTGCCGAGAAGCCATATTGATAATCTCTGCTCAATTTCCTGGCCCGTATCCGTCCGGACTGGTGCGACTGCCTGCTGCACGGATCATATGGTGGGGATCGAATGCGAGTATAATCGGCCGGATATTATTGCCATTGAGTATCTTGTCAATAGGGCAGGTGCGGATCCTGCCGCTATCACAACCGTGTGACTCTGGCCCTTGAAACTATTGTTCCTCTGCAAGCGGCATCCCATGGGACGCGATCTCGTCTCGAGTCCCTACGGGCGTTTCTTCCACCTCCCGCGCCATCTGGCAGCGCAGGGTCACCAGGTGCAACTGCTGCTGCTCGACTACCGGCACGGCGCGCCGGTGGCGCACCAGGCCCACGGCTTTGACTGGCTGTCGGTGCCGTTCAGCCCGCGTCATCCCCTGCGTTATCTGCATGAGATCGAGCGTACCATACGTGGTGGACGCCCCGACTGCATCGTCGGACTGTCCGATACCTACTACGGTATGCTCGCGGTGCATTTCAGCCGGCGCCACGGGTGCTGCAGCGCGATCGACGCCTACGACAACTACGAGAGCTACCTGCCCTGGTGCAAACCCCTGCACTGGCGCTGGCGTCGCGCGCTGCGGCGTGCCGACCTGCTGACCGCCGCCGGTCCGGGGCTGGCGGCGCTGATGTCCTCCGGACGGCCCGGCCGTGCCGCGGTGGTCGTGCCGATGGCGCCCGATCCCATCGGATTCGTGCCGCTGGATCGCGCTGCATGCCGGCAGCGTATGGGCCTGCCGTTGCAGCGGAAACTGGTCGGTTACTGCGGCTCCATGCATCGCAGCCGCGGTGTCGAGGTGTTGTTCGATGCATTCGCGTGCCTGCAGGCCGGTTGTCCCGATGCCATGCTCGTGCATTCCGGGCGCACCTGGCGAAACGTGCCGCTACCCGACGAGGTGCACTCGCTGGGCTACATCGAGGATGCGCTCATGCCCGTGCTGTTGAACTGCATGGATGTCCTGGTAGTGACCAACCGGCGCTCGGCATTCGGTGATTACAGTTATCCGGTGAAGCTGTACGAGGCCATGAGCTGCCGGGTTCCGGTGGTCGCTACCCGTACGCCCGCGACCGCATGGATCCTGGGCGACGCGTCGCCGCACCTGGTACCGCCGGCCGATCCGCAGGCCCTGTGCGCGGCGCTGGAATGGGCGCTGCAGCAGGATGCCGTCGACTACGGCGTGCTGCCGGACTGGGACAGTTCCGGCCGGCGCCTGGAGCAGGCCCTGCTGGAAACCCTGTCTCGCGGTGCATAAACGTGCCTGGACCGTGGCCGATACACTGGGGCGTGCGTGTCTCTTATTTACACATAAACAACAGGTTACCGATTCCGGCGCGGCGGGGCATGTCGCTGTCGGTCAGCGCGCGCGACGCGAGGGCAGCAGTGCATCTCGGCGGCGCCGGGCAGAGCCATGGCCGATAATTACTACAGCGGTTTGTTCATAGGTCTGGCAGCGCGCCTGCTTGCGCTCGGCACGAGCTTCGTCGTGATCTGGGCATTCAATCTCGCTGGGCGCGAGGTGTACGGTGTCTATGCGTATGCCGGGAGTCTGGCTGCGATCGCAGTGGTGATCGGCAGCTTCGGGCTCGACCAGCTGCTGCTCTATCGCAGTTCACAGCGCAGCGCGGAACCGCAGCTGCCGCTGCTGGCCGCCGCGAGCGGCCGCGCAACCAGGATCTCGCTCGCTGTCGCCGCCGCTTTCCTGGCCTACGGTTTCATCAACACCCGCTACGTGGCGCACAGCGCGAACCTGCCCGTCTACGCGGCGCTGGCGGCCACGATACCGGCGCTGGCAGCCGCGAATGTGTTCGCTGCCTGGCACCAGGGCCGGCAGGATTTCAGGAAGGCGCTGTTGATACCGCGCGCCAGCGACGCCATCCGCCTCCTGTGTTTCCTGCCGCTCGGCTTGTTCATCCCGGACGTCGATCTCTACCTGCTGGTGATCGTCATCAGTGCCTGGGTCCCGATGCTGCTGTACCGTATCGACAGCGGCGCCCTGCGCGGACAGGCGGGCGGAATCGACGCTGCCGGCAGGCGCTACGCCGGACACATGGCACTCATCGGCCTGGTCCGTTCCGGTATCGACAACATCGACATCATCATGGTCGGTCTGCTCACGACCCTCGACGCCACTGCCGCCTATGCCCTGGCCTCGCGCGCGGCGGCGTTCGCCCTGCTCGGCAACCAGCTGCTCGGCCAGGTGACGCTGCCGCGTATCGGTGCGGCGCTCGGCGCGTCCGACCTGGCCGGCATGATGTACGAGTACGATCGCCACCGTTGGCTGTCGCTCCTCGCCGTCCTCGCCGTCGCGCTGCTGCTCGTGCTGTTTGGCCCCGCGCTGCTCGGCCTATTCGGCAGCTATGCGGATGCACTCCCCGTCATGTACGTGCTGCTCGCCACGCATGTGTTCGCCTGCAGCTTCGGCCCGGTGGGAAACGCGCTGAAGATGGGCGGGCATGCCACGCAATTGCTGGCCTCGGTCTGGGTGCTGTTGGCGCTGTTGTTCGTAACCAATCTTGTGCTCATCCCCTGGCTTGGTATCGTCGGCGCAGCGCTGGGCACCCTGCTGAGCCTGGTGGCGATCAATCTGCTGAACTGGTGGCAGTGCTATCGGATCTACGGCTTGCGCACGACCGGGCCGCTGGCGTTGGGAGTGATGACGGCAGGCAACGCGGGCATTTACCTGGTTGCCACGGACCGGTCGGCAGAGGGGCTGGCACTGCTGTGCGCGGCACTGGTCGTTACCCTGGGCAGGGCCCTGCAGGGTGGCATCAAATTGACGAAGAGCATGGGAATCTAGGCATGTGCGCTGCACCTAAAGTCGATATCTTCCACGTGGGTCCGCAAAAGAGCGGCACCACCTGGATCTACGAATGTCTCCGCGAGCATGCCGGGGTGTGCTGTCCGCCGCGGGACACCATCCACTACTACGACATGTTCTACGCGCGCGGCCCCGACTGGTACGCGCAGGCCTTTGCCCACGCGCGGCCGGGGCAGCAGCTGTTCGATCCGACGCCCACCTATCTCAGGTCGACCTGGGCGCCGCGCCGCATGGCCGCTGACAACCCCGGGGCACGCATCATCTTCTGCCTGCGCAACCCGATCGAGCGGGCGTTCTCGCACTACTGGCACGAGAAGAAGAAGCTGACGATCCGTTTCGAGTTCGCGGATTGCCTGCGCAACTATGATCTGTTCCAGAGTTACCTGGAGACCGGTTTCTACGCCGAGCACATCGCGCGCTTTCTCGATCATTTTCCACGCTCGGCGCTGCTGGTGCAGCGTTTCGAGCAGCTGCAGCAGGATCCCCGCGGATTTCTCGACGAGCTGCTGGCATTCGCCGCACTGGACCGTGATTTCGAGCCTTCCATCCTGAACCGCAGGCGCAACGCCGCCAGCCCGCGGCAGACGCTGGTCGGCCGGCTGGTGGGCGAGGTGACGGAAAAGGCGGTGCGCAGCCTGCCGGAACCGGCCGCACGCGGCATCCAGCGCAGCGGCGCCTACCGCCTGCTGTCCGGGCGCAGGGAATACCTGGAGGGCATACCGGCACCGCTGTACCGGGAACTGCTGGAGATCTGCACGCCGGAAATCAACCGGCTGGAAACGCTGCTGGGTCTCGATCTGGCGGTATGGAAGCAGCCGCCGCCGGCGCCATGAACTCGGTCATCCTCTATGGCCACAGGGTGCTGCGTGAAGCGGTGAGCGGCCCGGGCGCTGACGGGTCGGACGCGCTGACCCCCGCCGGCCTGGAGCGGCTGCTGGCCGCCATCGCGACGCATAGGCCGGATGCCGGGTGGCTGGCGCGTCTGGCCAGCGGGCAGCCCGCGCAACCGGGTTGCGTGCTGCTCACCTTCGACGATGGCTACGCGGATATCTATACCGAGGCGCTGCCCCTGCTGGAACAGTACCGGGTACCCTGTGTGATCTTCATCACGACCGGTTTTGCGGACCGCGAGCTCGAAGCGTACGAGACGCTGCTGGCCACGCTGCTTGCCGGCCGCCGGGAACTGGTCTGTCCGAACGAGGGTCCGCTTGCACTGGCGGATGATAGCGCACGCAGCGCCGTGTACCGGCGTCTGCGCCTGTGGCTCCGCCCGCAAGGCCGGCGCGGAAGGCAACGCTATATGGACGCGCTGCGGCAGCTGAATCCCGCGGCACCGGCCGCCGCGGACGGGGGCTATCTCGACTGGGCCCGCATCCGTGAGCTGGATCGGCATCCCCTGGTCACCGTGGGTGCGCATGGCCGCAGTCACATCCTGCTGTCCCGGCCGCATCCGCTCGAGGTGTACGGCGAGCTGCGGCACAGCCGCTCGCGGCTGGAGCGGGAACTGGGACGGAGGGTGGATCTGGTTGCCTATCCGTATGGCGCGAACACCGCGCTGACCCGTCTGCTTGCCCGGCGTGCCGGCTACCGGCTCGGTTTCGGCACGCAGCCAGGCACGCTCGCGGGCAACCGGAACCGGATGGCGCTGCCGCGCATGCCGATCGCCGGCTATCTGGATGGTCTGCAGGAGCCGGCATGAGGCAGCAGCCGCGCATACTGATCGGCACGCTGCATGTCGACGAGCAGGAGCGCGACAGCTGTATCGCCGCACTGTCCGCCCAGGATTACCGCAACTGGGAGCACCGGATATTTTCGGGGCTGGGCAACGCGGAGGCGCACCGCGTGCTGTACGACTGGTTCATGGAGAACCGTCACGACTACGACATGTTCATCAAGCTGGATGCCGATATGGTGCTGAACTCCACGGCTGCGCTGGCGCGCATCGTCGCGGTGTTCGAGCGCGCGCCCGACCTCGATCACGCGGTATTCATGGTGCATGACTGGATGTCGGATCTGCCGATTACCGGGTTGCATGCGTTCTCCAACCGCGTGCGCTGGCGGCATGGTGACGAAGGGCTGTTCGTGGACCCGGATCCGGAGCGGCCGGGCCGGAAAGCGGTCATCACCGGCTATCCTTCCCCGGTGGCGGAACACTCGCCGGATCCGGCGCCGCTGCAGGCCTATCGCTTTGGCGTGCACCGGGCGAGCAAGATCGTACAGGCGCGGCGCCGGTGGCTGGACACGGCCCAGGCCGGATTCCAGTGGCAGCTGCTGGATGGTATCCGCGCGACCTGGCTGCGGGCGGGTGACCGTCGCCGCTTGCTGGCCTTGCTGGGCGCACAGTCGGTGCTGGCAGGCCAGGCGCCTTTGGGCACGGGTTCGTACACCGATGCGGATGTCGGCGACGTTTGCAGCGCGCTGGCCGCGCGCAGCGAGGAGGCGCTGACCGAACTACTGGCACCGGCATGGCACAGCAAAACGGGCAGGCTGTGGCTGCGCTATCGCCGCACCCTGTTCCGTGCGCTCGCCTCGCACTGCGGCCGCGCCGTCGTCCGGCAGGGGCGCGCGCTGCGGCAGGTGCTGTCATCCCGCACGGCAGACGGCGGATGAGGATCCTCGTCTTCGGCAACCTGACGCCCTATGTCCCCGGCGGGGCGGAGCGCCAGGTGCGCTTGCTGGTCGAGGGCTGGGCACGGCTGGGCCACCAGGTCACGGTGGCCGGATCGTGTCTGCCGGATACCGCAATCACCGTTGACGGCGCCACGATCCGGCTGTGCCGGGCGCCGGTCCGGGGCGGGCTCGGCCGGGCCGGGCGCGCGCTCAGCTACTTCCTCTCGGTCTGCCGTGTCCTGTTCCGGCAGCGCGGCCGGTACGACGTGATCTACTGCCGCTTCCTGACCGACAGCGCCTGTTCCGTCGCCTTGCTGAAACAGCTGCGACTGGTGCGCCGGCCGCTGGTCGCCTGCCCGGCCAGTTCCGGCCCCGGCGGCGACGCCGAATTTATCCGTCGCTTTCCCGGCTCGCGTGCCCTGGTCGCGCTGCTGTCAGCGCAGTGCGACGCCATCAACCTGATCTCGCCGGGGATCGCCGAGGAGATAAAGAGTCTCGCAATCCGGCCGGGCCGCTGGAGTCACATTCACAACGGTGTCGTACAGGCGCCTGCACCCGCACCCCTCTCCGATGGCAAACCGCTGCAGTTGCTGTTCATCGGCGGGCTGCGCCGGCAGAAGGGCGTCGACCTGCTGCTGGACGCGGTGGCCGCGGCGCGTGGCCAGGGCGCGGCACTCGTACTCGACCTGGTGGGTGACGGACCCGACCGGGAGCGGCTGCAGGACCAGGCGCGGCGGCTCGGGATCGCGGCCCACGTGCGCTTTCACGGCGTGCTGGAAGCGGCGGACGTCGCCATGCGCATCCGGCAGGCGCATGTGCTGGTGCTGCCGTCACGCTGGGAGGGCATGGCCAACGTGGCACTCGAGGCGCTGGCGCTGGGCCGGCCGGTCATCGTCAGCCGTTGTGGCGGCATCGACCGCTTCATCACACCCGCGTGCGGCTGGACGGTCGCGATCGACGCTGCGCCCGCGCTGACCACCGCACTCGTCGCCGCCGCTACGCTGCCGCGCGACCGGCTGGCGGCGATGGGACAGGCGGGTTTTGAATTGATACAGCGGGAATTCAGCCTCGAGCGGGCGGTGCAGGCCCACCTCGAACTGTTCGCTGCCGTGCAGGGGCCGGCTACGGCCTAGCGGCGCTGCGGCGGCAGACCGCGGGATGCCGCTGCACGCTACTCGCCGTCACGCTCCGTGCGGCGTTTGGTCTCGACGATATCCTTGTAGTGCAGTGCCGAGATCTGCTCCGAGACGATGCCTATGAGGAAGGTCAGCAGCGCCGACAGGAACAGGATCGCGCTCATGTTGGTCAGCCGTCCCCAGGCAAAATAGGTATACGCATAGTAGCTGAGGCCGGTCGCCAACAGGACACCGCTGACGGGCAGGAAGAAGCGCATCGGCGAGAACAGTGCGCCGATCTTGACGATGATGATCAGGAAGCGGAAACCGTCGTGGAACAGCCGGATGTGGCTGCGGGTATCGGTGCTGCGCAGCTGCGCCTGGATGGGTGTGTAGCCGACCGACAGCCCGGAGCGGAAGAATGCCATGGTGCTCGTGGTCGGATAGGAAAAGCGGTTGGGCAGCAGGTAGAGGAATTTCTTGAAATGCCGTGCCCGCGCGGCGCGGAAACCCGAGGTCAGGTCGAGGATGGGATATCCCGTCATCCAGGTGGCCAGCCGGTTGTAGAACATGTTGCCGATCCGGCGTGTCAGCGAGGCATGGCTGTCGAGGTGCCGCGCGCCCACCATCATGTCGTAGCCCCGGTCGATGCCGTCGAGCAAGGCCTGGATATCCGCGGGATCGTGCTGGCCGTCGGCATCCATGAACACCAGGACGTTGCCGCTGGCGTTGCGCGCCCCGGTCTTGATCGCGGCGCCGTTGCCCATGGAATAGACATGCGAGACCACGCGCACGCCCTGCGCCCGGCAGACCTCGGCGGTGGTGTCGGTCGAGCCGTCGTTGACGACCATGATCTCGGCCTGCGGAAACCGCGTCTGCAGCACGGGCAGCAGCGTCTTCAGGCTTTCGGCCTCGTTCTTGGCAGGCAGGATGATGCTGATTTCCGGGTTCATGGCAGGTTCTCGCTGGTTGTCGGGTCCGTGCCGGTGGTTTGCGCCGTATTCACCCTGCGCGCTGTCCTGATTTCGTCAGCGAGCATATCGTACAGGCTGTCGCTGCCGCCGTAACTACCCGCGGCGCGGAAGCGGGCCAGCGTCTGCTCGGCCTCCGCGTAGCGTTCCATGACGATCAGCAGGTTGACCAGGTTGATCCAGTGCTGGGCTTCACGCGGATAGCGCTCGACCACCTCGCGGAACAGCGCGAGCCCGGTAGTGAAATCCCCGAGCTTGTTGATGCGGAAGAAGCCGTAGATCGTCAGTAGCTGCGACGCCCGGCTCTTGTCGAGCGCGAGTCTGAGCAGCGCGTCCATCTCCTGGTGGGGGATGTTGCAGTGCTTGTCGATGCACTCGGTCAGCTCCTTGAGACTGACGATATCCGTCGTCGACACCGGGTACGCGGCCAGTTTCTGCCGGATGGCGTCAAAATACGCAGGATCGACCGGCTTGTCGAGGTAGGCGTCGAGCAGGATCAGCGTGACCTCCGGCATGATGTTGTGCGGATCGAGGCGGCGGACCTGTTCCAGGTAGCGGTAGGCCTCCGTCTCGCTGGCGCTGACGCCCTGCAGCGCCAGGCGTGCATGGATGCGGCCGGCCGCGAACACCGCGCGCGGCGACGCGGGATGGTGCAGGGCCTCGAAGATGGCATGCTGCACGTTATCGGACCACTGTCCCGCCCGGATCCAGGTAGTGTAGGCGAACAGCAGCAGGAACAGCCCCGCGCTGCCCGCGCGAATGAGGGTGGCATGGTCGCGCAAGCGCAGCGTGCAGACCGCTGCGCCCAGCGCCAGCAGGATGCCGTAGTCGGCCAGGTAATTGCGGTGCTCGTGGGCGAGTTCCAGCGGGATGACGGTCGATTCCAGCAGGTGGCCGGCGAAGAACCAGAGTATGCCCAGGCGGATCAGCGCCAGCCGCGCCGGCAGCGCGGCGGCCAGCGCCAGCAGGCCCGCGATGCCCAGCAGCGACAGCAGGGTGGTGGGGGGCGTCAGCAGTCCGTGCGAGAGGGCGATATCGTCGTGGTACAGCCCCAGTTCGTTGAGCGAGGGCATGATGATCTGTTTGAGATAGAACATCAGCACCCGGGCCTCGGTCAGCACGTGCTGCCACGGGGTGAAGGTCTTGTGGGTGTAGTTGGCGATGATGCGGGGCTCGATCAGCAGGATGCCGAGCGCCAGCAGCGCGGGCAGTGCCACGCAGAGCAGGAACAGCGCAACGATGCGGCGGTCGCGCCGACCGTGCGCGTCGCGGAATCCGAACAGGGTGGACTCCAGCACCAGCATGAACACGGGCAGCAGGATGCCGTTTTCCTTGCTGAGCACGGCCAGGCTGCCGCAGCCCAGCAGCCCGGCGAGCAGCCAGGGCAGTCCCGGCCTGCCCGCGCGCATGCGCAGCCGGCCGTGCAGGTAGAGGTACAGGCCGGCGACGCTGAACAGCGCCGACAGGCCCGCCATGCGCTGGACGATGTAGAGCACGGTGCTGAGGTTGAGCGGGTGCACCAGCCACAGCCCGGCGACCACGGCCGGCAGCCAGGCTGCGGCCGCGGCGGGAAATGCCGGGTCGCGGTGTTGCCGGTACGCACGCACGAGCTGGCGTCCGAGCAGCCACAGGCCCAGGCCGGTCAGCAGGTGGATGCACAGGTTCACGACCTTGTAGGACCACGGTGCGATCCCGAAGAAATAGCGGTTCAGGGCGAAGCTCGCCATGCTGACCGGCCGGCGCAGCTGGCCGGCACTGGACGACCAGGCCGCCGCCGCCAGGCTGTCCAGGTCCAGCGACTCCAGTTCCAGTTGCCGGTTCTCCAGCAGGTTGGGCCGGTCGTCGAACATGTAGTCGCCCGACAAACCGGGCCAGTAGATGGCGACGGTCAGTGCGCACAGCAGCAGGATGAGCCAGCCGGCGGGTGACAGCAGCGGCAGTGAGCGGGTCATGGGCGGGCCGGGCAATTCGTGCGGCGAGCCCCCGGGAGTGGTGTGCACTGCGTCGCTGCGACGGTAGTTAACCCGGCAGGTAGGGCTGCGGCAGTGCGGTCGGTGCTGTGCGGCGGGTGGATCTGCAATGCCGGGGCTCCCGTGGCGGCTGTGTGAGTGCGGAAACGCGGCCGGCGCGCCGTCCGCGCGCCCGCTAGTGTACTGTCGGCAACCGTGCGTTCAAATAAAAAAGAACGCCCCGGCGAACCGGGGCGTTCCATATTGCGGCAGATACTGCGTGATTAACGGCAGTTGGCCGGACGGTACTTCTGCGGAGTCTGGCTGCCGCTGGTGCCGTTGCCGAAGGTGCAGTCCCACTCGACCGAACCGGCATTGGTGTTCGGGATCAGATCGATGTTGGTGGCATTCGCCGTCGGGTTGCCGCCCAGGTTGTTCTTGAAGCCGATCGTGATCACGCCGGTATTGGCGGCCAGGGTCACGCTAGAGACGTAGGCGCCGGTGATGCTGGCTGCCGACGGCAGGCCGGCTTGCGCCTGGCTGGTCGGGAAGTTGCCGGTGGAGTCATAGGTCTCGGAGACCGCCAGCTTGGCGGCGCCGGCCAGGTTCAGACCCTCACCCACCTTGGCGCGGATGGTGTAGTCCTGGTAGGCCGGGATGGCGATGGCAGCCAGGATACCGATGATCGCGATAACGATCATAAGTTCGATCAGTGTAAAACCCTTTTGCAGTTTCATGGTGTTTCCTCTCATGTACATGAACAGTGGTAACGAGTTGTGTGGTTGCCCGGTCCGAGCCACCTGACAGCCTTGTATCGGACAAACGCCCGCTTTCTTTGGCTGGCAATAGCTATTCATTTTCCGTGCCAGAAAATTGCCGCTTACGGGGCTGCGCTGTGCCCTATCCGCCCGCGGATAAAAATATGCTTATTTAACAGTATCTTATTTTTGTCGTGGCGGCCGTATGCCGATGCGGCCAAGGAAAACTGCCTGCCTCGAGCCGGCCGTAACCTTGCGCGGCGTCGCACTGTCCGGGTCAGATTGTGACGCTGGGCGTCAGTTTGTGACCCGGATTCCGTGCGCCAGCCGGCGTTATCGCCGTGCGCCGGGTTCATGATGCCGCGGGAGTGGTGCTAGTCAAGTCCCAGTTTCTTGAGCCGGTAGCGCAGGGCGCGGAAGGTGATCCCGAGTTTCTTGGCGGCGGCGGTCTTGTTGTATCGGGTCTGTTCCAGCGCCTTGATCAGCACATCCTTCTCGATGTTGTCCATGTAGGTATCCAGCGGCACCGTGCCCGGCTCCAGCGGGTGCGCCGCGTCACCGCCCAGCGTCCCGGGCAGGGTGCCGGTGATCGGCAGGTGCAGGTCGGCGCGGCTGATGACATGTCCCTCGCACAGGGTGGTGGCGCGCTCGAGGATGTTTTCCAGCTCGCGGACGTTGCCGGGAAAGCTATAGGCCATGAGGGCCTGCAGGGCGTCGTCGCTGAGCGCGAGATCGGGCTGCGCGCTCTGGCGCGCGAGCTTGGCGAGGAAGTGCGCGGCCAGCATGGGAATGTCCTCGCTGCGTTCGCGCAGCGGCGGCACCTTGAGCGCAATGACGTTGAGGCGGTAGTAGAGGTCCTGGCGGAACTGGCCGTTTGCGACCTGCTCGGCGAGTTCCTTGTGGGTGGCCGAGAGGATGCGCACGTCGGTCGAAATCTCGCGCTGGGCCCCGACCGGACGCACGGCCTTCTCCTGGATCGCGCGCAGCAGCTTGACCTGCATGTGCAGCGGCAGCTCCGCCACCTCGTCGAGAAACAGGGTGCCGCCGGCGGCGACCTGGAACAGGCCGTCCTTGTCGCTGTTCGCGCCCGTGAAACTGCCCTTGCGATGCCCGAAGAACTCGCTTTCCATGAGCTCGGACGGGATCGCGCCGCAGTTGACCGGTACGAACGGCCGGTCGGCGCGCGGGCCCTTGCTGTGGATCAGCCTGGCCACGAGTTCCTTGCCGGTGCCGGATTCGCCACAGATGTAGATCGGCGCCTGGCTGCGCGAGAGCTTTTCGATGGTGGAGCGGATGGCGCGCATGACGTCCGAATCGCCCAGCAGACTGTCGCGGCTGCGGCGTTCACGCGGCCGGCTTTCGTCGAACAGCTTCAGCACACTGGTGATGAGATTGCGCAGCACGGGCAGGTTGACCGGCTTGGAGATGAAGTCGAAGGCGCCGGCCTTGAGGGCCTCCACCGCGGTATCCATGCTGCCGTAGGCGGTGATGACCGCGACCGGCAGTTCCGGCATGTGCTCCTGTATGTAGCGCACCAGGTCCAGGCCGTCGCCGTCAGGCAGGCGCATGTCGGTGAGGCAGATATCGAAGCGGGTCGTGTCCAGCAGGGCACGGGCCTCTGCGTAGCCGGCCGCACTGCGCGTGTCGATGTCCATCCGGCCCAGCGTCAGCTCGAGCAGTTCACGGATATCGGGTTCGTCGTCGACGACGAGCGCCAGTGGCCTGCTCATGAAATGCGCCGTGCCGGCAGTGCGGTCACACCGCTGGCCGGGAAGGTGATGCGGAAGCGGCTGCCGCCGGTGGCTACCGTGTGATAGTCGAGGTGGGCACCGCTGGTTTCGCAGAGTTCACGCGCAATGTACAGCCCGAGACCGGTGCCGCTGCGGTGCGTGGTGAAGAAGGGCTCGAATATCTTGTCGGTCATGTCGGGTTCGATGCCGGAACCGTCGTCGATGATATCAAGATGTGCGACACCCGGGGTAGCCGTCAGGCCGCCCACCAGCTGCACGCGTACCGGCCGCTCCGTGCGATTGTGATGGACGGCGTTCTGGCACAGGTTCCAGACCACCTGGTGCAGCAGGCTCGGGTCCATGCTGATCTCGATGTCGTCCGGTGCCACCGTGCAGCTGATCCGGGCCGGATCGATGCTGCCGCTGTGCGCGAATTCGGCGGTGAACCGCTCGACCCAGGATGCGAGCCCGAGGACCTGGGGAATCGACGAGTTGGGACGGGACAGCTGCAGGACGTTCTCCACGATCAGGTTCACCCGTGCCGAGTTGTCACCGATGATCGCCGCCAGGCGGCGGTCCTCGGCGGCCAGGATCTCCTGCTCGTTGAGCAGCTGGGCGGCATGGCTGATGGCGCCGAGCGGATTCCTGATCTCGTGCGCGATGCTGGCCGTTAGGCGTCCGAGCGAGGCCAGCTTGATCTGCTGCGCCTGGCGTTCCATGGCCGCCATGTCCTCCAGAAAGATCAGCGCACCGGGGCCGCTCGAGGAATCCAGGCGCGTGAAATGCGGCAGGAGGCTGGCGCCGTGCGCAGCGCCCTTGAGCAGGCTGGGCTGGCTGGCGGGGGCGTGCAGCCACGCCTGCAGCTTGCCGTACAGTGCCTCCGACAGATCGGCGAGTGGCTGGCCGGTGCCCGCCGCTGGTGCGTGGAGCAGCTTGCGGGCCGTGTCGTTGATCAGGACGATGCGGTGTTCGTGGTCCGTGACAATGATGCCGGCCTGCAGGCGTTGCACGATATGGGCATTGAGCCGGGCGAGATTGGCGAGGTCGACGGCCCGGCGTCGTGCCAGCGATTCGCTGTCCCGGATCCTGCGCGCCAGCAGGTAGGTCAGGCCGGCACTGGCGAACAGCGCCAGGCCCAGCAGGCCGGCGTGAGTGTAGTCTGTCTCCCGCGGCAAGTTGCGCAGCATCCGGCTGTAGAAATGCTCGCCCATGACCGCCAGCGTGGCCACCGCGGCGAACATGAAGGCCATGCGGCCCTGGATCAGGATGCTGCCGGTGGCGACCGTGATGACCAGCAGGATGCCGAGCCCGCTCGCCAGGCCACCGCTGGCGTGGATCAGCAGCGTGACGCAGCCGATGTCGACCAGGATCTGCGCGATGACCTGCAGTTCGAAGCCGGGCCAGCGCAGGCGCGCGGCAAAGCCCGCGACCAGGCTGAAGGCCAGGTAGGCGAGGCAGGTGGAGCCGTACAGGCCCGGCACCATCGGGTCGTGCGCCGTTTCGCCGCCGGTGGTGAAATACAGCACCGTGAGCAGCCCCGCGAGGATCGTGCGGTAGAAGGTGAGCAGTCGGAGCGGCTTCCATGCCGGCCCTGCGGCTGCGGCCGGCGGGTCGGCCGGGCCCCGCTGCAGTACCTGCGCGCTGACCTCAGACGTCATGGGTGCCCCGCGCCGCGGTGCGGTGCTCTGCGCTGCAATAGCTGACGCCGTCCTGCATGCAGGCCTCGTGCTGCGGCACGTACATGCCGCAGTGCGCGCAGCGGACCATCTGTCCGGTCTTGGCGGGTGTGCGTGTGCTGATGTGCGGTTTGCGCAGCAGCTGCCTGCCGATCATGACGATCAGCGCCAGCGCGATGAAGATCAGGAGGGTGCGCATTGAATCGGTTCGTGTCGTCTCTGCCCGGGCCGCGGCGCATGTGGCGATGCGGCGATCATACTACCTTTAAACCGTCCGCGTGTAATGCCGATCAGGTATCACTTGATCAATATCCGCAAGGTTGCCACACTGCGCCAATGCACCTGCACGAGTACCAGGCCAAGCAGCTGTTCGCCGAGTTCGGCATACCCGTTCCCGACGGCCGGGTGCTCACCCGTACCGCTGCGATCGACAGCGTCGACGCTGCTGCCGCTGCCTGGGTGGTGAAGGCGCAGGTGCATGCCGGCGGTCGCGGCAAGGGCGGCGGTGTGCGGCTGGTCAACGGTCGCGACGAACTGGCCGCCGCGGTGGCCGCGCTGCTCGGCAGCCGGCTGGTGACCGCGCAGACCGATGCCGCGGGGCTGCCCGTCAACAGCGTGCTGGTGGAACCTGTCGTCGACATCGCGCGCGAGATCTATTTCAGCATCCTGGTCGACCGTACGCGCGAGCGGCTCATGCTCATGGCCTCTGCAGCCGGTGGCATGAACATCGAGGAGGTCGCCGCGACCGATCCGGCTGCGATCCTCACCGAGAGCGTGCATCCCGCGGTCGGTCTGCAGGGTTACCAGACCCGCAACCTGGCCTTCGGTCTCGGTCTGCAGGGCAGTCAGATCGGTGCCTTCGGCCGGCTGCTCCATGCCGCCTGCCGGCTGGTCAATGCCTGCGATGCCAGCCTGCTGGAGATCAATCCGCTGGTGGTGACCGCCGCGGGCGACCTGCTGGCGCTGGACGCCAAGCTCGATATCGACGACAACGCGCTGTTCCGGCATGCGGAGCTGGCCAGTCTGCACGATGCCAGCCAGCAGGACGCACGTGAGAACGTCGCCCGGCAGCATGGCCTGAATTACATCCGCCTCAACGGCAACATCGCATGCATGGTCAATGGCGCCGGACTGGCGATGGCGACCATGGACATCATCCAGCTGCACGGCGGTGCACCGGCCAATTTCCTCGATGTCGGCGGCGGCGCCACGGCGGCGAAGGTCGCCGAGGCCTTCAAGATCATCCTGTCCGATCCGCAGGTCGAGGCGATCCTGGTCAATATCTTCGGCGGCATCGTGCGCTGCGACCTCATCGCCGAGGGCATCCTGCAGGCGATCGCGGAGGTGGCGGTCAACGTGCCGGTCGTGGTGCGTCTGGAAGGCACCAATGCCGCGGCGGGGCTGGACCTGATCGCGCAATCCGGTCTGGCGGTGGAGACGGCCAGCGACCTGACCGAGGCGGCGGAGAAGGCGGTCGCGGCCGCCCGCGGCGGTGGCGCATGAGTGTTCTCGTCGACAGCGGCACGCGCGTGATCTGCCAGGGTTTCACCGGGGCGCAGGGCACCTTCCACTCGCAGCAGGCGCTGGATTACGGTACCCGGCTGGTCGGCGGTGTGACGCCCGGCAAGGGCGGCCAGACCCATCTCGGGCTGCCCGTGTTCAACACCGTGAAGGATGCGGTCGCCGCAACCGGCGCGGATGCCACCATGATCTACGTGCCGGCCGCCTTCGCCGCCGATGCGATCCTGGAGGCCGCCGCCGCCGGCATCGGCCTCATCGTCTGCATCACCGAGGGTATCCCCGTGCTGGACATGCTGCGCGTGAAGGCCGTGCTGCGCGGGACCGATGCGCGCCTGATCGGGCCCAACTGTCCCGGCATCATCACACCCGGCGGCTGCAAGATCGGCATCATGCCCGGCGTCATCCATCAGCCCGGCAGCATCGGCATCGTCTCGCGTTCCGGCACGCTGACCTACGAGGCGGTGTTCCAGACCAGCCGCATCGGTTATGGCCAGAGCACCTGCATCGGCATCGGTGGCGACCCGATCCGCGGCATGGGTTTCATCGACTGCCTGCAGCTGTTCGAGGCCGATCCGGATACCCGCGGCATAGTCATGATCGGCGAGATCGGCGGCACCGACGAGGAACGCGCCGCGGAATATATCGGCGACCGGGTCAGCAAGCCCGTGGTCGCCTACATCGCCGGTGTCACCGCGCCGCCCGGCAAGCGCATGGGCCATGCCGGCGCCATCATCAGCGGCGGGCAGGGCACGGCGGCTGCCAAGATCGCCGCCCTCGAGGCCGCCGGCGTGACCGTGGTGCGCTCGCCCGCCGATATCGGTGCTGCCATGCAGCGGGCGATGGCCGGTTGATCCGCTAATCCGACCGCTGTATCAATATATCCGCTTTGCTGATTCGCCTGTTTCGCCCTGTCGGGCGAGGGACTTTCTCTTGCGTGCCCAAGAGAAAGTCCCCAAAGAGAAGGGCACCCGCTGGCCGCGCCGGCTCTGCCGGTGCCCTGCGTTCCTCGCCCGGCCGGGGGCGCGCACAACTCGGAGCCGGAGCGGGATGTTGATCCCGCTCCGGCTTGCCTCGGACAGGGTGCGCGCCAAATCCTGCGAGTTCGGCGAGCGCCCGAAGCGGCGAGCCGCGCAGGGCACCCGGACCGTCAGCGCAGATGACGTTCCGGGCAAGCCTTCGGGCCGCCTTTCTTTTGGGTACTTTTCTTTGGCGGAGCAAAGAAAAGTGCCTCGCCCCGGTGGGGCGAAAGCTTCATCTATGATTTAAAAACTTGTATTTTGAATTGATTGCGTGATGTTGAGGCAATTCAATACATGAGTTCACAACAACAAACCAATGGCCTCCGCATCGTCATGGCCCAGCTCGACTTCCTGGTCGGCGCCATCGACGCCAATGCGCGCCGGATCCTGGCGGCCTGCACGGAGGCGCGTGATCGGCATGCAGCCGACGTCGTGGTGTTTCCGGAGCTGGCCCTGACCGGTTACCCGCCGGAGGATCTGCTGTTCCGCCCGCATTTCATGGAACACGTGCAGGCGGCGCTCGAGCGCCTGTGCGGGCGGATCCACGGCATCACCGCCATCATCGGCGCGCCGTTGCTCGAAGGCCGGCTGCTGTACAACGCCGCGCTGGTGTGCCGCGACGGGGCGATCGTCGCGCAGTACAAGAAACAGCTGCTGCCGAACTACAGCGTGTTCGACGAGAAACGCTACTTCACGCCGGGCGGGCAACCTTGTGTCGTCATGCTGGGCGAGCTGCCCGTCGGCATTACCATCTGCGAGGATATCTGGCAGGCGGCGCCGGCCGCCCAGGCCGCGGCGGCCGGCGCGCGCGTGCTGATCAACCTCAATGCCTCGCCGTTCCACGCCGGCAAGCGCGACGAGCGCGAACAGGTGCTCGCCGCGCGCGCGCGGGAGAACGCCCTGCCCATCATCTACGTCAATCTGGTCGGCGGCCAGGACGAACTGGTATTCGACGGCGGGTCGTTCGTGGTCGATGCGCAAGGCCAGGTCACGCAGCATGCCCCGGCCTGCGTGGAGGGACTGTATCCGGTCGACATCGCCGCTGCCGCGGTGCCGCTTCCCGCGGCCTGTGCGCCACGCCAGGTCACGGAGGCGGCGGTCTACGAGGTGCTGGTCCTGGGCGTGCGCGACTATATCCGCAAGAACGGTTTCGACGGGGCGGTGCTGGGTCTGTCCGGCGGCGTGGATTCGGCGCTGACGCTGACGCTGGCGGTGGACGCCATCGGCGCGGGGCAGGTGGAGGCCGTCATGATGCCGTCACGCTATACCGCGGCGATGAGCCTGGAAGACGCGCGTGCCGAGGCCACGGCTCTGGGCGTGCAGTACCGGGAGATCCCCATCGAGCGGCCCTTTGCGAGTTTTCTCGAGGTGCTCGCGCCGGCATTCGCGGGTTTGCCCGCGGACACCACGGAGGAGAACATCCAGGCACGCTGCCGCGGCATCATCCTCATGGCGTTTTCGAACAAGCAGCGCCGCATCCTGCTCACCACCGGCAACAAGAGCGAGATGTCGGTCGGCTATGCCACCCTCTACGGCGACATGGCCGGCGGGTTCGCGCCGCTCAAGGACGTGCCGAAACTGCTCGTCTACCGGCTGGCGCGTTACCGCAACGCACAAGGCGCGGTGATCCCGCAGCGGGTGCTGGACCGCCCGCCGTCCGCGGAGCTCGCCCCGGACCAGAAGGACAGCGACAGCCTGCCGCCCTATGCGATCCTGGACCCGATCCTGGAGCGTTATATCGAACGCGACATGAGCGTGGAGCGCATCGTGGCCGACGGTTTCGACGCCGCGGTGGTCAGGCGTGTCGCCACCCTGGTCGACCGCAACGAATACAAGCGCCGCCAGGCGCCGCCCGGGGTGCGGATCACCCAGCGGGCGTTCGGGCGCGACCGCCGCTACCCGATCACCAGCGGTTACCAGAACTTCCAGAATGAGGGCGACTGATCGGCCCGATAGCCGCCGGGCGCGTCCAGCCGGGCGAGCTCCGGATGCTCGGGGTAGTTGAGACGGAGCACCTTGAGGGCGTCCGCAGCCAGGTCGTTGGCCCCGAGTATGCGGTAGGCGCGCACCATGTACACCAGGGCCTCGGGCACGGCCGGTGTCCGCTGGTAGTTCTCGATCACGTACTTGGCGCGGTTGGCCGCGGCGATATAGGCCTTGCGGCGCATATAGTAATCTGCGACGTGCAGTTCATGCTCGGCCATGCTGTTGCGCAGATGGATCATGCGCTGGGCGGCGTCACGCGTGTAGATGCTGTCCGGGTAGCGCAGCACGAGCTGGTTGAAATCATCATAGGCCGCGCGCATGGTATAGGTGTCGCGCTCGGTCGGGTCCTGCGGCAGGATCTTGTCCACCAGCGAGCGGCCGCGGTTGTAGTTGACCAGGCCCTTCAGGTACCAGGCGTAATCCACGTTCTGGTGGCGCGGGTAGATCTTGATGAAACGGTCGGCGGCCGCGATGGCCAGGTCCGGTTCCTCGAACTTGTAGTAGGCGTAGGCGATCTCGAGCTGTGCCTGCTGGGCATACTGCCCGAACGGGTAGCGGGCCTCCAGGCTCTCGAAGTACTTGATCGCCTGTTCGTAGTTCTTCTGACCGAGTTCCTCCTTGGCCGCGGTGTAGAGCTGGTTGGCGGACCAGTCCTTGGTCTTGTCGATCTGCTCGGGCAGGAGCGAACAGCCGCCGGTGACCAGCAGCAGGGCGGCGAGAAACAGACTCGTCAGGCGCATGAGTTGTGGTGTATGTCAGAATGTTCCGGAAGCGGATGCCGCGAGAGTATAACCCAATATCGACGAACGCATGATGTCGACCGTAGAGCTGCAGCTGATCATACCCGAGTCGCGGCGCGGCCAGCGTCTCGACCTGGCGCTGGCCGCGCTGGTGCCCGACTATTCCCGCGCGCGCCTGCAGCAATGGATCCGGGCCGGTCAGGTCATGCTGGACGGGCGCGTGGCACAGGTGCGCGAGAAGGTCCGGGGCGGCGAGGCCGTGCACATCGCGGCAGCGCTGCCCGAGGACACGTCCGCCGCGCCGGAGGCGATCGCACTCGAGGTGGTGCATGCCGATCCGGACCTGCTGGTCATCAACAAGCCGGCCGGCCTGGTGGTGCACCCGGCGGCCGGCAATCCGGCCGGCACCCTGCTCAATGCCCTGCTGCATTACGACCCGGGGCTGGCGCTGCTGCCGCGCGCGGGTATCGTGCACCGGCTCGACAAGTCGACCAGCGGCCTGCTGGTGATCGCACGCAACCTCACCGCCCACAAGCGGCTGGTCGAGGCGCTCGCCGCCCGCGACGTCACCCGGGAGTACCTGTGCGTGGTGAACACGGTGCTCACCGGCGGCGGCACCATCGACGCGCCGATAGGCCGGCACCCGGTCGACCGCAAGCGCATGGCGGTGACCGCGGGTGGCAAGCCGGCGGTCACCCACTACCGGGTCGAGGCGCGCTACCGGGCCCACACCCTGGTCCGCGTCAGCCTGGAAACCGGCCGTACCCACCAGATCCGCGTACACATGGCGCACCAGCATACGCCACTGGTCGGCGATCCCGTTTATGGCGGCCGCCTGCGCCTGCCGGCCAGTGCCGGCACGGCCCTGCAGGCGGCATTGACGGCTTTCCGGCGTCAGGCGCTGCATGCGACCCGGTTGGAACTCCGGCATCCGGCCAGCGGGGCGTGGGTCGGTTGGGAGGTGGGGGTGCCTCAGGACATGGAGCGACTTATCAATGTGTTACGTGAAGATGCTGAGGAACTGGCCAACGGTGGCTGAGGGACGTCCAGTGAAATGTGCGAATTGTTATCAACAAAACGTATGAATTACATAAACATGAAATTCAATTCTCGGAAACTACCTGATGTCGGATGACTGGCTGCTGCCCGAGTGGGAGGCGCCGCCAGCGGTGTATGCCGTCACGACCACGCGCCATGGCGGGGTGAGTACCGGTCTGTGGGCGAGCATGAACCCCGCCAGCCACGTCGGCGACGATCCTGCGGCCGTGCTGGCCAACCGGGCGTGTCTGCGCACGGCGCTGGGGTTGCCGGGTGAGCCGGTCTGGCTCCGGCAGGTCCACGGGGTCCGGGTGGTCGAGGCCGGGCGGGACGGGGTCGAGCCGGAGGCCGATGCCGCCTGGACCGGCCGGCCGGGCGTCGTCTGTGCCGTGCTCACTGCCGACTGCCTGCCAGTCGTCTTCGCCGATCGCGGGGCGCGCTGCGTGGCGGTCGCGCATGCCGGTTGGCGCGGGCTGGCCGCCGGCGTGCTGGAGGCCACCGTGGCGCAGTTGCCGGTACCGGCGGCCGACCTGGTGACCTGGCTGGGACCGGCCATCGGTCCGGCGGCCTTCGAGGTGGGTGCGGAGGTGCGCGATGTATTCATGGCGCAGGATGCCCGGGCGGGTGCCGCCTTCGCGCCGGGCGCGGACGGTCGCTGGTACGCCGATCTGTACGGGCTGGCACGCCAGCGACTCGCGGCCTGCGGGGTGCCGGCAGTGCAGGGCGGTGGTTGGTGTACCTACAGCGATGCCGCGCGCTTCTATTCCTACCGCCGGGATGGCACGACCGGGCGCATGGCCACGCTGGTCTGGCTGGCGGGTCCGTGAGGGGGTGCGTATCATGACCGCCTCCCGCTACCGCGAGACCGGTTAATGTCGCTGCTCACCTGGATCGTCCTATTCTGTCTGCTCGGCGGGGTCCTCAGCGTGCTGGCCGCCGCGGTGTTCCTGGTGCTCAGCGAGCCGCTGCGCAATCGACTGCTGCCGCACCTGGTCAGCTTCGCGACCGGCACGTTGCTCGGTGCCGCACTGCTCGGACTGTTGCCGCATGCGCTGGAAGGTGTCGCGGGCCGTGATGTCCACGCCATTCCGCTGGCGGTGTTGCTGGGGCTGCTGGGATTCTTCCTGCTGGAAAAGCTGGTGCTGTGGCGCCACTGCCATGCCGATCACTGCGAAGTGCACGTGCCCGATGAGCGGCACGACCACGCCCAGCGCCGCTCCACCGGCACCCTGATCCTGATCGGCGACGGCCTGCACAATTTCCTCGATGGCATCCTCATCGCCGGTGCCTTTCTCACCGACCTGCACCTCGGCGTCGTCACCAGCCTGGCCGTGGCGGCTCACGAGATTCCGCAGGAGGTGGGGGATTTCGCGGTGCTGCTGCATGGCGGCTTCACGCGTGGCCGCGCCTTCGTCTACAACGTCCTCTCCAGTCTGACGACGGTCGTCGGCGGCGTCCTGGCCTGGTTCGCCCTGCAGGAGATGGAAGCGATCCTGCCCTACGTACTCGCGGTGGCGGCTTCGAGCTTCATCTACATCGCCGTGGCCGACCTGATCCCAACGCTGCACCGGCGCGTCGAGGGTGTGGCCACGGTGCAGCAGGTGACCCTGATCGCACTCGGGGTGCTGCTGATCTACGCGACCCATTCGACCCTGCACTGAGTGCTGCAGCGCTGCCGGGCGGGCTTGAAAACCGCCGCTAACCCCCCAATCTGGGAGGTAACTACCGATTACAGCCGCGGAGGCATTCATTCATGCGTATGGACAAGATGACCAGCAAGTTCCAGCAGGCACTGGCGGAGGCCCAGAGCCTGGCGGTGGGGCGCGACCACCAGTTCATCGAGCCGGCCCACCTGATGACGGCGCTGCTGGACCAGGAGGGCGGTACCGTCCGCCACCTGCTGGCGCAGTCCGACGTCAACGTCAACCTGCTGCGCTCGAAGCTCGGCGAGATGCTGGACCAGATGCCGCAGGTGCAGGGCGCAGCCGGCGACGTGCACGTGTCCAACGATCTCGGCCGCCTGCTGAACGTGACCGACAAGCTGGCCCAGCAGCGCAAGGACAGCTACATCTCGAGCGAGCTGTTCGTGCTGGCCGCGCTGGAGGACAAGGGCAGTCTCGGCGAGTTGCTGCGCAAGGCCGGCGCCAGCAAGGGGCTCATCGAGCAGTCGATCGACAAGCTGCGCGGCGGCCAGAAGGTGGACGATCCGAATGCCGAGGACCAGCGCCAGGCGCTGGAGAAGTACACCATCGACATGACCGAGCGTGCCGAGCAGGGCAAGCTCGACCCGGTGATCGGCCGCGACGACGAGATCCGCCGCACCGTGCAGGTGCTGCAGCGCCGCACCAAGAACAATCCCGTGCTGATCGGCGAACCCGGCGTGGGCAAGACCGCGATCGTCGAGGGCCTCGCCCAGCGCATCGTCAACGGCGAGGTGCCGGAAGGCCTCAAGGGCAAACGCCTGCTGTCCCTGGACATGGGCGCACTGATCGCGGGCGCCAAGTTCCGCGGCGAGTTCGAGGAGCGCCTCAAGGCGGTACTCAACGACCTGTCCAAGCAGGAAGGCCAGATCATCCTGTTCATCGACGAGCTGCACACCATGGTGGGCGCAGGCAAGGCGGAGGGCGCCATGGACGCCGGCAACATGCTCAGCCGGCGCTGGCGCGCGGCGAGCTGCACTGCGTGGGCGCCACCACGCTGGATGAATACCGCAAGTACGTGGAGAAGGATGCCGCCCTGGAGCGGCGCTTCCAGAAGGTACTGGTGGACGAGCCGAGCGTGGAGGACACCATCGCCATACTGCGCGGACTCAAGGAACGCTACGAGGTGCACCACGGCGTCGAGATCACCGACCCGGCCATCGTCGCCGCGGCCACGCTGTCGCACCGCTATATCACCGACCGCCAGCTGCCGGACAAGGCCATCGACCTGGTCGACGAGGCCGCCAGCCGCATCCGCATGGAAATCGATTCCAAGCCCGAGGCGATGGACCGCCTGGAACGCCGCCTGATCCAGCTCAAGATCGAGCGCGAGGCACTGAAGAAGGAAACCGACGAGGCCTCGAGAAAACGCCTGGAGGCGCTGCAGGGCGAGATCAATACCCTGGAGCGCGAGTTCTCCGACCTGGAAGAGATCTGGAAATCGGAGAAGGCGGCGGTGCAGGGCGCCAGCCACATCAAGGAGGAACTGGAGCGCGCGCGCATGGAGTTCGAGACCGCGCAGCGTGCGGGCGATCTCGCCCGCGCGGGCGAGCTGCAGTACGGCCGCATCCCGGAGCTGGTGAAGCAGCTGGCCGCGGCCGAGGGCGCCGAGACGCACGAGATGCAGCTCCTGCGCAACAAGGTGACCGACGAGGAGATCGCCGAGGTGGTGTCCAAGTGGACCGGCATCCCGGTCTCCAAGATGCTCGAGGGCGAGCGCGACAAGCTGCTGCGCATGGAAGCGATGTTGCAGCAGCGTGTGGTCGGCCAGAGCGAGGCGGTACGCGTGGTTTCCGACGCCATCCGCCGCAGCCGCGCCGGGCTCTCGGATCCGAACCGGCCGAACGGCTCCTTCCTGTTCCTCGGCCCCACCGGTGTGGGCAAAACCGAGCTCACCAAGTCACTCGCGGCCTTCCTGTTCGATACCGAGGAGGCGATGGTGCGCATCGACATGTCCGAGTTCATGGAAAAGCACTCGGTCGCACGCCTGATCGGCGCACCGCCCGGGTATGTCGGTTACGAGGAGGGCGGTTATCTGACCGAGGCCGTGCGCCGCAAGCCCTACTCGGTGATCCTGCTCGACGAGGTCGAGAAGGCGCATCCGGACGTGTTCAACGTGCTGTTGCAGGTGCTCGACGACGGGCGCCTGACCGACGGCCAGGGGCGCACCGTGGACTTCCGCAACACCGTGATCGTGATGACCTCCAACCTGGGCAGCCAGATGATCCAGGAATTGTCCGGGGAAGAGAACTACGCCAGGATGAAAGCGGCGGTGATGGACGTGGTGGCCGGGCACTTCCGGCCCGAGTTCATCAACCGCATCGACGACGTGGTCGTGTTCCACCCGCTCGGCCGCGAGCAGATCCGCGCCATCGCCGACCTGCAGATCGACATCCTGCGGCGGCGGCTGGCGGAGCGCGAGATCGGCCTGGAGCTGACCGACGCCGCGCTCGACCGTATCGGCGAGGCCGGCTTCGACCCGGTGTACGGTGCCCGTCCGCTCAAGCGTGCCATCCAGGTCCAGCTGGAGAATCCACTGGCGCAGGAGATCCTGGCCGGCCGCTTCGGTCCCGGCGACGTGGTGCACGTGGATGTCAGCGGCGCGGGCCTGGGCTTCACCGCCAGCGGCGGTGCCGCGGTGTCGGCGGCGTAACAACCCGGCTCGCGTCAAGGCGCGAAGAACATCTTAAATTCTCCCGCCTCGGAGTTCTCAGGGGGTACAGAGCCGGATTACGTCGGCAGGCGCGGACCGCGGCGAACACCGGTGGCACGACGTTCGCGCATGCGAACGCGCGCCTACACCCGGTACAGCAGCCGGTCGAGCAGGCGCGTCGACAACAGGCGTTTGAGGGTGCCGAACAGGTAGGTCGGGAAGGTCACGTAGTAGCGCGGTCGCGGGCGCGGGCTTTCCACGGCGTGCACCAGTCTTTTCAGCACCGCCTCCGGCGGCAGCGTGAAGGGTACGGCCGGTCCTGCCTTTTCCAGCCGCTGTTCCATGCGCGCGTACGCGTCCCGGTGCACGCTCTGTGCGGCATCGATGTTGCGCCGGTAGGCGGCGAAGGCGTTGGCGCGGAAGCGGCTCTCGACGGGTCCCGGTTCGATCAGCGCGACGTGGATGCCGCTGCCGCGCAACTCCAGGCGCAGGGTATCGGCGAGGCCCTCGATGGCGTACTTGCTCGCGATGTAGGCGCCACGGTAACGCAGTGCGACGAAGCCCAGCACCGAGCTGTTGTAGACGATGCGGCCATGCCCCTGGGCACGCATCACCGGCAGCAGCCGGCGGGTGAGTTCGTGCCAGCCCAGCACGTTGGTTTCGAACTGGTCCCGCAACACGTCCCGTGACAGGTCTTCCACCGCGCCGGGCTGGCCGTAGGCGCCATTGTTGAACAGGGCGGCGAGCCGGCCGCCGCCGCGTGCCAGCACGGTATCGACCGCGGCATGGATCGAGCCGCTGTCGGCGAGATCGAGCGGCAGGCTTTCCAGGCCCTCGGCAGCGAGTCGTTCCACGTCGGCCGGCTTGCGCGCGCTGGCGAATACACGCCAGCCGCGCGCCCTGAGACCGCGCGCGCAGCACAGGCCGATGCCCGAGGAGCAGCCGGTGATGAGTATGGTGCGTTCCTGCATGGTGTACCTGCCGGGTTGCCGTTACAGGCGACTGATTATCCAGAAAAATATAAACCATGCGAGCGGACCTTGCGGCAGGCCGCCGACGGCGGCGGGCAGGAAAAAACTTGTCTGTACCGGGCGCATTCCTTAGTATCTCCGCGTTATTCAACAAGAATCATCCGCCGCATTCGGATGGCTACGCAATTTCAGGAGGGGAGTGAATGAACAACAAGCATTTGACAGCCATGCTCGCGGGCACCCTGTTTGCCGCCATGGCGCAGCAGGCGCTCGCCGCCAAGGGGCCGGAATACACCTATGCCGAACTCGGCTACATCAACCTGGATGCCGACCAGACCAGCGGCGACGGTGGCGGCCTGAATATCTCCTTCGGCGTGACGGACCATATCTTCCTCAAGTTCGGCTATGCGCGCGAGTTCATCGAGGAATCCGGCTCGTCGCTGAAATATGACGCGGACCTCTTCCAGATCGGCGGTGGCATGCATTACGGGATCACCGATACCATCGACGTGCTCGGCACCGTGAGCTATCTCGATGCCGAATACTCCAACGGCGTGCCGACGAACTCCGACGAAGGCTACCTGGCCGAGCTCGGCGTGCGCGCCATGCTGACCAAGGCGCTGGAGCTGAACGCGACCCTCTCCGCCGTGCAGCTCGACGGCGAGGACGATATCGGCTACGGCGTCGGCGCCGTCTTCGACATCACCAAGAACCTGGCGCTGGTCGGTAACTACAACCGCCTCGACGACGCCAAGGCGAACGAATTCTTCGTCGGCATGCGCATGGAGTTCTAGCCGCCGCGTCACGCACTCCCGTGAAACCCGCCGCCCGGCGGGTTTCGTTTTTCCGGGGCTGCCCTGCGGCCTCAGCCGGCGCCGGTGTCCCCGGCCGCTTCCAGTTCCCGCTGCTCTTCCTGCTGCAGGGCCCACAGTTTCGCGTAGACACCGTCCTGCGCCAGCAGGGCCTGGTGCACGCCGGCCTCGATGATGCGGCCGGCCTCCATGACCAGGATGCGGTCGGCGTCGACGATGGTGGAGAGGCGATGCGCGATCACCAGGCTGGTGTGGTGCGCCGCCGCGCCGCGCAGCGCCTCCAGGATCTGCTGCTCGGAGCGCGAATCCAGGCTCGATGTGGCCTCGTCGAACACCAGGATGCGCGGGTTCTTGAGGATGGCACGGGCGATGGCGACGCGCTGCTTCTCGCCGCCGGAGAGCTTCAGGCCGCGTTCCCCCACCACGGTATCGTAACCCTGCGGCAGCGAGGTGATGAAGGCATGCAGGTTGGCCAGGCGCGCTGCGCGCTCCACCTCCGCGCTGCTCGCGCCCGGCCTGGCATAGGCGATGTTGTAGTGCAGTGATTCGTTGAACAGCACCGTGTCCTGCGGCACGATGCCGATCGCCTCGCGCAGGCTGTCCTGGCCGACCCTGCGGATGTCCTGGCCGTTGATCAGGATGCGCCCGTCACTGACGTCGTAGAAACGGAACAGCAGGCGCGCGATGGTCGACTTGCCGGCCCCGCTCGGTCCGACGATGGCGACCTTCTGTCCCGGCGCGACGCTGAAGCTGACGTCGTGCAGGATCGGGCGCGCGGGATCGTAGGCGAAGGAGACGTGCTCGAAGCGGATCTCGCCGCGGCCGGGGTCGAGCGCGGGGGCGCCCGGGCGGTCGGTGATTTCCGGCGTGCGCTCCAGCACCTCGAACATCAGGTGCATGTCGGCGAGCGCGTGCTTGAGCTGGCTGTAGACCACGCCGAGGAAATTGAGCGGGATGAACAGCTGCAGCAGGAAGGCGTTGACCAGCACCAGGTCGCCGAGCGTCATCCGGCCCGCGACCACGCCCTGTGCCGCGAGCAGCATGAGCAGCGTCACGCCCGCGGCGATGATCGCGGCCTGGCCGAAGTTGAGCACCGAGAGCGAGGTCTGGCTGCTGACCGCCGCCTGTTCCCAGTCCTGCAGGGTATCGTCGTAGCGCCGCAGCTCGTAGGCCTCGTTGCCGAAGTACTTCACCGTCTCGTAGTTGAGCAGGCTGTCGATGGCCTGGGTGTTGGCACGCGAGTCCAGCGCATTCATGCTGATGCGGTACTTCATGCGCCACTCGGTAATGGTCATGGTGAAGGCGATGTAGACGACCACGGCGACGAAGGTGACCACGGCGAACCACGCGTCGTAGCGCACCAGCAGGATGCCGGCGATCATGGCGATCTCCACCAGGGTGGGGATGATGCTGAACACCATGTAGTTCATCAGCGAGCTGACGCTGCTGGTGCCGCGCTCGATGTCGCGCGAGAGTCCGCCGGTCTTGCGCTCCAGGTGGAAGCGCAGCGACAGCCGGTGCAGGTGCTCCAGCACCTTGAGCGAAACCTGGCGCATGGCCCCGTGGCGCACGCGGGCGAAGACCGAGTCGCGCAGTTCGTTGAACAGCGTGCTGGCGAGCTTGAGCGCGCCATAACCGAGCAGCAGACCCAGCGGCAGCGCCAGCGCCGCCTGCTTGCTGCTGTCCAGGCTGTCGACGATCTCCTTCAGCACCAGCGGCACGCCGACGTTGGCGACCTTCGCCAGCACCAGGGCGCCGAGCGCGAGCAGCACGCGGCCGCGGTAGGCCCACAGGAACGGCGCCAGCGCACGCAGGGTGCGGATGTCGTAACCGGTGGTGCCCGGCATGTCGGTCTGTCGGCGGGTACGCATGAGGATCGCGGGCGCAGGGGAGTCGGGGGCTATTCTCACAGAATCGGGCCGCCGGGGGTACCGCGACCGCGGCCCGGCCCGTTTCCAGGCCGCGCACGGCCTGTATATAATGCGCCAGCCTGAATACCGGGCCGGAGTACGGGAATACGCTCATGCCGATCTACGAATACCAGTGTGCCGCCTGCGGGCACACCTTCGATACCCTGCAGAAGATCAGCGAGCCGCCGTTGACCCGCTGCCCGGCGTGCGGGGAGGAGACGCTGAAAAAGCTGATCTCGCCCGCCGGTTTCCGCCTCAAGGGCGGCGGCTGGTACGAGACCGACTTCAAGACCGGCAGCAAGAAAAACGTGGCCGGGGCGGAGAAGCCGGCCGCGGGCGGCGCGGACAAGCCGTCCAAGGACGGCGCGAAGGCGGCCGGCGGCACGTCCAAACCCAAGCCCAAAACCTGAATCGGATCAGTCTGATATTGCGCCTTTACGCGCAAGCCCGTACCATTTCACGCTTTGCAACGCCCGCGACACCGGAAGCCAGCCATGCGCAGTCATTATTGTGGTGAAATCGACACGACCCACCTCGACCGGGAGGTGACCCTGTGCGGCTGGGTGCACCGCCGGCGCGACCACGGCGGGGTGATCTTCATCGACCTGCGCGATTACCGCGGGCTGGTGCAGGTGGTCTTCGATCCCGATGCCGCCGCGACCTTCGCCACCGCCGAGCGGGTGCGCAGCGAGTACGTCCTGCAGGTCACCGGCCGGGTCCGGCGGCGCCCGGCGGGCACCGAGAACCCGGACATGCCGACCGGCGCGGTGGAGGTGTTCGGCACCGCCCTGACCGTGCTGAACAGCGCGGAGACCCCGCCCTTCCAGCTCGACGAGACCGACGTCAGCGAGGAGAACCGGCTGCGCTACCGCTACATCGACCTGCGCCGGCCGCAGATGCAGGAGCGCCTGCGCATGCGCGCGCAGATCACCCGCGCCATGCGCAACTATCTCGATGCGCACGGTTTCATCGACGTCGAGACCCCGGTGCTGACACGCTCCACGCCGGAGGGTGCGCGCGATTACCTGGTGCCGAGCCGCACCCATCCGGGCGAGTTCTTCGCCTTGCCGCAGTCGCCGCAGCTGTTCAAGCAGCTGCTGATGATGGGCGGCGTCGACCGCTACTACCAGATCGCGCGCTGTTTCCGTGACGAGGACCTGCGCGCCGACCGCCAGCCGGAATTCACCCAGCTCGATATCGAGACTTCGTTCCTAGTAGAAGACGACATCATGGGCATCACCGAGACCATGGTGCGCGGACTGTTCCGCGACGTGATCGGCGTGACGCTGCCCGCAGCCTTCCCGCGCATGACCTACCACGAGGCCGTGCGTCGCTACGGCACCGACCGGCCCGACCTGCGCATCCCGCTGGAGCTGGTCGATCTCGGCGACCTGATGCAGCAGGTGGAGTTCAAGGTGTTCTCCGGTCCGGCCAACGACCCGAACGGGCGCATCGCCGCGCTGCGCGTGCCGGGCGGCGGCGAGATCAGCCGCAAGGACATCGACGACTACACCAAGTACGTCGGCAAGTACGGCGCCAAGGGCCTGGCCTACATCAAGGTCAACGACGTCGCGGCCGGGCGCGAGGGCCTGCAGTCGCCGATCCTGAAATTCCTGCCCGACGCGGTGGTCGCCGAACTCGTCGCGCGCACCGGCGTCGTCAACGGCGACCTGGTGTTCTTCGGCGCCGACAAGACGAAGATCGTCAACGAGTCGCTCGGCGCGCTGCGCGTGAAGCTCGGGCACGACCTCGGCATGCTCGAGGGCGAATGGAGGCCGTTGTGGGTGGTCGACTTCCCCATGTTCGAGCGTGACGAGAAGGCCAACCGCTGGATGGCGCTGCACCACCCGTTCACCGCGCCGCAGCTCGAGAACCCGGAAGAGCTGGCCTTCGAGCCGGGCAGCGTGCTCTCGCGGGCCTACGACATGGTGCTGAACGGCACCGAGCTCGGCGGCGGCTCCATCCGTATCCACCGCACCGACATGCAGGAGGCGGTGCTGCACCTGCTCGGCATCGGCGAACAGGAGGCGCGCGACAAGTTCGGCTTCCTGCTCGATGCGCTGAAATTCGGCTGCCCGCCGCACGGCGGTATCGCCTTCGGTCTCGACCGCCTGGTGATGCTGATGGCCGGTGCGCAATCCATCCGCGAGGTGATGGCCTTCCCGAAGACGCAGACCGCGTCCTGCCCGCTCACCAACGCGCCGTCCGCCGTGGCGCCGGGCCAGCTGATCGAGCTCGGCATCCACCTGCGCAAGCCGCCGGCACTGGAATCCTGAGCGCGCGCGGGGCGCCCGCAGGCGCCGGCATTGCGCTTCCGGCCGGTGACTGATGCACCGGTGTGCGCGGATCCCTGTATCCGGCAGAACCCGTCTCAAAATTGGAACATCCTGCGGCGGCCAAGTTTTTCGTCATTCCGGCGCAGGCCCGGATCCAGTATCTCGCGGGTTTTCTGGATGCCCGCCTGCGCGGGCATGACGATGTAAGAATGCTTGCGCCAATTTTGAGATAGGTTCTAGTAACCGCGAGGCTGACACATGAAAAAAAACCTCCTGCTGTTGCTGGCCGTGACCGCCGTGACGTTGCTGGTCGCCCTCGGCCTGATCCGCAAGCTGGCGCCCGGCCTGCTCGGCGGGCGGCCCGTGGATCTCGAACTGGTGCAGCTCGACGAACAGCTGCCCGCCTTCTACCGGGGCGTGTTCCGCGACCGGCTGGCCGGCAGCCGGGAGTTCCTGCTCAAGGATCCGCTGACCAAGGTGCGGGCGCTGCCGTTTTATCCGCCCGAACCCGCGCTCGGTCCGCACGACGTGCTGGGATTCCGCAATGCCGCGGTGCCGGTGGCGGCGGACATCGTCACCATCGGCGACAGCATGACCTACGGCAACAACGCGCCGCTGGAGGAGAACTGGCCGTCCTGGATGCTGCAGGCACTGCAGCGCGAGGATGCGAACCTCTACAACATGTCCACCGGCGGCTGGGCGGCGGTGCAGTACCTGGACATGCTGAGCTATGCGGCGGCCTTCCGTCCCTATGTCGTCGTGGTCGCCTTCTATACCGGCAACGACCCGCTCGAGACCCTGCAGCTGGTGCAGGGCAACGAGAACTGGCACTGGCTGCGCGAGCGCGCCGGCATCGCCGCCGGCGTTTCGCTGGCGGGGTTGCCGGAAGTCTCGCTCGACGTCCCGCCCGAGGAACGCTGGCCGGTGTCCTTCGCCGACGGGGTCAGCACCGTGTTCACGCCGCAGCTGCGCCTGATCGCCAATACGGAGCATCCCGGCGTCGAGGCCGGCTATGCGCTGATGGCCGAGGTCGGCCGCTTGCTGGCGGAACGGGCACGGAAGCTGGACGTGCAGCTGGTCTTCACCATCATTCCGACCAAGGAGCTGGTTTACGCGCAGAAGGTGGCAGCGGAGCAGCTGGCCGCGCCGGCGCCGTACCAGGCGCTGGTCACGGCCGAGTCCGGCCGGATCGCCGTCCTGGCCGCGGCGCTCCAGGCCGTGGCGGGGGCCCGCTACGTCGACGTCGTCGCGCCGCTGCAGCAGGCCGCGCTCGGCGCTGCCGCGCTGTATCCCGCTGACACCAACGGCCACCCGTTCCCGGCCGGCTACCGGGTGATCGGGACCGCGCTGGCCGCTGCCGTGGCCGGCATGGTGCCGGCGCCGGCCCGCGGCCTGTACGGATACGCGCAAGACAACTCGATCTACCTGAGCCTGGTCAACGACGAGGGACTCTGGTACTTCAAGTCGGAAGCGTTCGTCGAACAGAACGGCTGGCCGGCAGGGGAGATCGCCATGCTCAGTGCGCGGCAGGTCCTGCGGCTGCCGTTCCGGGGCGTGATCGACTCGGTCGATCCGCAGCGCTTCGGTCCGGCCTGCTGTCCGGGTTAGCGCATGACCGGGCCGGAGGCGTCGATACCGCCGGGCAGCGCGCAATGCTAGAATGCCGGCAATTTGCGGCATGAGGTAGCAGTTACATGGCAGGACACAGTAAATGGGCGAACATCCAGCATCGCAAGAATGCCCAGGATGCCAAGCGCGGCAAGCTGTTCACCAAGCTCATCCGCGAGATCACCGTCGCCGCGCGCATGGGTGACCCGGACCCGGCTTCCAATCCGCGCCTGCGAGTGGCCGTCGACAAGGCGCTGACCGCCAACATGACCAAGGACACCATCGAGCGCGCGATCAAGCGCGGCGCTGGCGCCGCGGAGGGCGAGAATTACGAAGAGGTGCGCTACGAGGGCTACGGCCCGGGCGGCGTCGCGGTCATGGTCGACTGCATGACCGACAACCGCAACCGTACCGTGGCCGAGGTGCGCCATGCCTTCACCAAGGCCGGCGGCAATCTCGGTACCGACGGCTCGGTGGCCTACCAGTTCACCAAGTCCGGCGTGCTGAGCTATCCGCAGGGCACCGACGAGGACCGGCTCATGGAGGCCGCGCTGGAGGCGGGCGCCGATGACGTGCGCGGCTACGACGACGGTTCCTTCGACGTGCTGACCCAGCCGGACCAGTTCATCGAGGTGCGCGAGGCGATGGTCGGCGCCGGGCTGGAGCCCGAGCAGGCCGAGATCACCATGCGCGCCGACAACACCATCGCGCTGGAGCTGGAAGACGCGGAGAAAATGGTGCGCATGCTGGAGCGGCTGGAGGATCTGGACGACGTGCAGGCGGTCTATTCCAACGCCGACATTGCCGAGGACATCCTGGCACAGCTGGCGTAGGCGGCGCGGCGTCAGCCCGGGAGCAGGCTGCGCGGACACGGTCCGTGCCTGCGGATGGCATCGATTGCGGCTGGGGGACATTGATGCAAAACGGCAATCTGCACACACGGGGGCGTGGGCGCCGGACATGACGCGCATCCTCGGCATCGATCCCGGTTCCCGGGTGACGGGCTATGGCATCGTCGACCAGGACGGCCAGCGTCTGACCTATGTCGCCAGTGGCTGTATCCGCGCCAAGGGCGACACCCTGGCCGTCCGGCTCGGCATCATCCTGAACGGGGTGGCGCAGATCATCAGCGAATACCGTCCCGACGAAATGGCCATCGAGCGCGTGTTCATCAACCGCAACGCCGATTCCGCGCTCAAGCTCGGCCAGGCGCGTGGCGCGGCCATCTGCGCCGCCGTGCAGCATGCGCTGCCCGTCGACGAATACGCGCCGCGCGAGATCAAGCAGGCCGTCACCGGCACGGGCGCGGCGACCAAGGAGCAGGTGCAGCACATGATGTGCGTGCTGCTCGCACTGCGGGGTACGCCGCCGAGCGATGCCGCCGATGCGCTCGGTATCGCCATCTGCCACGGCCATCACCGCCAGACGCGGCGCCGGCTGCAGGCCGCGCCCGCGCTGCGCGAGGTGCGACCGTGATCGGGCGGCTCTGCGGTCGCCTGCTCGACAAGCAGCCGCCGACGCTGCTGCTCGACGTGCAGGGCGTCGGCTACGAGGTCGACGCGCCCATGACCACCTTCTTCGCGCTGCCGCCGATCGGTCACGAGGTCACCCTCTACACCCACCTGGCGGTGCGCGAGGACGCGCACACCCTGTACGGTTTCGCGCGGCTGTCCGACCGCACGCTGTTCCGCCACCTCCTCAAGGTCAACGGCGTCGGCGCCCGGCTCGCGCTCGGCATCCTCTCGGGCATGGACGCCGGCCAGTTCATCGCCTGCGTCCAGGCCGGCGACGCCCAGGCGCTGGTGCGCCTGCCCGGCATCGGCAAGAAGACCGCCGAGCGGCTGATCATCGAACTGCGCGACCGCCTGGCCGCCGAGGCCGGCACGCTGCCAGTCGCGGCGGGGACGCCCGCGCCGGTGGCGGCGAGCCCGGTCGAGGACGCGGTCAGCGCCCTGGTCGGGCTCGGTTACAAGCCGCAGGAGGCGAGCCGCATGGTGCGGGCACTAGACGCCAAGGATTTGTCGTCCGAGGAGCTCATCCGCCGTGCCCTGCAAGCGGCGGTATCCTAGGGGCCGCCGATTAAACCGGAACTTCCCGTCATTGCGAGCGCAGCGACGCAATCTCATACTATGAACCAGCCAGTTGGGGATCGCCGCGGAATGCAGCGCCGTGCAACGACGCATGACTCGGGTTTCCCTGGCTTGATTACTGCAGCAGCCTCACGGACACTAGCCCATCATGATTGAAGCCGACCGCCTGGTGACCCCCAAGGGTTCGCGCGAGGACGAGGTGCTCGACCGTACCGTCCGGCCGCAGCGCCTGGCCGACTACGTGGGACAGCCGCAGGTCGCCGAACAGATGGAGATCTTCATCCAGGCGGCACGCGGCCGCGGCGACGCGCTCGACCACACCCTGATCTTCGGTCCGCCGGGGCTCGGCAAGACCACGCTCGCGCACATCATCGCCAACGAGATCGGCGCCAACCTGCGCCACACCTCCGGGCCGGTGCTGGAACGCCCCGGCGACCTCGCCGCGCTGCTGACCAACCTCGAGCCCAACGACGTGCTGTTCGTGGACGAGATCCACCGCCTGAGCCCGGTGGTGGAGGAGATCCTGTATCCGGCGATGGAGGACTTCCAGCTCGACATCGTGATCGGCGAGGGGCCGGCGGCGCGTTCCATCAAGCTCGACCTGCCGCCATTCACCCTGGTCGGCGCGACCACGCGCGCGGGACTGCTGACCTCGCCGCTGCGCGACCGTTTCGGGATCGTGCAGCGCCTGGAGTTCTACAACAGGCAGGACCTGGCCACGATCCTGGTGCGCGCCGCCGGCATCCTCGGTATCGGCATCGACGCCGCGGGCGCTCTGGAACTGGCGCGCCGCTCGCGCGGCACGCCGCGCATCGCCAACCGCCTGCTGCGCCGGGTGCGGGACTACGCCGAGGTGAAGGCGGAGGGTTTCATCACGCGCGCGGTGGCCGCGGCGGCGATGGATCTGCTCAATGTCGACGAGGCCGGTTTCGACACCCAGGACCGCAAGCTGCTCACGACCATCATCGAGAAGTTCGGCGGCGGCCCGGTCGGCGTGGACAACCTGTCCGCCGCCATCGGCGAGGAGCGCGGCACCATCGAGGACGTGCTGGAACCGTACCTGATCCAGCAGGGCTATCTCATGCGCACGCCGCGCGGCCGCGTTGCCACGCGCAATGCCTACCTGCACTGCGGGCTGACGCCGCCGGCGCACCAGATTGGGGATGCGCTTGCACTGTTCGAGGCCAACACCAGCGGAGACGGCGCACGTTGAAATCCGCTCTGTCGCTGTATCCCGACAGCTTGACACACCGCCTGCATGACAACACCATCTCGCATCGGAATTTATTGGGTTTTCCGGTGTCACTAACGGTTTGGTTCGAGGGGAACCCGTGACCGGATTCCAGTGGCGCGTGCGCGTCTACTACGAGGATACCGACAGTGGCGGTGTGGTCTACTACGCCAATTACCTGCGCTTCATGGAGCGCGCGCGGACCGAGTGGATGCGCGCGCGCGGCTACGAACAGGACTGGCTGCGGGCGGAGCACGGCCTGCTGTTCGCCGTGCGTTCCGTACATGTCGAGTATCTGCTGCCGGCGCGGTTCAACGCGCAGCTCGACGTGAGCGTCGTCGTGCAGGAGGTCGGTCGTGCCAGCCTGACCTTCCGCCAGGACATCACGCACGCCGACGATCTGCGTCTGCTGTGCAGCGGCACGGTGCGGATCGCCTGCGTCGATGCGGACACATTCCGGCCGAAACCGCTACCCGATTTCATCCTCAAGGAGCTCTGAATGTCGACGGACATGTCGTTTTTCCACCTGATCATGGGCGCCAGCACGGTGGTCAAGTTGGTCATGCTGCTGTTGCTCGGTGTGTCCATGGCGAGCTGGACCATGATCTTCCGGCGGCGCTCGGCGCTCAAGGCGGCGCAGGCCGCGGCAGACGCCTTCGAGGACCGCTTCTGGTCGGGCGGCGACCTGGCCGCGCTGTACCGCGAGATCTCGGCGCGGCCGGACGAGGCCATCGGCATGGCCGGCATCTTCCAGGCCGGCTTCAGCGAATTCGCGCGCCTGCGCAAGCAGACCGGCAGCGATTCGCGCAGCGTGGTGGAGGGCGCGCAGCGCGTCATGCGCGTGGTGCTATCGCGCGAGACCGACGACCTCGAGACGCACCTGTCCTTTCTCGCCACGGTCGGTTCCACCAGTCCCTACGTCGGCCTGTTCGGCACGGTCTGGGGCATCATGAATTCCTTCCGCGGCCTGGGCAACGCGCAGCAGGCGACGCTGTCGATGGTGGCGCCTGGCATCGCCGAGGCGCTGATCGCCACGGCCATGGGTCTGTTCGCGGCGATACCCGCGGTCATCGCCTACAACCGTTATTCCAACGACGTGGAACGGCTGATCAACCGCTATGACAATTTCCTGGAGGAATTCTCCACCATCCTGCACCGCCAGGCACAGCCCGAGCGGGCCGCCTGACCGAGCGTAGACCATGGCCCGCAACCGCGTACGCAAGAAGCCGATGGCCGACATCAACGTCGTGCCCTACATCGACGTGATGCTGGTGATGCTCGTCATCTTCATGGTGACCGCACCGCTGCTCACCCAGGGCGTGAGCGTGGAGCTGCCGCAGGCGGATGCCGAGCCGGTGCCCGACCAGGACAACGAGCCGCTGGTGGTCAGTGTCGACGCCGCCGGCAACATGTATCTCAACGTGGGCGATGCACCCGAACGTCCCGTCGACGGCGCCACGCTGGTCAACAACATCGCGGCCGTACTGCGGCGCCAGCCCGGCAAGAGCGTGCTGGTGCGCGGCGACCACAGCGTGGACTACGGCGCGGTGGTTGCGACACTGGTGCTGTTGCAGCAGGCGGAGATTCCCAAGGTCGGTCTCGTGACGGAACCGCCGGAGCGTTGAGCGCCGTTTATGCTGGCAATCTGGAAGGCCATTCGCGAGAGCCCGCGCGCCGTAACCTATGCGGTGCTGATGCACCTGGTGCTGCTGGCGCTGCTGATCATCGGCCTGGACTGGACGCCGAAGATCGCGCGCCCGCCCGGGGTGAAGGTGCCGATCGAGGCGGAGCTGGTCAGCGAGGATCCGCTGAAGCAGATCGAGCAGCGCAAGCAGGAAGAGGCGCGCCGGCAGGAGCAGCTCCGCCAGCAGCAGGCGGAGGCCGCGGCGAAACAGCAGGCGGAGGCGAAGGCCAAGGCGGCGGCGGAGGCGAAGCAGCAGGCGGCAGCGGAGGCGAAGGCCAAGGCGGCGGCGGAGGCGAAGCAGCAGGCGGCAGCGGAGGCGAAGGCCAAGGCGGCGGCCGAGGCTAAGCAGAAGGCGGCAGCGGAGGCCAAGGCGAAGGCCGCGGCGGAGGCAAAGCAGAAGGCGGACGCGGAAGCCAAGGCGAAGGCCGCGGCGGAGGCCAAAGCCAAGGCGGCAGCGGAGGCCAAGGCCAAGGCGGCTGCCGAGGCGAAGCGCAAGGCCGAGGAGGCGGCGCGCCGCGAGGCGGAGGCCGCGCTGCAGGCCCAGCTGGCGGAAGAGGCGGAACAGCGCCGGGCACTGAGTGAACTGGAGAAATTCATTCCGTACATACAGCAGAAGGTGCAGCGCAACTGGATCCGCCCGCCCGGCAGCCCCGAGGGTCTGGTGTGCGTGGTGAACGTGCGCCTGATCCCGGGTGGTGAGGTCGTCGGCGCGCGCGTGGTGCAGAGCAGCGGCGACCCCGTGTTCGACCGCTCGGTCGAATCGGCGGTGCTCAAGGCCTCGCCGCTGCCCATGCCGAGCGATGCGACCCTGTTCAAGCATTTCCGCGAGATCAATTTCAAATTCAATCCAGGACGATAGGAACCGGACCAGCCATGCGAGTCACACGAATCACGGTACTGTTGCTGTTAGCGCTCATCACGGGACCGGCGCGCAGCGCGCTCACCATCGAGATCACCCAGGGCATCGAAGGCGCGGTGCCGATCGCCGTGGTGCCGTTCGGCTGGAGCGGCGCCGGCCCGGCGCCGGAGAACATCTCCGCCATTATCGGCGCCGACCTCAACCGCAGCGGCCGCTTCGAATCGCTGCCGGACCGCGATCTGGTGGCGCACCCGACCGAGGCCACCCAGGTGCAGTTCCAGAACTGGCGCATGGTCAACGTCGACTACCTGGTGATCGGCAAGATCGTGCCCGCCGGCACCGGCAATTTCGACGTCCAGTTCCAGCTGTTCGACGTGTTCCGCGGCCAGCAGCTGATCGGCTTCAGCTTTCCGACCGCGCAGCGTGATCTGCGGCGTGTGGCGCACCACATCAGCGACCTCATCTACAAGGAGATCACCGGCGAGCGCGGCGCGTTCAACACCCAGATCGCCTATGTCACCGCCAGCGGCAGCGGCAAGAACAAGACCTACACCCTGCTGGTCGCCGATTCCGACGGCTACAACCCGCAGACCATCCTGACCTCGCAGCAGCCGCTGATGTCGCCGTCCTGGTCGCCGGATGCGCGCCGCGTGGCCTACGTGACGTTCGAGAACAAGACTGCGGAGATCTACACCCAGGAGGTCGGCACCGGTACGCGGCGCAAGATCGCCTCGTTCAAGGGCATCAACGGCGCGCCGTCCTGGTCACCGGACGGCCGGCAGCTGGCGCTGACGCTCTCGCGCGACGGCAACCCGGAGATCTATGTGCTGGATGTGAACGGCGGCAACCTGCGGCGCCTGACCAACAATGCCGCCATCGACACCGAACCCACCTGGATGCCGGACGGGCGCAGCCTCGTGTTCACTTCCGACCGCGGCGGCTCGCCGCAGCTCTACCGCATGGCCGTCAGCGGCGGCAGCGCGCAACGCCTGACCTTCGATGGCAACTACAATGCCGGTGCCGACGTCTCGCCGGACGGGAGTAAGATCGCGCTGGTGCACGGGGAGGGCGGGCGTTACCAGATCGCCGTTTACGACCTGCAGACGCGGCGCCTGCGCGTACTGACCGACGGCAGCCTGGACGAGTCGCCCAGTTTCGCGCCCAACGGCAGTATGATTATCTACGCCACCGGCTACGGCAACCGCGAGGTGCTGGCCGCGGTGTCGGTGGACGGCCGCTTCAAACAGCGGTTTTCGCTGACGGCCGGCAACGTGCGCGAACCGGCGTGGTCCCCGTACGCGGAGTGAGGACGTGCCGGATCCTGCAGCAGCGCAACGCATGGCCGCTTCGGGCTTCCTGCCCTCTCGCGGCACTGGTACGTCCATGTACGGTGCGCGAACTGCGTACTGCGCAGCAGCGTGTAAAACAGAGTTTCAATTCACTTGATGGGTATCAACCCGGGAGCAATGCAATGATGGCTAAGATGAGCAGGCTGTTTTTCGTGGTGCTGGTTGCCGTACTGGCGGGATGCAGTTCCAAGGGCGGCGTGCAGGGCGGCGCCTCGGTCGAGGATCGCAGCATGGGCGGTGACGGCGGGGTCGCGACCAGCGGCGCGGCCGGCGCGACCAGCTTCTCCAGTTATTCGCTGAACGATCCGAACAGTCCGCTGGCGCGGCGCGTGATCTACTTCGACTACGACAGCGCCGAGATCTCCGCGGCCGACCAGGATACGCTGCTGGCGCATGCCTCCTACCTGGCCGCCAATCCGGGGCAGATGGTCGCGCTGGAGGGCCATACCGACGAGCGCGGTTCGCGCGAGTACAACATCGCCCTGGGCGACCGCCGCGCCCTGTCGGTGCAGCGCTTGCTGGAACTGAACGGCGTCACCCCCGGCCAGCTGTCCGTGGTGAGCTACGGCGAGGAAAAGCCGGCCGCCGAGGGTCATAGCGATGCCGCCTGGCGTCTGAACCGCCGCGTCGAAATCGTGTATCAGTGATGCGTGTACGTGCTGAAAAGACCGTAAAGTCCCTGCTGGTGGCGGCCGTGATCACGGCCGCCACCAGTGGCGGTGGTGCCGCGCTGGCCGCGTCGGTCTCGGAGCGGCTCGACAACATCGAACGCAAGCTGGACGCACGCGGACTGGTGGACATGCTCAATCGCATCGATCAGCTGGAGCGTGACCTGCAGCAGCTGCGCGGCAGCATCGAGCTGCAGGCCAATACCCTGGAAGAGATCAAGCGCCAGCAGCGCGAGCAGTACATGGATATCGACCGCCGCCTGCAGCAGCTCGAAACCGGACAGGTCGGGCTGCCGCCGGCAGCGACCCTGCCGGGCGGTGCGGAGAGCATGTCTCCGGCGCTGCTGCCGCCGGCGACCAGTGCGCCGCCGCCCGTCGCGCCGCCGACCAGCCCGCCGCCGGCCATGGCGGCGGTGGATCCGGCGCTGGCCCAGACCGAGTACGATACCGCGCTGGCGATCCTGCGCGAGGGGCGTTATTCGGATGCCGCACTCGCATTCAAGCAGTTCATCGGCAACCATCCGGGCAGCGCGCTTGCCGACAATGCCTATTACTGGCTGGGCGAGACCTACTACGTCACGCGCGATTTCAGCCAGGCGCTGTCGACTTTCAACGCCCTGGTGTCGAACTACCCGCAGAGCCCGAAGGTGGCCGACAGCCGCCTGAAGATCGGCTATATCTACTACGAACAGGCGGACTGGAAGAAGGCGCGCGCCGAACTCGAGGGCCTGGTGAGCACCTATCCGGCCGCGACCGCCGCACGGCTCGCGAACGACCGTCTCGCGCGCATGAAGAAGGAAGGACACTGACAGGTCTCGCGCCAAGGCGCAAAGAACAGCCGCCGCAGCGTACACAGAGAGATGTCTGCCCCCTCCCTCGCGGGAGGGGGCGGTCAGCGCCCGGGGCTGCGTGCACGGCGCAATTGCCCGTTGTCTTCATGATCTAACCGTATTCCCGGACTTTCCTGACGTACCTGACACAACGGAACAGTCATCCCCGCGCCGGCGGGGATCCAGCCCGCACCCTGCCGCCTTGCCATCATCCCTGCGCGCCGGGCCGGCTGGTATCTTCCTCCTGTTTGCCACCTGCGGACCGTCGGACGGCAGGATGTGGCGTGCCTGCGAACGGCATCCGGGGTCCTGGCTCGAATCCTGACTGACCCGTCACCCCCGCCCGCCGGGCCTGCTAGAATCTCCCTCCCGAATATCACCCGCGGCCGGTGCCGCGTCCCGGAACCCATGACCGACACCCCGCGCCTGCGCATTACCGAGATCTTCCATTCCCTGCAGGGTGAGTCGGCGACCAGCGGCTGGCCGACGGTGTTCGTGCGCCTGACCGGCTGCCCACTGCGCTGCGGCTACTGCGACACGACATACGCCTTTCAGGGCGGGGGGTGGATGAGCCTCGATGAGATCGTCGCGCGCGTGCGCCGCCACCGTACCCGCTACGTCACCGTCACCGGCGGCGAGCCGCTGGCGCAGAAGGACTGCCTGAAGCTTTTGCAGCGCTTGTGCGACTACGGCTATCACGTTTCGCTCGAGACCAGCGGCGCGCTCGATATCGGCGCCGTCGACCCGCGCGTGATCCGGGTCGTGGATCTCAAGACCCCCGGTTCCGGCGAGGTCGAACGCAACCGCTACGAAAACATCGACCGGCTGCTGCCGCACGACCAGGTGAAGTTCGTCATCTGCGATCGCGCCGACTACAACTGGGCGGTGGAGATGCTGCACAAATACGATCTCGCCAGCCGCTGCGAGATCGTGTTCTCGCCCAGCTTCGGCCAGCAGGACGCGACCGAACTCGCCGAGTGGATCCTCGCGGACGAGCTGCCGGTGCGGATGCAGGTGCAGCTGCACAAGTATCTCTGGGGCGAAGCGCCGGGGCGGTGAGGGATAATCGTATCGCACAGCGAACACATCCGGAATTTTTGTCATTCCGGCGCATGCCGGAAATCGAATAGCCTGAGCCTGTGAATCGTCTTGCGTCATTCCGGCGCATGCCGGAATCCAGTTGCAGCCGGATTTATACCTGTGGATTCCGGGTCTCCGCTGCGCTCCGCCCGGAATGACGAGCAAAGTCGGTTAGCGCCAGGATCACACCTATCCACACGTCATTCCGGCGCATGCCGGAAATCGAATAGCCTGAGCCTGTGAATCATCTTGCGTCATTCCGGCGCATGCCGGAATCCAGTTGCAGCCGGATTTATGCTTGTGGATTCCGGGTCTCCGCTCCGCCCGGAATGATGGGCGAAGTCGTTCATCGCCAGGAACGCACCTCTCCGCACGTCATTCCGGCGCATGCCGGAAATCGGATAGCCTGGGCCTGTGAATCGTCATGCGTCATTCCGGCGTATGCCGGGATCCAGTTGCAGCCGGAGTTATGCCTGTGGATTCCGGGTCTCCGCTGCGCTCCGCCCGGAATGACGGGCGAAGTCGGTTAGCGCCAGGAACGCACCTGTCCACACGTCATTCCGGCGCATGCCGGAATCCAGTGCGCCCCGGTTTGTTATATCCGGATACCGGCTTCCGCTTGGTCCGACCGATCAGGCATCCGTAATACCGGGTGTAACTATCCTGAGATCCCCGTTCAGGTCATCAGCAAATGCCGTGATATGGTGTCCGAACATGTTTTCTCCTTTGGTATCATTCTTCTATGCTCGAATCTCTCAGCAACAAGCCCAAGGCCGTCGTGCTCCTCTCCGGCGGGCTCGATTCCGTCACCACGCTGGCCCTGGCGCAGGCGCAGGGCTTCGAGTGCCATGCGCTCAGCCTCGCCTACGGCCAGCGCCACGATGCCGAGCTCGCGGCGGCGCAGCGTGTCGCAGCCGGTGCCGGCGTGGTGCACAAGGTCGTGCCCATCGGGCTCGATGCCATCGGCGGCTCGGCGCTGACCGATGACACCATCGCCGTGCCCGACCGCGAGAGCGCGGGCATCCCAGTCACCTACGTGCCGGCACGCAACACCGTGTTCCTCGCGCTGGCGCTGGGCTGGGCCGAGGTGCTCGGCGCCTGGGACATCTTCATCGGCGTGAACGCAGTGGACTACTCTGGTTACCCGGACTGCCGGCCCGAGTACATCGCCGCCTTCGAAAAGCTCGCGCAGCTCGCCACGAAGGGCGGGGTGGAAGGCGGCACCTTCCATATCCATGCCCCGCTGATCCACATGAGCAAGGCCGACATCATCCGGACCGGGGTGGGTCTCGGCGTGAACTACGCCGAGACCGTCTCCTGCTACGCGGCGGATGCAGCAGGCCGTGCCTGCGGCCGCTGCGACGCCTGCCGCCTGCGTGCCGAGGGTTTCCGTGCCGCCGGCGTGCCCGATCCCACGCGCTACCGATAAGCCTGAAGACGCGTGAGATACCTGTAGGCGTAAAAAGGGGTCGGATCCTTTTTTCTATGCGAGTTACTGCATGTTACGCAGTGGTTAAAGAAAAAGGGATCCGACCCCTTTTTTAGTTCGCATCCACGCACCGGCGGCTGGCCACCCGACCCCGAAGCGGATACACTTTCCCGGCAGTATCAAGCAGATAAAACCCTGTTACCGGTAGGTGTGGGGCAGGGGTGCAGGACAACACATAAAGGGTGACGCCGGACCATCCGGCAGCGCACAAGCCGGTCACCCGCGGGAGAGATACATGACCTTCGAATCCTTCGCCGAGGCGCAAGCCTTTTTCCTGTGGTCGACGTTCGTGATCGCCCTGCTCATGGGCGCCATCGTCAACAAGACCAACTTCTGCACCATGGGCGCGGTATCCGACCTGGTGAACATGGGCGACTCGGGGCGCTTCCGCGCCTGGCTGCTGGCGATCGCCGTGGCCGTCATCGGCGTGGTCGTGCTGGAACAGCTCGGGCTCGCGCAGCCGGGCAAGGCCTTCCCGCCCTACCGTGCCGGGCAGCTGGCGTGGGCCGAGAACCTGCTCGGCGGGCTGATGTTCGGCATCGGCATGACGCTGGCCAGCGGCTGCGGCAACAAGTGCCTGATCCGCATCGGCGGCGGCAACCTCAAGTCCATCATGGTGATGCTCGTCATCGGCGTGATCGCGTATTTCATGATCAACCCCTTCCCGGGCAGCGACCAGACGCTCTACACCGTGCTGTTCTACAAGTGGCTGAACCCGCTCGTCGTGAATGTGGGCGCGAGCCAGGACCTCGGCGCGCTGGTCGGTGCGGAGGCGGCGGGCATGGCACGGCTGGTGATCGGTGCCGGTATCGGGCTCGTGCTGCTTGCCGTCGTCTTCCGGTCCACGGAGTTCCGCGGCAGTTTCGACAACATCCTCGGCGGGCTCGCCGTCGGACTCGCCGTGCTGGCCGCCTGGTACGTGACCAGCAACGTCCAGATCGACGCCGACGGCGAACTGCTCTCGCTGCCCGGCTACTACGACCAGTGGGACATGTACGCGGACTCGAACGCGGGCAAGCCCGCCCAGGGGCGGCCGCTCAGCCCGCAGTCGTTCACCTTCATCAGCCCGATGGGTCAGACCGTCGGTTACGCAGCGGCGAAGTTCGATACCGGCCTGCTGACCTTCGGCGTGATGGCCTTCCTCGGCGTGGTCGCAGGCTCCTTGCTCTGGTCACTGCTCTCGCGCAGCTTCCGCATCGAGTGGTTCAGCTCGTTCAACGATTTCCTCGCCCACTTCATCGGCGCCGTCCTGATGGGTTTCGGCGGCGTGCTCGCGCTCGGCTGCACCGTCGGCCAGGCCATCACCGGCATCTCCACGCTCGCGCTCGGCTCGTTCCTCACCTTCGGCGCGATCGTGCTCGGCGCCGCCGCGACCATGAAGGTGACCTACTACAAGATGGTGTACGAGGACGAGGCGACCTTCGCGAAAGCCCTGGTCGCCACCCTGGCCGACCTGCGCCTGCTGCCCAACGGCCTGCGCCAGCTCGACAAGGTCTGATACCCGTCGTCCCCGCGCACGACGTACAGGGATGTACGAGTGTCGCAGGAGGGCAGGATGCCCGGAGCGACCGACGTACAGGGATGTACGAGTGTCGCAGGAGGGCAGGATGCCCGGAGCGACCGACGTACAGGGATGTACGAGTGTCGCAGGAGGTAGAGCAGCGCAGGAGCAGTTGCCGAGGATGCCTGGAGCGACCAGGGGACCCAGCCCCAAGAAGTGCAAATGGGCTGATTTCCGGTGCGGAAGTGGCGAAGTGAATGAACGAGATCCGCAACCCCTTGAAAATGCAGGCTACCACTTGCCATTTCCCCGCCACAAGGTATCATGCCCTCGTCCTGTTCAGGACGCCCGCGGCAGCAGCCATCCAGATACGGGTCGTTAGCTCAGTTGGTAGAGCACCGGACTTTTAATCCGATGGTCGTTGGTTCGAATCCAACACGACCCACCATTATAGTCTGCAGTCATCATGAATTCCGGCGTGGCTTATTCGAAGCCGGCGTCAACGGGACTTTCAGTGCTTGGTAAGCATGGTCCGCATACGAATTGCATGCCCACTCGTTTAACTCTGCCAGGGCAGACTCGCTCGCTGTTTGCACGACTCTGTGAACGTCAGGTGGAATATCCACGATCAACCCGCCGTGTAAACAACAGCAGCCTATCTGCGTGTCATGAGGTTATTGTCGCTCGGCGTACTTGCGGAGTGAGTCGAGCTACGACTGTTACGCCTCCCTGACCGGGCCATGAGGTAAGGGGATGGGGTAACCATCCCCATTCCCTCAACGGCATTCAGGTGCGATGTTGCTTACCCCTCGTCGATACCCTCGGTCACCGGATTGTGGATGATTTGATGCAGCCGGCTGCCTGTGACCACCGAATGCAGGATGTTGGGATCCTGCTGTTCGATCTCGCTGATCAGATTGTCGTAGAGGCGTTCGGTCGCAAGGATCTGCTGTTCATAGGCTGACATGGCAATTCTCCTGTGGATTCATTTTGTACTCTACAAAACGGTCTCTCAGTAAGGCCGTTGGAAACTATTCTAGCCAAGAACCGCATAAATGTCTAGTACAAACTCTTGTAAAATCCCTAATGGAGGTTAAAATAGCAAGAATTGTATAGGACAAATTCGGGGTCGGCCATGAGAATCGCTGTCATTGGAGGGGGTATCGCCGGCCTGTCGGCGGCTTGGCTGTTACAGCAGAGACACCAGATTGTCCTCTACGAGGCCGCCGGGTATCTGGGAGGTCACACCAACACGGTGGATGTGCAACTGGACGGTGCGAGTCACCCGGTGGATACCGGGTTTCTGGTTCACAACGACCTCACCTATCCCAATCTCATCCGCCTGTTCGAGCACCTCGGGGTCGAGACTTACGAGAGCGACATGTCCTTCAGCGTCAGACTGCCGGACCAGGATATCGAATGGGCCGGCTCGAATATCGCCACGGTCTTCGGTCAGAAGCGCAATCTGCTGCGCCTGCATTTCTGGCGCATGCTGCAGGAGATAATCAGATTCAACAGCAGGGCCCCGCAGATGCTGCAGTGGTCCGAGCAACGCCGCGCGACCCTGGGCCAACTGCTCGATGTGCGCGGTTACTCCGAGTTCTTCCGCAACTCGTATCTGTTGCCTATGGCTGCCGCCATATGGTCAGCCTCGCCGTGGGAGATCCTGCGCTTCCCCGCCGCCACCTTTTTACGCTTCTGTCTGAATCACCGGCTGTTGCAGATCGAAGGCAGGCCGCAGTGGCGCAGCATCGTAGGCGGCGGCCGCAGCTATGTGGAGAAGATGGCGTCCGGGCTGGATGTTCGGCTCCATCAGCCGGTGCGGGAGGTGGTGCGCGACAAGGGCGTGGTGCAGGTACGCTGCAGGGATGGCACCGCGGAATACGATGCGGTGATATTCGCGACCCATGCGCCGGATACGCTGCGAATCCTGAAGCAGCCGGACGCCCGGGAGAGCGAGATCCTTGGTGCCGTGCGCTATCAGCCCAATCTGGCGATCCTGCACACGGACCGGCGCTTCCTGCCGCGGCGTGAATCCCTCTGGTCGGCCTGGAACTATCTCTCCCAGGGGGATGCGTCACGGTCGGTCTGTGTGACCTACCTTCTCAACCGGTTGCAGCGGCTGCCCTTCAAGACGCCGCTGATGGTGACGCTGAATCCAGCGCCCGATCAAATGCCGCGCCAGGAGCTTCGCCGCTTTCACTACGACCATCCGGTTTTTGATCAGCAGGCCATCGATGCCCAGGCCCGCCTCGACGGGATCCAGGGTAACAACAGGAGCTGGTTCTGCGGGGCCTGGTGCGGTTACGGGTTTCATGAGGATGGTCTGAAATCGGCCCTGCGTATCGCCGGTGATTTCGGCGTGGAGGCACCATGGCCAGTGGTGTTATGAGCCGTGTCGTCAGTGGCAGGGTAATGCACCATCGCCACCATCCGGTGCAGAACCGCTTCGTCTATCCGGTCTTCTTCCTGCTGCTGAAGCTGGACGAGCTCGAGCGGCTCGATTCCTGGCTGTTCGGTGTCAACCGTTGGCGACCTCTGGCCTTTCTCCAGTCCGATCACGGCGATGGCGGGGATCCTCGGCTCTGGGTCGGGGCGCAGCTGGCGCAGGCAGGCGTAGAAGACTGCAACGGACCGATCTGGGTGCAGACCTTTCCCCGGGTCTTCGGCTGTCTCTTCAACCCGGTCAGCTTCTGGTACTGCCAGCGGGACGACGACAGCGTCGGCGCAATCCTCGCCGAGGTCAACAACACCTTTGGCGAGAGACACTGCTACCTGTTGCGTCCTGACCGGGAGAGCGGCCGTTTCGAAGGAGTTTATGCGGAAAAAGTGCTGTATGTCTCCCCCTTCTATCCGGTCGCGGGCGGTTATGACTTCAGGATCAACACCGACTTCGAGACGCCACGGGTGGCCATTGATTACTTCAACGAAGGAAAACTGCAGCTCAATACCGCCATCTGGGGGAAGTCCAGGCCGCTCACCAGCCGCAGCCTGTTGTCCGCCCTGCTGCGCCAACCCTTGCTCACACTCGGGGTGATTTTCCGCATCCATTGGCAGGCATTCAGGCTCTGGCGCGCCGGTCTGTCTCTATGCGAACGCCGCGCAACATCCGCCAAGGAGATTTCCAGATGAACAGCATCTCAACCACCTTGGATATCCACATGCTGCCAAGGATCGCCAAACCGTGGGTATCACTGTTGGACCGCATCGCAGAGGGTACACTGACGCTTACCACGCCCACTGGACAGATCTGGCGGTTTGGTGAGGGCGGAGGGCCAAATGCCGATCTGCAACTGTCAAACTGGGCTGCCTTACGCACTCTCTTTCGCCACGGCGATATAGGGCTGGCTGAGTGTTATCGGGACGGTTCCATCGATACCTCCGATCCAGCCGCACTCATCCGCCTGGGCATTCGCAATCAGGACGTGCTGGAACGGGCCATCCATGGCAGCACGCTTCTCAATCTGGTCTACAGGCTCAAGCATGTGCTCCGGCGCAATTCACGCCGTGGCAGTGCCCGCAATATCAGCGCCCACTATGACCTGGGTAACGATTTCTATGAGTTGTGGCTGGATCCGTCCATGACTTACTCCGCTGCGCGCTTTGATGCGGGCAGCGGGATTACGCTGCTCCAGGCTCAACAAGCCAAGTATCAGCGCATGATCGATCTGGTCGGGGCATGCCCCGGTGATTCACTGTTGGAGATCGGCTGTGGCTGGGGCGGATTTGCCGTGTATGCCGCCAGGCAGGGTATCCGGGTGCATGGTGTGACCCTATCCCGTCGTCAGCTCACCTATGCTCGGGAGCGCATCGGCCGGGCTGGCCTGGGCGCGCTGGCGAGTTTCGAACTGCGGGACTACCGCGATCTCAATGAGACCTACGACCACATCGTCTCCATCGAAATGCTCGAGGCGGTTGGTGAAGCCTACTGGCCCACCTACTTCGATAAACTGCAGAGCTTGCTGAAGCCGCAGGGAAGGGTGGCGATTCAGACCATAGTCATTGGCGATGAACATTTCGCCCGTTATCGTCAGGGCACCGACTTTATCCAGCAATACATTTTCCCTGGCGGCATGCTGCCGGCACCTGGCAGGTTGCAGGAATTGGCCGGTGCCGCTGGCTTTCGCATTGGCTGCTATGAGGCCTTCGGGTCTGACTATGCGGAGACTCTGCGCCGTTGGCGGCGTGCTTTCGAGGCAAGTCTTGGGGCCGTGCGCCAGTTGGGATTCGATACCGCCTTCATACGTCTCTGGCGTTTCTACCTTGCCTATTGCGAGGCAGGCTTTGACGAGGGGCGTATCGATGTCGCGCAATTGCAGCTGGTGCGGGAGGCGTAGGGATGGGATCCCTGATGGGTCTTTGGCTGCTGTTGGCTGCATTCGCGGCAAACGCCGGTTTCGATCCGCTTGCGGAGCTCCCCGGTGCCCAACCGGTGGGTACTGGCAAGTTGACCTGGCTCGGCATGACGGTCTACCAGGCCACCCTCTACGCGCCGGATGGCGTCTATCAACCGGAACGGCCGCACGCCCTGCGCATCCGCTACGAATTCAGTTTCAGCCGTGAAAGTCTTGCCCGCACCACCCTGCAGGAGATTGAGCGCATGCACGGCACGCTACGGGCTGGCGCGCAGCTGGTCCAACGTCTCAGTGCTGTGTTTCGTGATGTGGGCAAAGGGGATCAGATCACGGGTGTGCACCACCCTGGAGAAGGGGCTGTCTTTTACAGTACAGAAAGTCTACTGGGACGTCTCGATGATCCGGTCCTGGCAAGCGCCTTCTTCGATATCTGGCTCGACCCTCGCACCCGCGAGCCGGACCTGCGAAAACAGTTGCTGGGGCTTGCGCCGTGAACATACGCCAGCAACTGGCCTACGGATTGCTGGGCGCGCCCCTGGCGATGGCCGCCTTGCCGGTTTATATACACACTCCAAAACTCTACGGGGAGGAATTCGGCCTGGGCCTGGCCCTGACCGGGGTGCTGCTGCTGGGCTCGCGCGCGGTCGATACCCTGCAGGACCCCTGGCTTGGTCGCCTGTCAGACTTCATGCAGCAGCGACCCGGGGGCTGGCAGCAGCTCATCTACATCGCGGCAGGCGTCCTTGGGCTGGCCTATCTGGCCCTTTTCAACCCACCGGCACTGCATCCCCACATACTGGCGGCCTGGTTCACGGTCAGTCTGATCCTGGTCTATACCGCCCACAGCGCCATGAATATCACCTATCTCGCCTGGGGTGCCAGGGCCAGTGAGGATAGCCATGAACGCACGCGTCTCGTGGCCTTCCGTGAAGGCTTCGCTCTGCTTGGCGTCATCCTGGCCAGCCTGTTACCAATGTGGCTGACCTGGCTGCCGTTCAGTCTCTGCTTCGCGGCACTGCTGATTGCCTCGGTCTGGATACTCTTGCGGCATGCGCCGCTCGCGAGTCGGATACAATCCCCGGCACTGGGAATACTGCAACCCCTGCGTTATGCGCCTTTTCGCAGGCTGGCGATACTGTTCCTGCTCAACGGTCTGGCGATTGCGATAGCCGCCACTCTTTCTCTGTTCTATATCGATGACGTCCTGGTGCTGGATTCCTATAGCGGAGCTTTCCTGGCGCTGTATTTTCTCAGTGGCGCCTGTTCCCTTCCGCTCTGGTTGAGGCTGGCGCGGCGCTGGGGCAAAACCCTGAGTTGGCTGCTGGGATCCCTGATCGCCGTGACGGGTTTTGTCTGGGCAACACAGCTCGGAGCGGGCGATCTTGTTGCCTACGCGCTGATCTGCATCATCTCCGGCGCCGCCCTTGGCGCCGACCTGGCACTGCCCGCTGCGATAGCCGCCGATATCATTCCCCCCCGTGACCATGGCCGGACCGCCAGCTATTTCGGTATCTGGAGCCTGATCGGCAAGCTGGTGCTGGCGCTGGCGGCTGGCCTGGTACTGCCAGTGCTAGCTGTGCTCGGCTACGAACCGGGCACCAGAACGGGACTGACGGCGCTGGCGTTTTTTTATGCCGGGATACCCTGTGTCATCAAGTTGTTCACAGCCGGCTTGCTGTTGCTCTGGCGTGAGACTCTGGAGGTTAATCATGCATGCTAAGACCGTTCTATTGTTGAGCCTGTCCGTGCTCAGTGGCTGTGCCGGGGTCGATGTGACTCAGTATCGGGGGCAGCAGCCAGAGCTGACGATGGAAGAGTACTTCAGCGGTACACTGGATGCCTGGGGGATGTTTCAGAAACGCAATGGCGCTGTGATGAAACGCTTCAAGGTCGTGATCGAGGCCGAGTGGCAGGGCGACCATGGGGTATTGGATGAACGTTTTACCTACAGTGACGGTACCACCCAGCAGCGGGTGTGGCATCTCACCCGCACCGGTGAGGGTGAATATACCGGCAGGGCGGATGACGTGGTGGGAATCGCCAGGGGGCGTGTTTCAGGCAATACCCTGCATTGGGTCTACACGCTGCGACTCCCTGTGGATGACAAGGTATACGAGGTGCAATTCGACGACTGGATGTATCTGCAGACCGACGGGGTGCTGATCAATCGTTCCAGCATGCGCAAGTTCGGTGTCGAGCTGGGTGAGGTTACGCTGTTCTTCAGGAAAAGGTCATGAGCGTGAATCCCAAAATCAAGGACTGGCAAGGCGTTCGCGTCTGGATCATCGGCGCCGGCAGTGGCATCGGTGCGGCATTGGCGACCCAACTCAGGGAGGCAGGGGCCCGGCTCATGTTAAGCGGCCGCCATGAACCGGCTTTGCGCGAGGTTTCCGCGCCGGGTGATCTGATTGCACCGCTTGATGTCAGAGACCTGTCGAGCCTGCAGCAGGCCATGGGACTTGCGCTGGAGGAGGGGGAAGTGGACATGGTCATCTACTGCGCCGGTGTCTATTCACCGATGCGCAGCTGGGAACTGGATCCGGAACGGGTGCGGGAGGCCCTGGAGATCAATTTGCAGGGGGTTTTCAACTTGCTTGCAGCGGTGATTCCGCGTTTTCTGGAAGCCGGCGGCAATCTCTGTCTGGTCGGCAGCGTGGCGGGTTACACCGGACTGCCAAAGGCCCTGGTCTATGGGCCCACCAAGGCGGCACTGATCAATCTTGCGCAAATTCTGCATACCGATCTTTCGCCCCGGGGTATCGGTGTCTACCTGGTCAATCCCGGTTTCGTCGACACCCGCCTGACCCGTCAGAACGATTTCACAATGCCGGCCCTGATCACCCCGGAGCAGGCGGCTCGGGAGATCATAGAGGGTGTTGGCAAGGGCCGATTCGAGATTCATTTTCCCAAGCGTTTCACCCGCTGGATGAAGCTGCTCAGCTGCCTGCCGGACCGGCTCCGGCTCTACCTGCTGCGCCGGGCGGTGGCCTGATGACACTGCAGCGAGTGATCGACTGGTACCAGCGCCTGACTCCGGAGAGCCTGGCTGAGCTGCCCGAGATCTACCATGAGCAGGCGCGTTTTCACGATCCCTTCAATGATGTCAGCGGCCATGCCGCCATTGCCGCGGTATTCCGGCATATGTTCGAAAATACCGGGCAGCCGGCATTCCTGGTTACGGACAGCCAGCAAACGGGTGCCACCGCCTGGGTCAGTTGGGTGTTCAGCGGCAGGCTGCGTCGCAGGGATTTTGCGATCGAGGGCGTCACGCGTCTCGATTTTGCGGATGATGGCCGGGTGATCGAGCACCTGGATTATTGGGATGCCTCGCGGCTGTTAGCAGAGTTGCCACTGGTGGGTAGAATAGTACGTTTGGTCAGAGGTAGGATGAGACCGAACACCGGGGTCCGATGAAAAGTCATAACGAACAATGAACGGGAATCACAGCATCAGCGAGGTCTCGAGCATCGCGGGGATCCCCAAGGATCTGCTGCGGATGTGGGAACGTCGCTACGGCTATCCGCAACCGTTGCGGAATTCCCACGGCGACCGTATCTATACGGACGAGCAGCTCGAGAAGCTGATCCTGATCCGGCAGCTGCAGGAGCAGGGCAAGCGTCCGGGCAAGCTGATGCAGCTCGACATCAGCCAGCTCAAAGCCCTGCGGCAGGCGCCTGCGCCCAGCGTAGATCTGGAGCGGTTGGCCGTTCTGCTCAAGGCGGGCGATGCCGGCAAGTTGAGCAGCTGGTTACGCGAACAGCTGCTGGCACTGGGGCTGCGGTCCTTCATCCACCGCATCATGGTGCCGGCCAACAAGCTGGTGGGAGAGGCATGGTCGCAGGGAGAGATGGCAATCTTCGAGGAGCATCTCTATACCGAGCTGATGAAGAACCTGATCCGCCAATCACTCAGCGAACAGCAGCTCGAGAACAGAGGGCCGCGAGTGATGCTGACTACGGTGCCTGGAGAGAAGCACAGCCTCGGTCTGTTGATGGTGGAAGCCCTCCTGCGGCTCGGCGGCGCACAGGTGATCACCTTCGGTGTCGAGATGCCTTTCCGGGATATCCGGGAGGCCGCCCTCAGCCACCAGGTCGAAATCATCGGTCTCTCATTCAGTGCCGGGTTTAAGCCCGAGGACGCGCTCGTGATGCTGAGCGGCTTGCGCCAGATCGTTGATAGGAAGGTGCGTATCTGGGTCGGGGCGGGGCATTCGACGGGATAATCGAAATGCCCGAAGGGGTGGAACAGCTGGCCGGACTGCATGCTGTGGAAACGGCTCTGCTGGAATGGCGTCAAAGCAGCCGGGAAAGCTGAGCAATCAGGTTTGACAATAATTCGTGTGCCCGAAAGGGACAGCCTGTGCCGGAACGTTCCTGCAGCCGGGGTGAGATCATGCAGGCCATCTTCTCATTAAATGAACAAGGTGCAATGCACAGATCACCCGATGCCCGGTATCGCGCTGCGCTGTTTGCACGTGTATGCGGCACGCAATCACGGGTACCCTGCAGGTTCTTGTCCCTATGATACGGGTGGCAGCAGCTTTGCAGACCCCGATTGCGGCTTACTCCTGTCCGCCTGCGGCACCGATCAGGTGCAGCAGGCTGGTGAAGAGGTTGTAGATCGAGACGTACAGTGTCACGGTCGCCATGACATAATTTGTCTCGCCGCCGCGGATGATGTTGCCCGTTTCGAACAGGATCAGGCCGGACATCAACAGTACGAACATCGCGGAAACGGCGAGTGCTAGGCCGGGGAGTTCGAAGAACAGGGCGCCCAGGCCGGCCAGGAAAGCCACTAGCATGCCCGCCATCAGAAAGCCGCCCATGAAGCTGAAGTCCCTGCGGCTGGCCAGGGCGTAGCCCGACAGGCCGAGGAACGTAACGCCGGTGCCGCCGAGTGCGGTCATCACAAGCTGCGGGCCGGCAGCCGTGCCCAGGTAGGCATTGAGCAGCGGCCCAAGGGTGTAACCCATGAAGCCGGTCAGGGCGAACACCATGACCAGGCCCGTACCGCTGTTGCGGAAGCGGGTGGCCAGGAACAGCAGACCGAAGTAGCCGGCCAGCGTCAGAAGCAGCCCAGGGTGCGGCAGGTTCAGCGCCATCGTGATACCGGCGGTGACCGCGCTGAACAGCAGGGTCAGCGCGAGCAGCGCATAGGTATTGCGCAGGACGCGTATGGTACTGATTGCGCTTGTGCGGGTGCTGACAGCGCCGGTAGCATAAGTGTTCATCTCAGGTTGCCTCAATGGATACTTGATAATGGCTTAAGGTCTAACTGCCTGCAGACATCTCACAAGCCATGGTTCCAGTGCCGTAAATCCTGCGGTGTATGCTGGCGCCGCCTGTCGTTGATCAGCGCCACGCGGCGTATGACCGCGCGGCCGGCACGGCCGGTCGCGCGGTCAATAGCCGCGTACAGCTCGGACTGGACGTCCTCGACCACGACGGGTGATTGTTTGTCCAGCCTGACTTCGACGAGACAGCGCTTGTCGATGCCGCCACGTGGACCGTTGAGATCGGAGAGCCTGACCTCGACTCGCCGCACCTTGCCGGCACTGCGTCCCAGTGCGTAACCGAGTCTTTTCTGCACATGCGCGGCGAGCGGGTCGGTCAGGGGAAAGCCGCTGCAGTGAATTACGATCTGCATCGCTGAACCTCGTCGTCGGAGATGGTATTGCTTAATAAACTACCCTGCCGGCGACTACGCATACAGTCGGAATATCCCGGCAAGACATCGGAATAATCGAAGGAAGAGCGGGTTCCGGGCGGGCGGCAGCCAGTTCCGCCGAGGGCGGACCTACGCCAGATTCAGGCGGTGGTGAAGAGTTCGTTGCGGGCCATTTCGGTAATCATCGATACGGCCGGGTGCTTGATACGGCGTTCGGCGGAGATGGCGTAGAAACTTTCCTTGATTTCCTCGCTGCGGCCTATCACCTGCACGCCGTACTTGGCGATCACGTCATCCTCGACGGCCGTGGGAGAGGTGAAAACGCCGGCATTTGCCTCCCCGAATGCCTTCATCAGTGCGCGGTCCTCGAATTCTGCGACCACCCGCGGCTTGAGCTGCTGGCGTTCGAACCAGAGTTCCAGCAAGCGGCGCAGGGCGCTGCTGGCGGTGGGCATGAGCATGGGAGCACCGTCCAGGGATTGCGGAAACCGCGCCGCATACCGGCGGGCAGTCTTGCGGGTGGCGAAAAAACTGATGCCGGAATCGCCGAGCAGGTGATTGTACGCACGTATGTTCAGCGCCGGACTGATCGGGCTGTCGGCCAGCACGAGATCAAGCTTGTGTACCGAGAGTTCAGCCAGCAGGTCCGTGAGCGGGGCTTCCAGGCATACCAGCCGTACCGATTCCTCCATGTCGAGGACCGGCGCCAGCACACGATAGGCGAGCAGCTTGGGTACCACCATGGCGATACCCACCGTGAGGGTGAGTGCCGCACCGGGACTGCGACCCGCCAGGACATCCTGCATCTCGTCGCCGAGCCGGAACATCTCGTCGGCATAGGAGAAGACGACACGCCCGGTATCGGTAAGGACCAGATTACGGCCGGTCTTCTGGAACAGCCTGGCATTGAGCTGTTCCTCGAGTTCGCGCAGCTGGCCGCTAATGGTCTGCGGCGTAATGAACAGGACTTCGGCGGCGCGGGCGATGGAGCCGTGCGTGGCCACCGCCCAGAAGTACCTGAGGTTCTTCAAATTCAGGTTAGACATCCCGGTGATCTGGGCTGGGCTTCAGGCATGCACGGGACTATAGGCGAAATCGCGGGCAACGCATAGTTGCAGGCCGTGTCATCCGTGGTCATGCCACCGGTGATATGAAGCTGCCCGGCTTCACCGCCAGCACCGCCGTTTGCGTCTGGCGCAGGACATCCTCCGCCGTGTTGCCGATGATCAGCCCGGGAATGCCGGTACGGCCGAGCGTGCCCATCACGATCAGGTCGCTGCGCCAGTCCCTGGCCCGAGCTGAGATGATTCTGGCGGGCCTGCCCTTGACGAGGTGCACATTGTCAGCAGCACTGCTGAGGCCGTAGGACTGCAACAGGGCATCCAGCGCCGCGCGGTGGCACTGTTCGCGCTGCTGCAGCATCAGTTCGAGTTCCAGGCGCGGGATGCGTCCGCGGCCGTTCGCCAGCATGGACTCGCCAGGGAGTTCCCAGGCGTGCAGTACGTCCAGCTTTGCCTGTTCGCGTGCGGCGAGGGAAGTCGCGAGATCCAGGATCAGGTGCTGCAGGTCGCCTGACTCGTCATCGAACGGATCGACCGCGGCGAGCAGGTGACGGTAGGACGCTGCGGCGCCCGGGTGATCGATCCAGACCGGGCACGGGCACTTGCGCAGCAGGTGCAGGTCGCTGCTGCCGAACAGCCAGGGTGCGGGACCACTGTCCTGTTGCGCCACCTTCATTACCAGATCATGACCGTTGCGCAGCACGGAATGCACGATTTCGATAAAGGGTGTGCCCGTAACCACGGTTGTGTAGACCGGTATTCCGGCATCTGTATAACTCGCCGCCAGTGTCTCCAGGATTTCGAGACGCTGCCTTCTTAGCTGCGCGTTGAGATCGATGTCGTAGGCCTGCTGGACGAGCCCGGCGAGGCCTGCATCCGGTGCGACGTCCATGATAGTCAGGCGTGCATCGTTGGACTGTGACAGGGCGACCGCCCTGTCGAGCGCTATGGAGAGTCCATCGCTGCGATCCGCGACAAACAGAATGTTCCTGAAGCGTTTCATTACCGACCTCCTGCGCGGCGCAGCTCAGGCCGCCGTAATCAATGCAAGCAACAACAGGCCACCCACTGACAACCAGACCAGTCCGGTCGACGTCCAGGCACGCACGTCATCGTCCGGCCGGGCCGGCGTCTCGGCTGCCTGCAGGCAGTTGTGCAGCGCGACACCGGCGGACTGCCAGCATGACTGTGCCGCATCCGAGACGTGCAGCATGCTGCGAACCAGCAGACGGCGACCCTGTGCGGGGATGCGCCTGGCATGGTGTCGCGCATCGGCGAGGCGCCGGCGCAACGCGTTGCGGCCGGGCAGGCGGACTGAGATCCACACTGCCGCCGCGGCCAGGATCATACCCAGGAGCACCGGCATAGGGTCGGCCGGGACAGCAATGGTTCCGGACGTTACGAAAGGCAACGCAGCGATCATGGCCAGCAGGATCAGCCATGAGCCCGCCGCCAGGTTGTCGTGTGGTGTAGTAGCGCCGGCATGGTGTCGCCAGACCAGGAACAGGAAACGTGCCAGCAACAGCGTGGTTGCGACCGTCGTGGCGCCGAGCAGTGTCACGAGATTATGTGCTGCCGCCGGTAACGATGTTGCAAGGACAGACTTGGCCAGTGCGCCGCTCGTCAGTGGTGCGCCCGCCAGGGCAAGGGCAAGCAGGACCAGCCCCACCAGCAGCCACAGCCGCAGTCCACTGCGTTCCACGAGGCCGACGCCGAGAAACAGTGCCCCCTTCACCAGCGCATGGTGCGCTGCGTAAACCGTCAGTGCAGCGGTTATGGCGGGTGCGGCGGCTGGCCAGGCGAGCGCTGCGCCCATGCCGAGTGTCAGCACGCCCATCTTGCTGATACTGGAATAGCCCAGCAGCAGGCGCGGCCGCTGCTGCAGCAATCCGGCCGCGGTACCGTAGACGATGCCGATGGCGCCAGTCACGATCAGTGCTTCGCCCCAGCCGGTGAGTGCAGCGTCACCGGGTAGCAGGAAACGCAGCCAGCCGAGCAGGCCGGCCTTGATCATCGCACCACTCAGTACGGCGACGGCGGGCACCGGTGTGACCGCGTAGGCCTGCGGCAGCCACAGATGCAGTCCGGGCAGCGCCAGCTTGATACCGAAGCCGATGATCAGCAGCAGCACCGTGAAACCGGACGGCGGGCTCGACGGCAGGGCACTGAAGACCAGTGCACCGCCATGCTGCAGCGACAGCGTGACCAGCGCGACAAACAGCAGCAGTTCCCCGGCGATGGTCCAGGCCAGGTAACGCCGTGCTGCCCGTTGTGCCCGCTGCGTGCCTGTGTGGACGACCAGGCCATAGGCCGCCAGGCCCATCAGGGTGAAGCCGAGGTAGAAGCTGACCGTATCACCGGCCACGATCAGGCCCAGATTGCCGGCCATGGCCAGCAGGAACAGGACCCGGTAGCGTCCGGCATGCCGGTCTGGCCCCGCAGTGCCGGTGCCGTAGATGGCAGCCATCAGCCATAGCAGCGCGCTGAACAGCAGGAATATGCGGCCGGTCGCATCCAGACCGAGTTCCGTGCCGAGCAGCAGCCAGGGTAACGGGATCCGGGTGCCGTCCGGCACGGCAAGGGCCACGACCAGTGCGGGCAGTGGTGCGAGCGGCACCAGCCAGCGGGCCCGGGGCAGGCCGGCGAGGCTCGCCAGCAGCAGCGGCCAGGACCAGACGAGGATCAGGAGTATGGCATTCACAGGCCGTACTCCCTGTGGGCGACGAGGCTTGCCCAGGCCAGCGGGCTGTAGGGAGCGGCAGCAAACAATCCGGCCGCCAGGGCCAGCGTGGCGGTTATCACCGGTGGCCAGAGCAGCGACGCATGCGTTTCGAGACGCGTACTGCGTGGTGCCTCGTCCGGCCAGGCGGGGCCGGGCGTGCGGAACCAGGCGCGGTACAGCACGGGCAGGAAATACGCCGCGTTGAGCGCACTGCTGGCCAGCAGCACCGGCATGACCCAGACCGCCATGCCGGCCTCCAGTGCACCGAGGCCGAGGTACCACTTGCTGACAAAGCCTGCCACCGGCGGCACGCCGATCATGCCGAGCGCGGCCACGCTGAAGGCGAGTGTGGTGGCAGGCATGCGCCGGCCCACCCCGTTCATCTCGCTGACCCTGTGGATGCCCAGTGTCTCGGCATAGTTGCCGGCGCCGAAGAACAGCGTGATCTTCATGATGCCCTGGTGCACGAGGTGCACGACGCCGCCGATCGTGCCGATCGGACCGAGGATGGCAGTACCGAGTGCGATGTAGGACACCTGGCTGACGGTGGACCAGGCCAGGCGTTTCTTGAGGTTATCCTGGAACAGCGCCCGCACCGAGCCGTACACGATGGTCACGGCGGCGGCACCGCCCAGTACGGCCAGTAGCCCCAGTTCGCCTGCGAACTGTACGCCGTATACGTCGTAGACCACGCGCACGATGCCGAAGGCGCCGGCCTTGACCACGGCGACGGCGTGCAGCAGGGCGCTGACCGGTGCCGGGGCGACCATGGCCTGCGGCAGCCAGCCGTGCAGTGGCACCAGTGCCGCCTTGACGCCGAGACCCAGGAGCAGCAGCAGAAAGATTGCCTGCAGCTGCGGGTGGGATGAGGCTGGCAGGCGATCCAGCACGCCACCCTCGGCGAAAGGCGTCGCACCGGCGAGCACGTGCAGCCACACCGTGCCGATCAGCAGCAGCATGCCACCGGCCAGGGTGTAGCCGAGATAGATGCGCGCGCCGCGCAGCGCCTCGGGCGTGCCGCGGTGGGCCACCAGCGGGTAGGTCGCCAGCGTTAGCAGTTCGTAGAAGATGACGAAGGTGAACAGGTTGCCCGCCAGCGCCAGGCCGACGGTGGCCGACACGCACAGGCTGAAAAAGCCGAAGAAACGGCTGCGGTGCGGCGAGTTCTCGAGGTAGCCGATGGCGTATACGGTGGTGACCAGCCAGAGCACGGTGGATAGGGTGACAAACAGTACCGACAGCGTATCGGCATGCAGCACCAGCTCCAGGCCGGGGGCCAGCGTCCAGCGGCTCGCGTAGACCTGCTCGTGAAACACGCCCCAAATCAGTATGGCGACCAGCACCAGCTTGAGCACGGCACCGGAGAGGTTGAGCACGGTGCGCAATCGGTGGCTGCCTTCGCGCAGGAAGAAAATGACGAGCCCCGGCAGCAATGAGCTCGCCACCACCAGTGCCGGCAGCCAGGCATCCCAGTTCATATCCCGCTCCCGAGCAGTGTCCAAACCGGAGCACCGGCAAGACCCAGTCCCAGCGCCGCCATGGCCGTAAGCAGCAGGGCCGGCCATTCCTCACGCGCCACCGTGACCGGCTGTTGCGGATAGGGCCGGTGCCCGAAGGCATGCCCGAGCACGCGGAAGACATAGGCGGCAGCCATTAACGAACCGATGGCGGTCACCGCGAGCCACAGCCACTGGCCCGTGGTGACGGCGCCGGCGAGCAACTGCCACTTGCCGAGGAATGCGCCGCTGGGCGGCAGGCCGATCAGGGCGACACCGGCCAGCGCGATGGCAAAGGTCGTGGCCGGCAGGCGCTGTGCCGTGCCGTCCAGCTCGCGGATGGTGTCATGACCGGAGCGTTGCTGGATGACGCCGATCGCCAGGAAGAGGCCGGCCTTGGCGAAGCCGTGGGTCAGGGCCAGCATGACCAGGCCACCTGCTGCGAGCTCGCGGGCCACACCGGGTGGCAGGGCCTGCAGCAGCGGAAAGAACAGGAACAGGTAGCCAAGCTGGGCGACGGTGGACCAAGCCGCCAGCAGCTTGAGCCGTTCTGCACGCACGGCGCGCCAAGATCCCCACAATACTGCACCGGCGCCCAGCAGGCCGAGCAGTGTGGCAGCCGCAGGGGTGACCACGGGTGCAAAGACATCGAGCCACAGGCGCATTACGAGATAGAAGGCCGCCTTGACCACCAGGGCCGAGAGCACGGCGCTCACCGGTGCCGGTGCGCTCGCGTGGGCCGGCGGCAGCCAGAAATGCAGCGGGAACAGGGCCGTCTTCAGCAGCAGGCCGGCAGTCATTAGGGCGAGCGCAGTCCAGGCCACCGGCCCGGCGGTAAGGGCGTGCGCCAGCTGCGCCATGTCCAGCGTCCCGTAGCCGGCATACAGCAGGCTGACGCCGGCCAGGAAGAGCATCGAGCCCAGCAGGCCGACCAGCAGGTAGCGCAGGGCCGCCTGCAAGGCCGCAGGCTGGCCACCGAAAGCCGCCAGCGCTACCGCACTCAGCCCCAGCAGTTCGAGCGTGACGTAGAGGTTGAACAGGTCGGCGGAAAGCAACAGGGCATTCAGCGCCGTCCACAGCAACAGCCACAGGGGCCAGAAGCGGGCGCGCCTGGCGCACCGGAAATAGGCACTGGCGTAGACACTGGCCGCCAGTACCACCAGGGCGGTCATTAGCAGCAGCAGTGCGGTCAGTCCATCAGCGCGCAGTGCGATGCCGAGCCCGTTCGTCCAGCCGCCGAGGTCGGACTGCATTGCACCCCGGCTGGCGATGGCATGGAGCAAAAAGCCTGCCGCGGCAGCGGTCGCCACGCCAACCGCGATGACGAGCGCCGTGGCAAAACGCGGCAGCAGCAGCGTTGCGAGCGCGCCGGCCAGGGGGATGGCGACCGGTCCGATCAGCAGGTCAGTCATGTTCCTGCTCCGCTTGGAGGTGGCGCGCCAGTGCCAGGGCCAGTGCAGTGGCACTCACAGCGACGACGATCCCGGTCAGCACCAGGGCGTGGGGCAGAGGGTCCGGTGCCGTGCCGGGGCCACGGTAGGCTACGGCGATCAGCATCAGAAACACGCCGCTGCCCATGATGTTGACGGCGATCACCCGCTGCAGGAGCGCAGCCTGCAGCAGTGCGCTGCGCAGTCCGAGCGCGATGATCAAGCATCCAGTCAGTCCGTAAAGCCACTGGGCGGTCAGCATGGTTTGTGCTCCTGTGCAGTGCGCTTGTCGGCCCCGGATGTACCGCCGCGTGTGCTCGCTGCGGTTGTCGTTGTGCGTCCGCCCACGAACGCCAGCAACAGGGTGGCGGCAATCGCCAACATGGCGGCGGTTTCGATCAGCAGGATCTGGGCGCCGGCCCAGGCCGGTGGATAGGCGAGGAAGGGGCGTCCCAGGGCAACCTGGGCCAGGCCGACCAGGAGAAACATGGCCACCCCGGCTGCCAGCAGCGCGCGTTGCGAGATTCCGTTCGGCAGTCCGATACGGGTCCGGCCCGCGAGGCGCAGCACGACACCGGCGGCCGCCAGCATGGCGCCGGCCTGGAAGGCGCCACCCGGCGCATGGGCGCCCGTCCACAGCAGGTAGCCGGCCATCACGATCAGCACAGGCACCAGCCAGTGTGCCAGGCCGTCGAACACCGGACCGGCCGGCTGATAGCCGGGTGTCGACCGGCCCAGGGCCAGGATGCCGAGCACGGCGGTCAGCAGCACTGCCAGTTCCAGCAGCGTGTCATAAGCGCGAAAGTTCAGCAGTACCGCGGTCACCGGATTGCTGACACCGCTGGTTGCAAGGTTTGCGGCAATGGCCCGGGGCAGTGTATCGCCGGGCGGGTTGCCCAGGGCGTGCCCCAGGGCCCAGGCGAGCATGCCGGCCAGTGCCGCGCACAGCAGCGTGACCGACCAGGGCAGCATTGCCGTGGCGCCTGTCGTGTGGGGATTCCGGTCAGCGTGTGCGCCCGACGTCTTGCGCGGTTGCCGGCGCAGCGCGGCCAGCAGCAGTGCGCCGGACAGGCCTGCACCGATGGCGGCCTCTGCCAGTGCTACATCCGGTGCCTGCAACCGCCCCCAGGCAACGGCCAGCAGCAAACCGAAGGCGATGAAGAGAATGATGCTGCGCCGTGCATCGGTACCGGCCAGTGCTGCTGCGGCCAGCCCCGTCAGCGAGAGTAGCAACAGGACGTCGAAGACCAGCATACTTTGGCTACTCATCCCGCCTCCCCGCGACGTGCCTGACGCGCGATCAGGTGGGCGCCGGTCGCGCTGGCAGCCAGGACGGCCAGCCAGATGAGCAACAGCTTGAACGCGAGGAATGCGTCCAGCGCATGCAGCGCCAGGCCGGCCGCCAGCAGGCCCAGGCCGAGATTGTCCGCCTTGGTCAGTGCGTGCAACCGGGAGTAAAGGTCGGGAAGCCGCAGCAGGCCGATGCTGCCGGCCAGGAAGAAAAACAGGCCGGCCAGGATCAGGATGCCGGACAGGATATCAACCATCACGCGCCTCCACGTTCCGGCCGGTAAAGGCCGCCACTGCAACCGCCGCAAGCAGAGCCAATACCAGCGCGGCATCGATCAGCGCGGGTTGTCCCAGTAGCCGGCTGAGCAGCAGCAGTATGCCAACCCCGGTCGTGCCGACAAGTTGCGCGGCCAGCATCCGGTCGCCGGTGCGTGGGCCGCGCAGCACTCGCACCAGGCCAAGAAGCAGGGTGAGCATGAGGGCCAGCAAGGCCGGCGCGAGCAGTTCAGTCATCGGAGATCTCCGTGGTCAGGCCGAACAGCCTCCCGATTGCCTGTTCGAGGCGGCGCAGTTGCGGCTCCGCATTTTGGCTGGTGTCGAGCAGGTGCAGTTCGGCACGGTCGCTGTCGAGATCGGCTGCCAGCGTGCCGGGCAACAGGCCTATGCAGTTAACGAGCAGCACACGAGCCGCGGGATGCGTGGTCTGCAGTCGATAGCTGTAAAAGCCCGGTGTAATGTCCAGTTTCGGTCCCAGTGTACGGCGCGCGACATCCAGCCCGCCGCGCAGCGATTCGTGCAGGAACAGGGCGACAAAGGCGGGCAGGGCGCGCAGGTTGATTCCTGGCCAGACGGGCGAGCCGAGCCTGATGCTGACGAAAGCTGCAAAGACGACCGCTGGCACTCCGACCAGCCAGGCATCTGGCCGGCCCTGGACGAAAAGCCACCAGAGGCCGGCCAGCAGCGTCGTGTTTGCTGCTAAACGCATCGTTGCCGCCGGAGCTGGAAGTATCATTGCTGCCACAGCCTGCATGCCGCTAAGCCGGTCAGGCATGGACGTCCACCCGGGGCCGGCTGCGCTGGGTCCGGGGCGGTGCCGGCGTGGCCCTGCTCAGCACCGGACGCTTTGCCAGTACGTGTACCAGCAGTACCGCCGCAGTTGCCAGCAGCAACACCTTCAGCGTGAAAAGGCCGGCAAGCATGCCGAAAAATACCGAGTCGAGAATGTTCATTTCACTTACTCCTCTTGTCTGACAGCAGTGCGAAACAGCTCCCGGTCGTGGTTCTGGTCCGCGGGATCATGCGGCATTGCGTACTCCGCATGCGCGATTGGCGGGGACCGCGATGTCCATGAGTCGCGGGGTGTCGAGTACAAGCGCATTCATCATATCGATGTACTCCTGCTTACCCCTCACCTGCAGGCGCGGGTTGTGGCGCATCTCCTCGCCGATCGTACTTACGGTCATGCCGTTGTAGTCATGCGCTGGATACACCAGCGTATCTTCCGGCAGACGCAGCAGCTTGCCGAACAAACTGTGGTACTGGGCAGCCGGGTCTCCGTTCTGGAAATCGGTGCGCCCGGTACCGCGGATCAGCAGGGTGTCACCGGTGAACACGCGGTCGTGCATCAGGAAGCTGTAGGAATCGTCCGTATGGCCGGGCGTGTACAGGACATCGAGTCGCAGGTTGTCCACCGCAAGCCTTTCACCCTCGCGCAAATGCAGCGAAACACATTCAGCCCGGGTCATTTCACCCAGCGCGGTCGCGCAGCCCGTTCGCGCGCGCAGTGCCCCCAGTGCCGTGATGTGATCGGCGTGTATGTGGGTGTCGACCGCGAGTACCAGGCGGAGGTCGAGTTCACTGGCAAGACGCACGTAGTCATCTGTGTTTTCCAGCACCGGGTCGATCAGCAGCGCCTCGCCGCCCAGGCGTTCCGCCAGGAGGTAGCTGAAGGTGCTCGATGTTCTGTCGAACAGTTGACGGAAGATCATGGTTGCGCCTCCATTACGTCAGGTCTGTCCCCACGAGCGCCGTTTGCCGCCTCAGTCTCTGCGGCTTCGCCAGCGGGGCTTGATTACAATCTAATCCCGGGCGGGCATCTGGAAAATTCGAATAAATTGAAAAATAGATCGGAAAAACCTGATCATTGCCGGAGGCGGTTCGGTCCCTGCCAATGGCAGGGATGGTATATCTGCCTGCTGCTTGGGCTTGATCGCTTCCTGTGGATGCCGGCACAGGGAGGTCGTGAGCACACTGGTTATTGTTGCGACGCTGGGGCTGGTCGTGCCGCATCATGCCAGGCATCCCTCTTCAGGAATGACCTAAGCCCGCAATCGTTCGATCGCATCGGTACTGCCGATCAGCTTCCCAGCGTCGCGGGACCATTCCATCGTGTGCGCTCACGCCTCCACGGGCAGGTCTTCAACTCCAAGTTGGCAATGTCAAGGAATGACTCGAGTCAGTTGTAGACGTGGCTATAGCTTCATGCAGCGCTTCCTTGCGGGCCTGAAGCGGGAGGTGACAAGTGCTGCTTTGCTTGCTGCATTGTTGGGTCGGGTGCTGGTCGCAGATGCGGAAGAATGCCTAAACAGGGATGGCGCGGCGCAGCCTGGTCGCGGCAGCAGCAGCCTGCTGTTTCATGAGATCAACCATCGCATAGACGCCAACATGGCGGTTGGGTGAAAGATGCTCGGCTAGCTGCAGCTGCCCGAAGAACTCATCCATGTCGATGGCGTCGATCTCGTTCACTGTCTTGCCGTCGGCGAGCCGGATCAAGAGGGCCAGTACACCCTTGATAATGCCGGTATCGCAGTCACCGCCAAAGCGTATGTGTCCCGGTGCTGCAGGATCCTCCCAGGCATGCACCCAGACCCTGCTCATGCAGGCCTTGACCCGGTTTGGCTCGATACGCGCCCGATCCTCTAGTGGTGGAAGCTGCTCCCCGAGTTCGACCAAGTACTGGTAGCGCGTATCCCAGTCTCCCAGCAGCTCGAAGGTCGAGACAATGTCGGACAGTGCAGTCATGCTGTTTCCCCGAAGGCGATGGATTCACCGCACCCGCAGGTAGACCGGGCATTCGGGTTAATGAATTCCAGCCTCTCGTTGAGCAGTCCGTCCCTGACATAGTCTACCGTCATGCCGTCAAGGTGTGGGAGACTGCTGCGGTCGACCACTACCGTTACCCCGCAGCTTTCGAATACCGTGTCGTCGTCATCGATCCTGCCGACAGTCTCGACGACATAGGAAAAGCCGCTGCAGCCGCTCTTGCGTGTACCCAGACGCAAACCGACACTGCCTTCCTGCTGTTCCAGTATCCTGCGAAGATGCGCCGCAGCGCCCTGGGTGAGTTGTATAGCCATTCGTTATCCTCCTGTCGTCAAAGCAAGCCCAGTTCCAGGCGCGTGAACATATCCAGCCGATCGCGGGACCATGGCGGATCCCAGACCAGCTCGACCCGAACCGAGCTGACGCCGGCCACATTGCGCACAGCGCACTCTACCTGTCCCGGTATCGACTCGGCGACCGGGCAGGCCGGTGTCGTCAGGGTCATGCGTATATCGACATGACCATCTTCTCGAAGATCGAGCCCGTAGATCAGGCCGAGGTCATAGATATTGACGGGAATCTCGGGATCCTGAATCGCGCGCAGTGCCTCGATGACTGCCTTCTCCGTGTGATCTGTCGCGGATGCTGTACCCTGTTTCTGTGCAGGCTGCGTGATCATTTTGAATGCTCCGCAATAATGTCGCCTGCATCTAGCAGCCGTCGCGAAATGCCGGCCTCGATCCGCTTGCGCAACGGCGCGATCCTGCAGCGTTCCAGGATCTCGCCAACGAAGCCCAGGCAAAGCAGGCGTCGCGCATCGGCTGTTTCGATGCCACGCGAGCGCAGGTAGAACAGCTGTGCCTGATCCAGCTGGCCCACAGTGGTGCCATGGCTACACCGCACATCGTCGGCATGAATTACCAGCTGCGGCTTGGTGTCTACCTCGGCGTTGCGGCTGAGCAGCAGGTTGTCGTTGTGCAGGTGTGCATCACTTTTACCGGCATGCGCACTGACCTCGATGCGGCCATCGAAAACGGCGCGTCCCCTGCCATGCAGCAGACCCTTGTAGCGGCTCCGGCTCGTGCAGCCTGGCACGCCGTGACGGATGTCGATATGCACATCCGATAGCTGTTGCTCGCCGGCAAGATACAGGCCGTCGAGTTCGGCGGCTGCTGCCGTACCGGCGAAGTCAATCGTCAGCTCGGTCCGCGACCAGGTGCCACCTAGCACATAACCGCTGTTGCGATAGTGGCTGCCTTCGTGCTGCTTGATGAAGAGGCTGTGCAGGTGAAAGGCCGTATGGCTTTCCTCCTGCAGCCGGTAATGCTCCAGGCCGGCACCGTCCAGTAGAACGATTTCGCTCAGTCCGTTGCTGAAATACAGCGAGCCATCCATGCCCGCGAAACGCTCGACCAGCGTAGCTTGTGCGCCGGGCTCTAGCAGCACCAGATTGCGCGAGTGGGCCACGACAGGAGCGCCTGGTACATCCGTCAGGTGCAGAACCTCTATGGGTCGATCCAGCCGTTGATCTCGTCCTAAGTGGATGAACAGGCCGTCCTCCATGGCTGCGCTGTTGAGTGCATTGAAAATATGTGCCGGTTCACCGGCTGTCAGACCGAGCCAGCATGCTGGCAGCATGGAATTGCCTGTGATCTGCTGCTTCAGGCCCCCTACCGTCACCCCGGGGGGCAGTTCTGCAAGGCTGGACAGACCGCGCACGAACCGGCCGTTGACCAATACCACCCGATGTGCATCAAGCCGCGGCAGTCGCCAACGCTCGATGTCGATGACCGGTTCGGCTAAACCGGCGTCTGGAACGAAATCATGCTGCAGCAGCCGGTCGATACTGGTGTAACGCCAGGCCTCCTGGCGGCGTTGCGGAAAGCCGAGCACTCGCAGGCTATGCGCCGCATCACGACGGTGTTGGGCCAGCCAGGGCGGGCTGTCAGCGGCAAGCTGCGGCTGATCCTGTGCCAGGGTCTCGCGATAACGATCCAGGGTCATGGCAGTGTTTGCGCTCATGCCGCTTCCTCCTCATCCAGCCAGCCGTAACCTTTCTTCTCCAGTTCCAGCGCCAGCTTCCTGTCGCCGGATCGAACGATGCGGCCTCCCGCGAGCACGTGCACGAAATCGGGTTGTATGTAGTCCAGCAGGCGCTGGTAATGGGTCACGACGATCATGGCGTGCTCCGGGCTGCGCAGGGCGTTGACGCCGTCGGCGACCACACGCAGGGCATCGATATCCAGCCCCGAGTCGGTTTCATCGAGAATCGCCAGACGGGGCTCCAGCACGGCCATCTGCAGAATCTCGTTACGTTTCTTTTCGCCGCCCGAGAAGCCGGCATTGACATTGCGCTTGAGGAACGTCTCATCCATCTGCACCAGCGCGAGCCGCTCGCGCACCCGCTTCATGAAGGCGATCGCATCGAGCGCCGGTTCGCCGCGTGCGGCGCGCACCGCATTGAGAGCAGCCTTCAGGAATACCATGTTGTTGACGCCGGGCAGCTCCACCGGGTACTGAAGTGCGAGGAACAGTCCGCGCTGGGCTCGTTCCTCGGTCGCCAGTGCAAGCAGATCCTCACCCGCGAATGTCACGCTGCCACCGTCGACGCGGTAACCATCGCGGCCGGCCAGGATATGGGCGAGCGTGCTCTTGCCGGAACCATTCGGGCCCATGATGGCATGCACCTCACCTGGCCCGACCTTCAGGTCCAGGCCATTGAGGATGGGCTTGTCTTCCACGCTTACCTGCAGCTTGTCTATATTCAGCATGTGCTTGCTCCGTTGATCAGTAATGTGTTCAGCCGACGACATTTTCGAGGGTGACATTGAGCAGCTTCTGCGCCTCCACGGCAAACTCCATCGGCAGCTCGTTGAAGACTTCCTTGCAAAAACCGTTCACTATCATGGATACGGCGTCCTCCTCGGCGAGACCGCGCTGTCGACAGTAGAACAGCTGGTCCTCCCCGATCTTCGAGGTGGAGGCCTCATGCTCCGCACTGGCCGTCGGGTTGCGCACCTCGATATACGGGAAGGTATGCGCGCCGCAGCGTCCTCCAATCAGCAGTGAATCGCACTGGGTATGATTGCGTGCGTTCTCCGCCTTCGGTGTCATGCGTACCAGGCCGCGATAGGCATTCTGACCCTCGCCGGCCGAGATGCCCTTGGAGACGATGGTGCTGCGTGTGTTACGTCCGATGTGGATCATCTTTGTGCCGGTGTCGGCCTGCTGCCGGCCGCGGGTAACAGCGACCGAGTAGAACTCACCGACCGAGCCGTCGCCGCGCAGGATGCAGCTGGGGTACTTCCAGGTGATGGCGGAACCGGTTTCTACCTGGGTCCAGGAGATGTGTGCACGGTCCCCGCGGCAATCGCCACGCTTCGTGACGAAATTGTAAATCCCGCCGCGGCCCTCGGCATCGCCCGGATACCAGTTCTGCACCGTGGAATACTTGATCTGCGCGTCCTCCATTGCCACCAGCTCGACCACTGCGGCATGCAGCTGGTTTTCATCGCGCATCGGTGCGGTACAACCCTCCAGGTAGCTGACGTAGCTGCCGGGCTCGGCCACGATCAGGGTGCGCTCGAACTGGCCGGTTCGCGCCTCGTTGATGCGGAAATAGGTAGACAGTTCCATCGGACAGCGCACACCGGCGGGTACGTACACGAATGTCCCATCGCTGAACACCGCGCTGTTGAGCGAGGCAAAGAAGTTGTCGGTATGCGGCACGACGGAACCCAGGTATTTTTGCACCAGGTCTGGGTGCTCGCGTACCGCCTCCGACATGGAGCAGAAAATCACACCCGCTTCCTGAAGACTCGCTCGGAAGGTGGTGGCTACCGAGACGCTGTCGAATACCGCATCGACAGCGACGCCGGCGAGCGCCTTTTGCTCGTCCAGCGGTATACCTAGCTTGCGATACGTTTCGAGTAGTTCGGGATCGATTTCGTCCAGGCTTTTCGCGCCATCATTCCGGCCCTTCGGTGCGGAGTAGTAGGAAATACCCTGGAAATCGATGGGCGGATGCTTGAGGTGGGCCCAGTCCGGCTCGGTCATGGTCTGCCAATGCCGGTAGGCCGCGATCCGACGCTGCAGCATCCAATCCGGCTCGTGCTTGCGCGCCGAGATGGCACGGATGATCGCTTCGTCGAGACCGGGTGGCAGGGTGTCGGCTTCAATTGGCGTGATGAATCCGTGTTCGTACTCGTCACGAACGAATGCTTCAACTGCCTGGTTCGTGCTGTTCATATGCTGTTCTCCTGCACGGCTCAATCCAAAACCGGCTCAGGCCGACTTCCTGACATTAACGGCCGGCCAACGCGCACGCGCTGTCTCGGTCAGCAAGACCGCTGGTATCTCCGGTATCTCAAGATCCATGTACCCGGCGCTGGTCCTGATAAATGCCTCCAGTGCCTCGTGATACATGGCTTCGCGGGTGTCATACGGCGTCAACAGTTCAGCATTCGGCATGACCATCCTCCTTGTATTGACATAGCAAGCGATAAAAGCCTGACTAAAATACTCGGGAATTATTCTAAAAACCTGAGTAAAACAGTCAAGTATTAATCGGGGGAGTATGGCTATCCATGACGGGATAGATCGAGACACCGGTGAAGCTGTCTCTTCGATGTATAAGTTTTTGTTTTAATGGATTAATTCAAATTATCTGGAATTCATTTGGCTGAGGCGAAATGACCTCGACTCCAGGAAACCTGGCTCATAGCACACAGCTTGCGTGTATCTGTTGTGGTAGCCACAGTGCTGCCAGGGATGCAGCCAGGCGAGGAGTGGGGTGAATGGGCTTCGTCTAGTCCTTCTGAGCGGATACAGCCTGAGATTTTCTTGTGGGGATTTGAAATGGGGTCCGATGCCGATTCGATCATTTGGCCGACTGCTCTTTGTTGCGACCCTCAGGGCATGCAGGACGGTGTCTCACCGGTGCGCGCCAATTCCCGCAGGTCGTCCGGTTCGTTGATATTGAAGAAGGCCTCCGGCCGGTCCGAGAAATCCACGGTTACCGCATCCAGTTGGGTCATGGCGTCCTCGACGCGATAGTGCCCCGCGATCAGGCGGGCGCGCAGGGTGGCAGCGCAGTCGCGGGACAGCATCGAGTAAACCGGGTGTGCGCGCATGCCGTCATGAACCATGGCGGCCTGCCGGTCGCCCCGCGCCATGGCGGTGCCCAGGCGCGAGACTAGGCCGGGCGGCAGGGTGGGGGTATCGCAGGGTACGAACACAACGTGTTCATGGGACGCCTGTTCCAGTCCGGCGAGCATGCCGGCGAGCGGGCCGCGGAAATCCGGCCAGCGGTCGGTAACGACGGGATAGCCGGTGCGCCGGTACTGTTCGAGATTGCGGTTGGCGCTGATGAGCAGCTCATTTACCTGTGGCGCCAGTGCCGCGGCGATGCGTTCCACCAGCGTCTGCCCGGCGAACTCGATCAGGCCCTTGTCCCGGCCGCCCAGGCGCCGGCCGCGGCCGCCGGCCAGAATGACACCGGTGACGGGTGGGGGAGCGGCGACGTGGCGCTGCATGCCGTCAGCAGGGCAGGAGGCGGTTACGGTACGCGACCGTCAGCCCGTCGCCGTGCCGGCCACCACCCGGAGCGTTTTCTCCGGTTCCTCTGCTACCGCGGGTTCCTTTTCCTGTTTCACGGACGCGCCGCCGCCCGGCCGGCGCTGGCGTTCATAGAGGAACTTGAGCACGGCGGCGCGGTAATGGTTGTATTCCGCGCTGTCGGCCAGCGCGACGCGATCGCGCGGCCGCGCCAGCCGGATGTCCAGCACCTCGCCGATGGTGGCGGCCGGGCCGTTGGTCATCATGACGATGCGATCCGACAGCAGCACCGCCTCGTCGACGTCGTGCGTGATCATGATGACGGTATTGCCCAGCTCGGCGTGGATCTCCATCAGCGAGTCCTGCATGTGGGCGCGGGTGAGCGCGTCGAGGGCGCCGAAGGGTTCGTCCATCAGCAGCACCTTGGGCTGCATCGCCAGCGCGCGCGCGATGCCCACGCGCTGTTTCATGCCGCCGGAGATCTCGCCGGGCAGCTTGTCCATGGCGTGCTCCATGTGCACGAGGCGCAGGTTGTGTTCGATCCAGTCCTTCATCTCGGCCTTGCTCTTCTGACGGCGGAACACCGTCTTCACCGCCAATTCGACGTTCTGGTAGGCGGTGAGCCAGGGCAGCAGCGAGTGGTGCTGGAACACGACCGCGCGGTCCGGGCCCGGCTCGTCGACTTCCGTGCCGTCCAGCACGACGCCGCCCGTGGTCGCCTGCAGCAGGCCGGCGACCACGTTGAGCACGGTCGACTTGCCGCAGCCGGAGTGGCCGATCAGCGACACGTACTCGCCCTTGCCGATGACCAGGTTGACGTTGTCCAGCGCGGTGAAGCTGCCGCCCGGTGTATCGAACACCATGGACACGTGATCGATGTTGAGATGTTCGCCTGACATGTTGCTCTCCTGGTTGATCCTTGGTTATCGCGGTTACTAGCGCAGCACGGCATCCTTGTCCCAGGATACCCGGCGCTGGATCATCAGCATGCCGCGGTCGAGCAGGAAGCCGATGATGCCGATGGTGAATACCGCGACCATGATCCGGCCGAGCGAGTTCGAGCTGCCGTTCTGGAATTCGTCCCAGACGAACTTGCCGAGCCCGGGGTTCTGCGCCAGCATCTCCGCGGCGATCAGCACCATCCAGCCGATGCCGAGACTGAGGCGCAGGCCGGTGAAGATCATCGGCAGCGCGGAGGGCAGGGCGATCTTCCAGACCGTGGTGAACCAGCCCAGGCGCAGCACCTTGCCGACATTGACCAGGTCGCGGTCCATGGACGATACGCCGACGGCCGTGTTGATCAGCGTCGGCCACAGGCAGCACAGCGTGACCGTGATCGCGGAGGTCAGGTAGGACTTGGAGAACATCGGGTCGTCGGTGACATAGAGCGCGCTGACCAGCATGGTAACGATCGGCAGCCAGGCCAGCGGCGAGACCGGCTTGAAGATCTGTACGATCGGGTTGATCGCCCGGTACACGTTGGTGCTGAGCCCGGAGATCACGCCGATCGGCACGGCAATGATGGAACCGAGCAGAAAGCCGGTAAACACCGTCTTCAGGCTGGTGAAGATCTGGTCCAGGAAGGTCGGCTTGCCGGTGTACGGGCGGATGCGCACCTCGGCCTGGGGATCGGCGGCGAGCTTCTCGCGGTTGCGCTGTTCCTGCCGTTCATAGAAGGCGGCTTCCTTGGCCCGCTCCGCGCGATGTTCGTCGACCAGGTTTAGCGCCTGCCGCCAGACCTCGACCGGGCCCGGCACCTGGCCCAGCGAGGTCTCGATGCGTGCCGCGGCGGCACCCCAGAGTGCCAGGAACAGCGCGAAAGCGATGAGTGGCAGCACGAACATCCGCACGGCCTCCTGGTAGTCCTCCCTGCGGAAGGTCTTCAGTGTAATCGTCGTCATGGTTATTACCTCGTCTGTGTACGGCCGGTCACGCACCGTCCGTTTCAGTTCACCTTGTCCTTGCCCTTCAGGCCGATCGGGAATTGCGCGAGATACGCGTTCGGCTTGGTGCCGTCGTAGGTGATGCCGTCGATGAACTCGGTCTGCGGCGGGCGGAAGCCGGTTTCCGTGGCGAAATCGGGGAAATCCTCGGCTTTCGCCTTGCCCTCGGCGATCAGCTCCTTGGCCGCCTCGGCGTACAGGTCGGGGCGGTAGACCTGCTTCGCGGTTTCCATGTACCAGGCATCCGGCTTGTACTCGGCGATCTGGCCCCAGCGCCGCATCTGGGTCAGGTACCACACCGCATCGGAGTAATAGGGATAGGTCGCGTTGTAGCGGAAGAACACGTTGAAATCCGGTACCGAGCGCTTGTCGCCCTTCTCGTACTCGAAGGTGCCGGTCATGCTGTTGGCGATCACCTCGTAGTCCGCACCGACATACTCCGGACGGGACATGATCTTCGCCGCTTCCTTGCGGTTGGCCAGGCCGCCCGAGTCGAGCCACATGGCGGCGCGGATCAGCGCCTTGAGCACCGCCTTGTGGGTGTTCGGGTTCTGCTGCGCCCATTCGCTGGAGACGCCGAACACCTTCTCGGGATTGTCCTTCCAGATTTCGTAGTCCGTGATCACCGGCACGCCGATGCCCTTGAACACGGCCTGCTGGTTCCACGGCTCGCCCACGCAGTAGCCGTAGATGGTGCCGGCTTCCAGCGTCGCCGGCATCTGCGGCGGCGGCGTGACCGACAGCAGTGCCTGGGCCTGGATCTGGCCGGTGATGTCGCCCTTCTCGGGTGCGTAGAAGCCGGGGTGGATGCCGCCCGCCGCGAGCCAGTAGCGCAGCTCGTAGTTGTGCGTGGAAACCGGGAAGACCATGCCCATGTTGAAGGGCTTGCCCTCCTTGATGTACTTCTCCACCACCGGTTTCAGGTAGTCGGCCTTGATCGGGTGTACCGGCTTGCCGTTCTCGTGCGGGACATGCGCCTTCATCTGTTCCCAGATGTCATTGGAGACGGTGATGCCGTTGCCGTTCAGGTCCATGCTGAACGCGGTGATGATGTGTGCCTTGGTGCCGAAGCCGATGGTGGCGCCGAGCGGCTGGCCGGCCAGCATGTGCGCGCCGTCGAGCTCGCCGTCGATGACCCGGTCCAGCAGCACCTTCCAGTTGGCCTGCGGTTCCAGCGTGACGTACAGCCCCTCGTCCTCGAAGAATCCCTTCTCGTAGGCGATGGCCAGCGGTGCCATGTCGGTCAGCTTGATGAAGCCGAATTTCAGGTCCTCCTTCTCCAGCTTGCCGGCAGCGGCGGACAGCGGGGTGGCCGTCGCCGCGGCGAGCATGGCGCCCGCCATGCAATATGTCCCGATACGCTGCAATGACCGGACTGCACCGGCCAGCCGCCGGAAGGGATTGCTGTGTTTCATGCTCGCTCCTTGTCGTGCTCTGATCAAAAAAAAAGCCCACATGACCCGCCCCGCCGCCCGGGGTGCGATCCTGTGGACTCCGTTGTCCGCGGCAGCCGCCATTGGCTGCCTCCAATTTGAAACTGTTCAGTCTGTGATACCCGTGGCAGCGACATTGCGGCCGGTATCGACTCGTTAATTTGCAGTTTCCGTGCCATAACGGCAATGCGCTGATTTACAGCGACAATCACCATAGCCGGGAGCGTATGCGCCGTGTATTTGCACATGGACAGTGCATGAACAGGCGCCGCCCGTGCATTCCGTGCATCCTGTCGGTGCAGTGCGCGGGCGGCACACGCTGACCGCTTGCCGCCCGCACCACGGCCGCGCCGGTACCAGGCAGGGCGCGTTCAGAAGCTGACTTCGCCCCACAGCCAGAATTTGTCGGTGTCCACCGCGAACGTGTCCGCGTCATAGCTCGCGTATTTGATGCCGGCCGCGTAGTGCTTGCCGAACTTCTTCGCCGCCAGCAGGTCGAGTTCCGTGCCGAAGTCGGCGCCGCCGGTGTCGGCCTGGAAATCATGGTACACGGCGGTCAGCTTCACCCCCGCGATGCCGCCGCTGGCCAGCACGTAGATATCTTCCAGCCCCTGTCCGTCAGGGGTGTTGAGAAAGACGTCGGCCCAGCCGTTGAAGGCATGCTTGGTGGCCAGCGGCGTTTCGAAGGAGAAGGCGTTGTCGGCGCCCAGCAGTTCGTAACCGACCTTGCCGGTGATGCCGGAGACTTCGGCGCCGATTTCCAGCAGGCGGTAGTCGGCGTCGATGGCATCGTTGCCGTCCTTGTAGTCGGACTGCCGCGCGAATTCGGCGGTGTACAGCAGTTTGAAGCCGGAGAGCTCCGTGGCCCCCGCCAGGCGCAGGCCCCACGTCTGCTGGGACAGCAGCGGGCTGTCGCGGAACTCGATCAGATAGCCGTAGCCGGTCAGCGTGCCGAAGCCGAGGCCGGCATAGCTGGCGTTGAGCAGGTGGGCGTGGACGTCGGTCGCGTTGCCCGAGATGTCCTTGATCTCGTCGAGGTAGGCATAGGTGAGCACGGTGTCCGGCAGCGACTGGTTGCTGAGCAGGGCGCCGGTGTAGGTCTGCTCGTTCTGGCGCCAGCCGACGTTGCCCACGAAACGCGCATTGTCCAGCACGATGCGCTGCCGCCCGGCACGTATCAGCGTGTCGCGCAAACCCGAATAGTCGAGATAGGACTGGTTCACCTCCGTGACTTCGGGGTCGGCGACGGTGGAGTACTGCACCTTGCCGTTACGCGTGCTGTTGTAGTCGTCGCCCAGGATGGCGGTGGTGTTTTCCATTTCCACGAAGGCAGCGAAGTCGCGGAAGGTCCCGGTCCGGTATCCCAGCCGTGTCCGCAGGGTGAACGCGTCCGCATTCTCAAGGGGATTGTCCTGGTCGACGTTCTCGTAGCGCAGGCGCAGGTCGAGTTCCGGCTTGCCGGAGACCAGGGCCTCGGTGAACGTGGCGGCGCCGGCCGGGCAGGTCAGTGCCGTACAAATGATGCCGGTCAGTACCGGCGTGTGGCGTGTGCATAGCGGGGTGTGCATGATCATCTCTCTCTGAGTGTGGTGTTGGTACGGTGTCGCGTGACAGGCGGGTGGCGGTCGACCGGGTGGCGGCTCTGCAGGTGTCCCTTGCACGGTATCCGTCCCGGTCCTGCTGCCTGGTGTCTCCGTCCGCGTCATGGCCAAAAAAAATGGCGCACTTCGCAGCGGTTGGAACCGCTGCGCAGAACGCCATTGTTCGATAGCCGGCAGTTACGCCGCCTCATTGCACCCGACCGGCATTGGCCGGATGCAGCCTGTCGCTTGCCTGGCTAGCACGAAACATGCCAGGAAATTTAATTCCAGTATTACAGGCAGATGGCATTGCACGACGCCAGCTCACCACCGCTTGTTGTGCTGGTTTGGTGCCGCATGGTCGCGCGAGCGCACGGGAACAGTGCGGCTGTTCGACTGCGGATGACACCCGGGATGACAGTCAGACAGCGTGCGCGACGGCGCTGCGCATGCCGGCGTACGCAACAGCGAGCGACGTCCGCAGCGCGGCACGCTGCGATCGCGTCCGTGCCGCCAGCGGCGGCGGCTGCGCGCGGGCAGGGGTACCCGCGCATGGTCGGGGCGACCCGCGGCCGACGCGAACCTGCAGCGCGCCGGCGCGCCATCGTCCCGCACCCGTGCGGTGCGGACGCCCGGCTGCGAACCGGGCGCGTGCTCGCGGTCCGGTACGCAGTGCCCGACTCTAATGATGCAGCCGTGTGGCGGCGGTCGCGGGGCCGGAGCGCCGGCTGGATTCAAAGCGGTGCGTCGACCCGTATCTTGCGCCGACATGGTGCGCGCGCCGCGCAGCCGGATCCGCAACACGCGTGCGATCCGGCATGACGACCGCTGCAATTCAGCAGCTTAGAGGCATCCCCGGTGGTGGACCGGTTCTGGTACAGAGATTGCAGCGCTTAAGGCAGCCTGGCCGTGCCGGTGTAGCGCCGATCAGGGCTTGTTGAACGCACAGAGGATACAGCGATGAAGATCAGAGTCGAGCTCAACCTGGAACTGGGCCTGCAGGAATTCGTCACGGAGCAGACCGGCAAGCGGCAGCCGGAGATTCCCCTGCGCCTGCAGCAGACGGCATTGCCCGGCTTGCACGAACCCAGGCCTGCCGGCCCCGCGGCGGTTGCCACCCGGCGCGTGCACTGAAGTGCTGTGCTGCATCCCGGTGTGGCCAGTGGGCAGCACGGCAGCCCGCTGCATGACGGCCGGTCCCATGAACCGGCACGCGACGTGCTAGCGCATGCTGTTCGGGCGCGGTAACAAGAACCCCATCCGGATCGCCGACAAGGGTGTGCAGGAGTGGCGCTATGCCACCTGCGGTTACTGTTCCACCGGCTGTTCGATCGAGGTGGGGCTGAACGCTGAGGGCGTTCCCGTCAGTTCGCGCGGCGTTGCGGATGCCGACGTCAACCGCGGCAAGCTGTGCCTGAAGGGAATCTTCGAACACGAACTGTTCGACTCCGCCGGGCGGGGCCTGCAACCCCTGCTGCGGGACCGGTGGCATGAGGCGTGGCAGCCGGCCGCCTGGGATACCGCGCTGGACCGGCTGCACGACGGGATCCGTGGGGTACAGGAACGGCACGGCCCTGATTCATTCGCCATCATCTCCACGGGCCAGATGCTGACCGAGGAGTTCTACACGCTGGGCAAGCTCACCCGCGGCCTGATCGGCACCAACAACTACGATGGCAACACCACGCTGTGCATGGCCTCGGCGGTATCCGGCTACAAGCGCTCCTTCGGCTCGGACGGTCCGCCCGGCTGTTACGAGGACTTCGAACACACCGATTGCCTGATCGCCTGGGGCTCCAATCTCCCGGAACAGCACCCGATCATCTACTGGCGGCTGAAGGAAGCCCAGGAACAGCGCGGCTTCCCGCTGATCGTGGTCGACCCGCGCGTGACCATGCTGGCGCAGAACGCCAACATCCACCTGCCGATCACGCCGGGCACCGATGTCGTGCTGATGAACGCCATGATGCACGTGATCCTGCGGGAAGGCCTGCAGGACCAGCGCTATATCGACGCCAATACGACGGGCATCGAGGCGCTGCGCACCGAGGTGGAAAAGTACGACCCGGTGACCGCCGCCAGGATCTGCGGCATCGACGAGGACACCATTCGCGTCGTCGCGCGCACCTTCGCCAGGGCCGGTGCTGCCATGCAGATCTGGACCATGGGCATCAACCAGTCGACGCACGGCTCGGACGGTGTGGTGGGCATCAACAACCTGGCCCTGATCACCGGCAACATCGGCAAGCCGGGCGGCACGAGCCTGTCGATCACCGGCCAGTGCAATGCCATGGGCACGCGCGAATGGTCGTCCTGTTCCGGTCTGCCGAACTACCGCTACCTCGAGGTGCCCGAGCACCGCGAGGAGATCGCCCGGTTCTGGAATATCGACCCGGAATTCTTCCCCAAGCAACGCGGCATGTTCCAGACCGACATCTATCAGGCGATGGAGGCGGGGCAGATCAAGGGGCTGTGGCTGATCGCGACCAACCCCATGTCCTCGCTGCCGAACACCGCCCGCATCCGCCGCGCGATGGAGCAGCTCGAATTCTGCTGCGTGCAGGACTGCTATCAGGACACGGAGAGTGCCCAGTATGCGCATGTCTACCTGCCGGCAGGCACCTGGGCGGAAAAGGACGGCGTGATGACCAACACCGAACGGCGCATCAACCGCGTCAGGCCCGTCACCCGCCCGCCGGGGGAGGCAAAGCCGGACCTGTGGATCTTCAACCGGGTGGCGGAGCGCTTCAACCGGGACGGCAGGGTGAAATTCCCGGAAACCGCTGCAGAGATCTTCCTGGAAATGGGCCAGATCTCGCGCGGCCGGCTCGCGGACATCTCGGGCATGGACCATGACCTGATCGAGCGCAACCGCGGCATCCAGTGGCCGTATACCGCCGCGCAGCGCGCACAGGGCGAGGCGCCGCCGCGGGGGGGCAAACGCCTCTATACCGAGGCTGCGACCTTCAGCTACCCGGACGGCCGCGCCCGGCTGATCCCGCTGCCCTTCGTCGACAACAACGAGGTGCCCGACGCCGAATATCCGGTATGGCTCAACACGGGTCGTCTCATCGAACACTGGCATGGCCGCTCCAAGACCGGCAAGATCGCCAACAACAACAAGTTCAGTCCGATCCCTTTCATCGAGATCAATCCCGACCTGGCCTCCGAGCTGGATATCCGGCGCGGCGAGTACGTGCGCCTCGTGTCGCGCCGCGGTGATGCGGTGGCCATGGTGCAGCCGACCCAGCGGGTGCCGCGGAACATGGTGTTCCTGCCGTTCCACTACCATGACTGCGCCAACCGGCTGACCCTCGGCCTGCTCGATCCCTATTCGCGTCAGCCGGCCTTCAAGCAGTCTGCCGTGCGCATCGAGAAGCTTGCCGACCAGTGGGCGGCGGCACGCCTGTCGATGGAACGGCGCACTTTCTGAGCGCGCAGCGATGTTCCCCGTACGCCCCGACGAACCTGCCTACGCCCGGCTGCACGATCCGACCAGCCAGAGTGCCAACCGTTACGGCAAGCCGATCGAGACGGTGCCGGAAGGCCATGCGCTGCGCAATCAGAGCCTCGCCATCAACGGCGACGACGGCATCGGCGACAATCCCAACCGCTACCGGCAGCACGGTTTCTTCTTCAACGCCGACAACTGCATCGCCTGCCATGCCTGCGAGGCCGCCTGCTCGGAGAAGAACGACAACCCGGCGCACATCGCCTTCCGCTCGGTGGGTTTCGTCGAGGGGGGCACCTATCCCGACTACCAGCGCATCAACATCTCGATGGCCTGCAACCATTGCGACAACCCGGTGTGCCTGAAAGGTTGCCCGACCCGGGCCTATACCAAGTTCGCCGAGTACGGCGCCGTGCTGCAGGACCCGGACATCTGCTTCGGCTGTGGCTACTGCACCTGGGTCTGCCCGTACAACGCGCCGCAGCTGGATCCCGTCAAGGGCCAGGTCACGAAGTGCAATATGTGCGTGGACCGGCTGGAGGCGGGACTGAAACCGGCCTGCGTGACGGCCTGCCTCGGCAAGGCGCTCGATTTCGGCGTGATCGAGAACATCCCGGAGGGCCGTTGCCAGGCGAAGACCAGCATCCCCGGTTTTCCGCGTACCGACATCACCCATCCGAACATCCGCTTCCAGCAGACCCGGGTGACGCAGCGGGATATGCGGCGCGTGGACAGCATGCCGCTGAAATATCACAAGGATGATGCAAGCGACACGTTCGTGCCGCAGCTGGATCCCGAGCAGGGTGCCGCGTGCGCGTGGAACCTGAAGTCATTGCTCGGTTCGCATGAAAACGCCCATGTCGCGTTCACCCTCTCGACGCAGGCGGTCATGGGCGCGTTCGCGTTGCTGGTCACGCTGCCCGGCCTTGCCGTGCTCGACACCCTGGCCAGCCTGACCGTCATGCTGGTGCTGATCGGCTTCGGGCTGTTCCGGCTCAACATGCATCTGGGCAAGCCGCACCGCTTCTACCGCGGCTTCAACAACTGGCGCCTGTCGCCGGTGAGCCGGGAAATCGCCGGTGTCTCGCTGTTTTTTGCCGGACTGTCCGGGTATGCGTGCTTCACCCTGTTGCCGACGTTCCCGTTTGCCGGGCTGCTCAAGTCCGCCAGCATGGCGGCAGGACTGCTGGGGCTGGCCGTGGGCGGTTACTACATGTACCGGCTGTACCGCATCAAGGCGCGCCCGTTCTGGGATCACTGGCACACGGGCGCCGCCTTCATCGGCGCCGGCCTGGCCCTCGGCGGCCTGCTGCTGGGGCTGCTGGCGCTCGCGCAGGGCCTGCTGTCCCCGGCGTTGGCAGCGACGCTGGGGAGCGTCATGGCCGCCGGTTTTACGGTGGAAGGAGTCGGTCTGTTCGTGCACGCGCGCGACATGGGTTGCGCCGAACACGAGGGTGTCGTTTCCCACTTTCAGCAGACCACCCGCTACGGCTGGCCCTACCGGTTGCGCAACGGCCTGCTGGCCGCCAGCCTGCTGCTGGCGCTGTGGCTGTCGGTAACCGGGAGTACGCTGCCGCTGTTGCTGCTGGCACCGCTGGCCGTGGTCGCGGCGATACTCGGACGTGCGCTGTTCTATGTGCTGGTCATACCCACCACCATGCCGGGCGCGTTCTTCTGGCGCAACCGCGCCTTCGAGGCGCATGCCCGCGAGACCGGCCTGGCCGAACTGCCGCAGGTGGGTGTGCTGCCGGAGGGGCATTGAGTAGGGGTATGAAGGGTAATTAGGGACAGACCACGTTTGCGTCATTGGATGCCACCTGAAGCACACACCCGGGCGAAAACGTGGTCTGTCCCCCCTTTCCGGCTGAATCCGATATCAATGAATACAGACCCGTCAGATCGCATGCTTGGCAGTCCTGTCCCGGTCCTCGGCTTCGCAGCCTGCAGCGGGACCGGCAAGACCACCCTGCTGATCCGGCTGATTCCGCTGCTCGCACGGCGCGGCCTGCGCATCGCCATGATCAAGCATGCGCACCACGACTTCGACATCGATATTCCCGGCAAGGACAGCTACGAGCTGCGCCGGGCCGGCGCACGCCAGGTGCTGGTCGCCTCCGACCGGCGGCGCGCACTGATCTCGGAATGCAGCCCGCCGCGCGAACCGGCCCTGGCTGAACTGGTCGCGGCGCTCGACCAGGATACGCTCGATCTGGTGCTGGTCGAGGGCTTCCGGCATCTGCCGTTTCCCAAGATCGAGCTGCACCGCCCGGCACTGGGTCACCCGCTGCTGTGCCGCGAGGACCGCAGCATCATCGCCGTGGCCAGCGACGCGGCGCCTGAATGCGGCGCTCTGCCCGTGCTGGACATCAACCATCCGGCCGGGGTCGCGGACTTCATCGTCGGCTGGTTGGACGCTGCCGAACCGCGCGGGGCTGCGAGTACCGCCGGCCGCTCATCCCCAAGGTTCTCAGGGGATTGATGCCGGCCTGCCCGAACGGGGGAGGGTGGGGGCGCACTCGATTTGCTAGTTTGAATGGGGCTCTGAGGAGGACATCACATGAACCCGGTCATCCCCGCAGGCGCTGACGCGGGTCGTCTGCGCGATTGCCGCGAGCGGCACCCGACCGTGTCGGAGCATCGCAGCCTGCGCCAGCCGTTCCAGCGGTTGCGCGACCTGTAACCATGGCCCCCGTACTGACCGATCCCTACGGACGCCGTATCGACTACCTGCGGCTGTCGGTCACGGACCGCTGCGACCTGCGCTGCCGCTACTGCCTCCCGGACGGCTACCGCGGCGTGAGCGAACCGGCGGACTGGCTCGATTTCGGCGAGATCGAGCGCGTGGTCGGCGCGTTCGCTGCGCTGGGTGTGCGACGCGTGCGCATCACCGGCGGCGAGCCGCTGGTCCGCCGGGAGCTGCCGCGGCTGGTGGCGCGCCTGGCCCGGCTGCCGGGCATCGCGGACCTTTCGCTCAGAACCAATGCCGTGGCACTGGCGCGCCAGGCCGTCGCGCTGCGCACGGCCGGCATCACGCGCATCAACGTCAGTCTCGACACGCTGCAACCGGCGCGTTTCCGGGACATCACGCGCGGCCGGCTCGACAAGGTGCTGGACGGCCTGGCGGCGGCGCAGGCCGCCGGATTCGACCCGATCAAGATCAACATGGTGGTCATGCGCGGCGTCAATGACGACGAGACCGTCGCCATGGTGCGCTTCTGCATCGCGCACGGTTTCACCCTGCGCTTCATCGAGACCATGCCGGTCGGCACCACCGGCCAGGCCGCCACGGATCATTACCTCAGCCTGCAGCAGGTGCGCGCCCGCCTCGAGCGGGAATACACGCTGCTGCCGGGCGTCATGCCGGGCGGCGGCCCGGCGCGTTACGTGCAGGTCGCCGGTACCGACCTGCGCATCGGTTTCATCACGCCGCTGTCGCAGCATTTCTGCGCCAGCTGCAACCGGGTGCGGCTGGCCGTGGACGGCCGCCTGCACCTGTGCCTGGGGCAGGAACACAGCTTCGATTTCCGCGGCCTGCTGCGGGGCGGTGTCAGCGACGCCGGGTTGCGCGCGGCGGTCCACAGCGCCATCGCACTCAAGCCCGAGCGCCATGAATTCAGCGAGCGGCCGCAACAGGTGGTACGCTTCATGGCCCAGACGGGCGGGTGAGTGATCCCGGGCGCCGATATTCCGCAACAGGCAAGCGAACATATGAAAACACACGAGAACGGGGCCCTGTTCAGGCCGCTGCGTATCGCCGTACTGACGGTCTCCGACACGCGCACCGAGCAGAACGACACCTCCGGGCAGGCGCTGATCGAGAGTCTCACCGCTGCCGGACATGCGCTGGCGGAAAGGCAGATCGTGCCGGACGACATCTACCTGATACGCCGCGAGCTGTCGCGCTGGATCGCGGATGCAGACGTGCAGGCGATCATCACCACGGGCGGCACCGGACTGACCGGCCGCGACGGTACGCCCGAGGCGGCCAGCGCGCTGTTCGACCGCACCATCGAGGGTTTCGGGGAGCTGTTCCGCTGGCTGTCCTACGACGAGGTCGGCACCTCGACCATCGCCTCGCGCGCGGTAGCCGGCATCGCCAATGCCACCTTCATCTTCTGTCTGCCAGGCTCGACCAATGCCTGCAGGACCGGCTGGTCGCGGCTGATCGGGCCGCAACTCGATGCACGCAACCGTCCCTGCAACCTGACCGAGCTGCTGCCGCGTCTGCGCGAGCGTTGATATGAACACATCCGCCGATCCCTGTTTCGCACCAGCCGTCCCGCTGCTCGGGGTCGAGGAGGCCATCGAGCGCATGCTCGCACAGACCGGCACGGTCGTCCGCACGCGCAAGGCGATGCTGGCCGATGCGGGCGGGCGCATCCTGGCCGAGGCGCTGACGGCGCCGCTGGACGTGCCGGGCTTCGACAACAGCGCCATGGACGGCTACGCGCTGAACAGCGCGGACCTCGCCACGGCGCGTGCCGGCGGTCTGCCGGTCAGCCAGCGCATCACTGCGGGCATGCCGGGCGTGCCGCTCATCGCCGGCACGTGCGCGCGCATCTTCACCGGCGCCCCCGTGCCGGCAGGCGCCGACACGGTGGTGATGCAGGAGGTTTGTCGTGAACAGGACGCGCGCATGGTGCTCGACGCAGACGCAGCGGTGTCGGCCGGAGCCAACATCCGCCCGCGCGGCAACGATATCGCGACCGGCGACACCCTGCTGGAGCCCGGTTGCGTGCTGCGTGCCGCGCACATAGGCCTGGTTGCCGCCGTCGGTGTCGACCGCCTGCGCATCTACCGCAAGCTGCGCGTGGCGGTGTTTTCCACCGGCGACGAGCTGGTGGAGCCCGGCCACAAGCTCGCGCCCGGCCGGATCTACAACAGCAACCGCTATCTCCTGCACGAGCTGCTGATCACGCAGGGCTGCAAGGTGATCGATCTTGGCACCGTACCGGACGCACCCGCCGCGACGCGCACGGCGCTCACGCGCGCCGCGGCGCGCGCCGACCTGATCATTTCCAGCGGGGGCGTGTCGGTCGGCGAGGAGGATCACGTCAAGGCCGCGCTGCAGGCGCTCGGCGAAATGACGCTCTGGCGCATCCGCATGAAGCCCGGCAAGCCGCTTGCCTTCGGCCGCGTACACAAGTCGGCCTTCATCGGTCTGCCCGGCAACCCGGTTTCCGTGTTCGTGACCTTCCTGCTGTTCGCGCTGCCGGTCATCCGCCGGCTGCAGGGGCGCAGCGATACCGTGCCGGTGAGCTATCCGGTGCGGGCGGATTTCTCCTGCCGCGCGAAAGGGCGGCGCGAATACGTGCGCGTGCAGGTGCGCGCCTCGGCCGAGGGTCCGGTGGCGCAGGCCTACCCGCGCCAGGGCTCCGACGTCCTCAGTTCGGTGGCCTGGGCCGATGGTCTGGTGGAGATCGCCGAAAACGCCACCGTGCAGCCCGGTGACAGCGTGCGCTACCTGCCGTTTGCACAGTGGCAGCAATGAGCCGGCTGACCCATCTCGACGCGGAGGGCCGGGCACGGATGGTCGATGTCAGCGACAAACCCGCCAGCCGGCGCGTGGCCCGCGCCCGGGCCTGCGTCACCATGCAGCCGGACACGCTGGCATTGATCGCGGCCGGCGCTCATGCCAAGGGCGACGTGCTCACCGTGGCACGCATCGCGGGCATCCAGGCTGCGAAGCGCTGCGCGGAGCTGATCCCGCTGTGCCATCCGCTGCCGCTGACCGGCATCGAGGTCGAGCTGGTGCTGGAGCCGGAGCGCAACCGCGTCCGCATCGACAGCGAGTGCCGTGTCAGCGCGGAGACCGGGGTCGAGATGGAGGCGCTGACCGCCGCGGCCGTCGCCGCGCTGACCGTGTACGACATGTGCAAGGCGGTGGATCGCGGCATGGTGATCGGGGAGGTGCGGCTGCTGCACAAGTCCGGCGGGCGCAGCGGCGCGTGGGATGCGGAGATTGCCTGATGCTGCAGCTGCGCTACTTCGCCAGCCTGCGCGAGGAACTCGGCCTTGCCGATGAACGGATCGAGCTGCCGGCAGGGGTTGCGACGATAGCGCAACTGACCGAGTGGCTGCGCGCGCGCGGGCCGCGCTGGAGCGACGCGCTGGCCGTGCCGAAGCTGCTGACCGCGCGCAACCATGCGCTGGTTGCGCGCGACACGATCGTGCAGGACGGCGACGAGATCGCCTGGTTTCCGCCGGTGACGGGAGGCTGAGATGGACGCGGTGCGCGTGCAGACCGTGGACTTCGACCCGGGCGCGGAGCTGGAACGGCTGCGGCGTGACTGTGGCGGGCGGGCCGGTGCGCTGGTCAGCTTTACCGGCCTGGTGCGCGATCTCAACGACGGTGCGCGGGTGTCGGAACTGCGCCTGGAACACTATCCCGGCATGACGGAAAAGGTGCTCGCAGAACTGGCCGCGTACGCCACCGCGCAGTGGTCACTGGTCGGGAGCGTGATCATCCACCGTGTCGGGCCGCTCAAGCCGAACGAGCGCATCGTGTTCGTTGCCGTGGCCAGTGCGCATCGCCAGGCCGCGTTCCAGGCCTGCGCCTATCTGATCGATGAACTCAAGCAGCGGGCACCGTTCTGGAAGCAGGAGGCTACGCCGGCCGGCGCGCGCTGGGTGACGGCAGCGCAGCCGCGGGAGGATTGACGCCCGGCGCTGGCCCGGTTCACCCGCCGGGGGTGCGACGCGGGCGAGGCGTGGCGGCGTCGTTCCCGCTGCCGGGTGAGGACGGGGACAGCGCCGACCTGATGCCTGCCATGTATTCGCTCAAGCGCCTGTCCTCGACGATGCCTCCCTGGCGCAGGCCCGTCTCGATCTCGCCGGCATGCTTTACCTGCGCTGTCACCTGGTCCGGAAGGCGGCCATCGTTGCTGAGCATTGCGTGCAGATTGCGCCAGGTGCTGCCGATTTCCGGCGGCAGCTCCGTGTTGCGCCGATAGGCTGCACCGCCTTTGACGATCTTGTTTTGAAATTGCGGCAGGCTCCGGAACGGGAAATGCAGGATCTCGATTTCCCGGTGCGCGACATGCGGTGCCGCGAAACCGCTGACCGCGTGGTTTCCCTGGGCCACGACGATGTCTTCCAGGCCTCTGTGGCAGTGCTTGGGAAGCAGCGGCTGCCCGAGCGGATTCAGCGAATCCCGTTCGCGGTAGATCATCCTGTCATAGAATTCCCGCGCCGATCCCGCGACCGTTACGAAATTGTGGCGCCTGGCCTCCACGATATTGCAGTGCTCCGGCAGGCCCCGGAACAGCTCGCCCAGGGAAGTCGCCGTCAACGGCCACCAGAATTCGTCGGCATCGCTGTTGATCACCCATTTTGCGCCGTAGCGAAGATACGCCAGTCGCGCCATGGTGGTGACCCATTTGCCCTGGCTGTAGTCGTCGCGCGTTTGCGGGATGTAATGGAGGATGCCCTCGCGTTCATAGGCTTTCAGGATTGCCGGCGTGGCATCCGTGGACAGGTTGTCCATCACGATGAAAAAATCGACCCCCTGCGCGCGGTGATAGTCGATATTGGCGGCGATGATATCTTCCTCGTCCCGAACCAGCAGGGTCATGACCAGGTCGAAGCCGGTCCTGCCGGGTTCGGTCGTGCGCGCGGCGCGCGGCGCGGATGACAAGGTCCGCGCCTGCCCAGCGCACGCCGGACGATCGCTGGCGGCACGCCAGCGGTATGCGACGGTGGCGGCACCGGCGGGTGCCGCATCCAGGGAACCCGGCACGAGCCATTCAATGCCGAGTTCGCGCAGCGAATACGCCGCTAGCAGCGCCGTGTCGACGCGCAGGCAGATCTGCCCGTCGGGCAACGCGGCGCCGTGCGCCGGCAAGTCGGCCGACGCTTCCCAATGGTCGAGTTCGCATACGTGATAATCGAAGCAGGTGAGTGCGACGCTGACCGGTTGTTCCGGCGGTATCAGCCCGGTGGGCAGGCCGATCTCGAGGGTCGCCTGCCCACCCGCCTGCTGCAGATCCTCCGGGATCGTGATCGTAAAACGGCCGTTGGCGCGGCGCGCCGCGTCCTGCCATTCCCGGCACGCCGCCTGACCGGGGGGCGCCGCAGCCTGCGCCTGTCGCGCTGGATCCGTCCGTGACCGCCACTTGCCGGCGCGGGCGCAGGCCGCCGCCCCCCAGTCCTGGCGGATCGTCCGCGACGTCGGATGCGGTGCGATGACATGGCCGAGGAACTCGCCGATGAACGGTTCGCGCAGCAGGCCGGCGAGACGATCCAGCACGTAGGCCGGTACCGGCCGCGCCAGGGCGGCGCGGAGGTATTCGAGGCCGGTGTAGGCGAACACCGCGATGTCGCGGCGTTCGATTTCATCCAGGAAGACGTCCCAGTCCACGGCGCCGCTCTCGATCAGTGCGATGGCGTCGCCGACCCAGATGCCCATGGGGCGGGGCGTGTAGAGCAGGCCGTGCCCGAGTGTCAGCACCAGCATGTCGGTCACGCTTGGCAGGAATACGGACGCGGCGCCAAAGCGGGCCTCCGTGCCGCGTTGCCACATCGGTGCGTCGTGATCGGGGCAGCGGTTGAGCAGGAGTGCGGAGGTGTGCAGGTCGACCTCCAGCCGCTCCCCGTTGCTCAGCGGCACCGAGTGGCGGGACGAGCGCAGGCACGCCCTGAGTTCGCTGCGCGCGAGCGGCCATTTGCTGTTCCATCCGCAGGCTTCCGCTACATCCATGAACGGGTCGATCTGTTCCGGATCGATGAGGATATCGATATCCGTCATCCGGCGGACGCTGCCAGGCGCGACGCCGGACAGGTGGATCGCAGCCCCCTTGCTCAGCATGACCCGGATGCCCGCCTGTTCCAGGGCCAGCAGCAAGGGGCCGGCATTGTCGACATGATGGTCGAAGCGCGTCCAGTCAAACTGACTGATGCCGCTGCATGACGTGATATCGACCGCTGCCGTCTCGTGCCTGGACAGCGCGGCTGACGCCTGCGCGATGACCCGGGCCGACTGCCAGTCGATGCTGGCCAGGTCCGGGTGTTCGTCGCGCCAGCGTTGCCAGCTCCGGGCGGCGCAGGCCGGGTCACTGTGATAGGCGGCCATGAGCAGGAGACCCATGGCGCCGGACGGCCAGGCCCTGGCGGGGTCGAACGCCGGCGGCTGTGGCATGCGTCCTTCCCTGCAGCCGTACTGCAGGTAGTGATGCAGCGGGTTCAGTCCGGACGGACCGACATCGTCGTAGCGCGACTGATACCAGGTGGTAGCGAAGCGCGGGCCCGGGTCCCGGCCCTCGGCTGCCCCGCTGCTCAGGTAGTGCGCCAGCGGGTTGAGTCCCGCCATGGCCACATCCGGATACCGTTGCAGGTACCAGGCACTGTCGAACAGGGGGTTGGGGTTGCAGCCCTCGGCAGCGCCGCACTGCAGGTAGTGTTGCAGCGGGTCTGCGCCCGAGCTGGCGACCTGCGGGTACTGCTCCCGGTACCAGGCCGCGTCGAACAGCGGGCCGGGATCGCGTCCCTCGGTTTTGCCGAAGTTCAGATAATGCACCAGCGGATTGACCCCGGCAGCGCGGACATCGGGGTTTTGCGCCAGGTACCAGTCGCTGTCGAACAGCGGGCCGGGATCGCGGCCCTCGGCCGCCCCGTAATCCAGGTAGTGCAGCAGCGGATTGAGGTCCGCTGCGGAGACATCCGGATACTTCCGCTGGTACCAGCCGGTATCGAAGACGGGATTGGGGCTCCTGCCTTCCCGCCATCCGGACACGAGCCAGTGCCAGAGGGGGTCGTCTCCGGCGAGGACGACAGCGGGGTTGTTCTCGATGTACCAGCGTTCGTCGAACAGCCCGGCAGCGAGCACCCTGTCGGCTTCCCGCTGCAAGCGGCGCCGCATGGCGGGCTGCAGGCTCCTGCCGGCACAGAGACGGGGCGGCATGCCGCGCGCGCGCCATGCGGTGGAATGCGCGTGCTGCTGTCGCGTCACGACGAGCGGGCCGCAACGCCAGGCACGCGCTGTCTGCAGGGCATTGAGACGCTGCAGGAGTCCGTTGCTCAGTTGTTCCAGGGCCGCGTACCTGTCCCGGTAGCGCAGCGCCACCTGCGCCTGCCGCGCCGTGTCGGCCTGGAGCTCGCTCAGGGAGCGGTTCAGTTCAGCGATGCGCCGGTCGTGCCGGCTGAGCCGCGTCGTGTATTCCTTTATTTCCAGTGCCGTAGCGTCGTGCCTGCGCACCAGTTCGGCGTTGCGGGCCTCCATGCGTTCGACCGCCGCCTCCAGGGCCCGTATCCTGGCCGACTGTGTGCTGGCAGTCTCTTCCAGCTCGCCCATGCGCTGGTCCTGCGCCTGGAGTCGTGCCGTTGCCGCGTCCGCAGCGGCGGTGCGTTGCACGAGCGCTTGCCGCGCCTCCTGCAGGGCCGTGTCCCTGCTCTGCAGGGCCTCGACCAACGCAGTGTCAACCTGGTCGAATTCGTTACGGATCCGGTCCAGTGCCGCCTGGACCGTCGCCGAGTCCGGATCGCGCACGAGGTCCTGCAGCAGCCTGAAGGTGTCCTTGATCCAGGCCATGATCCCGGCGTTGCGCAGCAGGCTGGCTGCGTCCGTCACATGGTGGCGTAGCCGATGCTCCAGGAAGCGGTCGATCCCGCCCTCGGCGTCCGCATGACGACCCGGCCATGACAAGCCGAGCTGCTCGGCGATACGGCCAGCGGTGCCGCGCCAGTCATCGAGCAGTTCGGCATAGCTCAGGAAGGCGCGTGGTATGCCACGCGAGCCCAGTTCCGCATCGAGCACATGGCGCAGCCAGAGCATGTAGGACTTGGTCGGACTGAAGCCATCACGCTGCTCGAGCGAGGACGCGACCTCGACCGGGTTTCTGAACGGCAGGATGCATTTCGTCTCGGCACCGAACTGCCTGAGGCTTTCGAGCCAGAAGGGCAGCAACCGGCAGACTCTCGGATCCTTGAACACGAACAGTTCGGATTCCGCGAAATTCCGCTCGAGGATTTCCCTGGCCTGCGCCTTCAGCCCGGGCAGGGATGTCTGCGGATCGAGTCGGCGCCAGTCATCCCAGCCGGAGTCCAGCGTGGCGAGGATCCGCTCATTGAGATCGTAGAAATCGAGTGACTCCCAGAATCCTGTTTCGTTGACGCAGGCCATGCTGGGCATGAGATTGGACGGCAGATCGGCACCCAGCAGGCTGATCACCCGGGTCGTTGCAGACGTGCCGGAACGATGCATCCCGGCCACCAGCAGCGCCGTGCGCTGTGCCGGCACCTGCCGCGTGCCGGGATTGGCTGTCGCGGGGCGAACCGTGCGGGGTTGGAGACGGACCGGGGCGGGTGTCGGACTGATACCGGGGGCTTGCGGGCTATCGGACTTCATACTGCTTCTGTATACCAGCGTATTCCTTGCAGGATCGTACGCACTCGATCCCTTCGGGAAGGTACGGTTAGATCATGCCGTCTTGCTGCTCTCCGTCGCCTGCGTTCCTGCCTGTCGGTACCGTCACGTCGGCTGCGCCTTTGACGCCCTGCGGTTGTGAAGTTGCACCGGGTCTGCCGTGGGGCTGGGGAAACATCAGTGAAGCGCCATCGTTCAAATCAGTTTAATTATTTACCATAACTTTCCGGGTCATGGCATCCATGCCGCGCGGGTCAGATTCAAGGCGTTGTTATACCTACAGAAATATGCGCCGGCGTGGCGGTAAAACTGAATTACAGATACAGGGATGAAGCAGATCCTTCCTGCGCCGATCCTGCGCGGCTGCCCGGGGATGGCGTTCGATTTGAAGCAGCGGGCCGCGCTACCGCTCGCGCGCCCGGCGCTTCCAGCCACACGCTGGCCGGTCTGGATACATCCGGCAGTTACTCCCTGTCCCGGCGTTCCACGGTTTCCGGGTCCGCCGTGATGGGCCGGTAGATCTCCACGCGGGTGCCTTCCTCGAGCACGGCATCGAGCTTGGTGAGCTTGCCGAAGATGCCGATTTTCTGCCTTTCCAGGTCGATTTCCGGGAACTGCGCGAGCAGCCCCGAGCGTTCGATGGCTTCCCGCACCGTACTGCCTTCCGGAACATCCAGTTTCACCCACACCTGCCTGAACTTGTCCGCATAGGCGACACCGATATTCATCGTCGCTGACCTCCGTTAGGCCGATCAGGCGGTCGCCGCCTGGTCGAGCGGCGCTGGTGGCAAAAAAACGTGCACGACTTGAAGTGGAAGAAGTTCCTGTACAAGCAGCTCAGCATGACCGAGGGTGTCTACACTTGCCGCGCGCCCACCTGCCAGGTATGCACCGACTATGGCGCGTACTTTGGGCCCGAGGAGTGATGGCCGCCTGCTGGTTTATCCCGTACGGCGCACGTCGCACCTGACTGGGCGGGTGCTTGCAATACGCCTGGCTGGCGCAGCCATTGGCAGCATTCCGGTTCATTTTGCCGACGCAGCATACGTGTCATCATCCCCCGCTGGCAGTTGCTCGGCAGGCTGCGCCTGGGTCGCCTCGCGTGCATGCAAGACCTTCAGCATCGCGGTAAAGGCAGAGGCATCGCCTATCAGCGCGCGCGCGGCAATCTCGCCGGATACCACTGCAATCATCCCGGGAAGGATGATATTCAGATTGCCGGTCAACTCGATCAATGCGACCAGTGCGGCCAACGGCGCACGCAGGACAGCGCCCATCATCGCCACCATGCCGATGATGGAGTAGAAGCCGGTGGACCCGGCTTGCTGGGTATGAAGCTCGGACAGCACCAGCTCGGTAAACCCGCCGACACACCCGCCCATGACCAGAGACGGCCCGATCAGGCCGCCGGGAAGACGCATGCCGATGGAGCACGCCGTGGCGACAAGTTTGGCAAGCACGAGTATCAGCAATGTCTGCATACCCAGCTCGTTCTTGAAGATCCGGCTCAGAGCGTCATAGCTCAGGCCCATGATCTCCGGGGCCCATTGTGCCAGCAGGCCGGTCAGGACTCCGGCTGTAACAAAGGCCTGAAAAGGGCGCCAGCTGACGGTCATTCTTGCCGTGTACTCCACGGCCAGTATGAAGCCGGCGGCCAGCAGGCCGGTCAATACACCCATCACCGTCATCACCGGTAATTCAAGTAACGAACCGATCGACACCGGCGGCATATCGAATGCCGGGCTTGGACCGTAGACGATGTGGCTGATTATCGCGCCGACGACCGCGGCGACGATGGTCGGCACGATATTGTTTATGGCATAGCGTAACCGCAGCACCTCGATGACGAATATCACCCCGGCCAGCGGGGTGTTGAAAGCGGCTGCAATGGCCGCGGCGCCCCCGGCAGCCGCCAGCAGATAGCTGTCATCCTCGCTCAGCCTGATCCGCATTCCGAGCAGGCTGGAGGTCGCCGCGCCGAGGTGCACGCCCGGCCCTTCACGATCGACCGAGTTGCCGGAAACGATCGCCAGCAGGCCGCAACAGAACTGCACCACCGCGTTGGAAACCGGCAGCGCCTGCTTGCGGAAGCGCAGGTAATCCAGCATGTGCACGATCCCGACGGTCTGGCGGCCCGGCGGCAGGCGCTCGAAGATCAAGGCCAGCGCCAGCGCCCCGGTAACGGGAAACAGGAAACGCAGCCAGCCAGGCAGCGCCTCGTAGTCACCGATCCGTCCGCTGGGCAGCAGCCACTGCTGGCTCCACTCGATGCAGAACCTGAAGACGGTGACCAGAACCCCGGCCATCAGGCCGGTGAGTGCGCCCAGCAGGGAAATTCGCAGCAGTGACTTGTCCATTGAATGCGCGCCCGGCAACCGTTGCCCTGCAGTTACACCCATGTGGCAGTTGTTGGCAAAACCCGATTCTATCGACAAGCCCCGGTTCGCGACAGGGCGCAGGCGCCGGGATAGCGGTGCCACCGCCCTGCGGGCGCCAGGCGCATCCTGCAGGCTGCGGCGCGGTTCACACGGTAGAAGGCATGGCTGAAACGGATCTGGCAGGAACTCGCCACAGGCGGTCGCATGTCTCGGACGAAACGGTGCGGTGTTCGTTCTGCCGGGAACCGCGATCCGGTGAAACTCCGCTGATAGCGGGCATGGACGAGCGCCTCTGCGAGAGCTGCGTGCGGCTGGCGGCGCGGGTGATAGACAGCTGGGGCAGCCGTCGCTCGGTGCTCGAACCGCTCAAGATCCTGCCCGTGCCGCACGAGATCAAGCGGCAGCTCGACGCGTATGTGATCGGGCAGGACGCGGCAAAGCAGACCCTGGCGGTCGCGGAATACAACCTTTACAAGCGTCTGCGGGCGGACGCCGGCACGCTGGCCCGCGCGTGCGAGCTGGCCCATGCCACGCGTGATGTATCGGGCAAGGGTGTACAGCAGACCTTGCTCAAACTGGTCGAGGGTACCTTGGTAAAGCTGAATGGACATGCTCGCATCCCACAGCTTGCCGCCCGTCGTGTGGCGCCGGCCGTAGCGTGTTCACCGTAGCGCCTTTCAGTTCCGGTTTGTCAATAGCGGGTTCGGCCTGTCATGACGTTTGCTGTTCGCGCCCGTCTTTAGCAGCAAGCGCTGCGTATGGCAAGGGCTTCCGGCGAAGCATCGGTGAGGTTTAAACCGGACCGGAGTTTCGGGATAATCCCGTTCCCATAAATCGAACAGGGGACACGGGAACTGCATGGACTACGAAGAAGAGAGTGCAGGCGAGACCAGACGGCACGGGCCGGGGCCCGGCACCTGGGGTTTGATGGCACTGGTCGCTATCATCACCATCATCGCCGTCTGGCTGGTGCCGGTGGACGACAAGGAGGCACCGACGTCCCTGCCATCGCTCCCGGGAGTCAAGGAAACGTCGCAGCAGTCACCTGGCCTGTCTGAATCACCCGCATCTGCGACCGCCATGGAGTCGTCGTCTGACACGGGTGAATCCGTGGCGCTCGACCTGCCGTTGCCGCCGGGCGGGGTCGCCACCGTCACCGAGGGCGGCGAGGGTGCACGTACCTTCCTCTATAAGCTGCGCGCCAGCGGCGGACAGCCCGACCCGGCGGTGGTCTTCGCCGAGGCCGAACGCCTGCAGGGTGGGGGTGAACTGGAAGATGCCTACCTGCTGTATCGCTACGCGGCCCGTCATGGCCACGCGCAGGCGGCCATGCTGCTCGGCACGGCGGCCGATCCGGCCTTCCACTCGGCAGCCACCAGTTACCTGCCGGAGCCGGATCCCGGCCAGGCGCGCAAGTGGTACAGCATGGCCGCTGCCGCCGGCAACACGGAAGCCGATCAGCGCCTGGAAGATCTGCATGGACGTCTGGAGCGGGCCGCCGCCGCCGGGGATGAGCAGGCGGCGCGCCTGCTGCTACAGTGGCGCTGAGCTGCCGGGAGAAGGTGACGATGAGGAACGCATTGCTTGTGCTCGTGATGGCCATGCTGGCCTGCCAGGCGGTGACCGCCGCGGCCGAGGGGGGCGCCGACCGGCCGCTGCTGATTGCGGGTAAACACAGCCTGTACCAGCGCGTGCTCGCAGTGCCGGGCGCCCGGCTCGCGGGCAGTCCGGGCGGCACGGCGGACAAGCCGGTCGTGCCGTTCACCGCCTTCTACGTCTATGCCCGCGCGCAGCAGGGCGAGCGGGAATGGCTCGAGGTCGGTACGAACCGCTTCGGCGATCGCGCGGGCTGGTTGCCCGCTGCCGAGACCATCGAGTGGAACCACGGCCTCACCGCCGCGTTCGAGGACCCGGCGGGACACGACCGGGTGCTGCTGTTCCGGGACAGCGATTCCCTGCGCCGGCTCGCGGAGCAGAACGACCTCGCCGCCTACCAGCGGCTGTACGACGACGCGGTGCGGGGCGCGATCGCCGACGATTCCCCCGTGGTCGCCATCCAGCCGGCCGGGCACATCGATATCCGCAAGGATTTCTACCTCGTGCCCATTCACCGTTATGAGGACGTCTATCTCGGCGGGGTGAAGGCGCGCATGCTGGAGGTCTCCAGCGTGCCGTTGGCCAGCGCCGACGCCGGCAGCGGCGCCGGCAACGGCAAGGCGAAGCGGGGCTACACGGCGGGCCTGGTGTTCGTCATCGACTCCACCCTGTCGATGCAGCCCTACCTCGAGCGCACCCGCGCGGCGGTCAGCACCATATTCGACACCCTGCGCTCGGCCGACCTGCTCGGACAGATGAATTTCGGCCTGGTGGCCTACCGCGACAACCTCGCCGCGGCACCCGGGCTGGACTACCTGGTGCGGACCTATGTCGATCTCGACGAGGGGCGCGATGCCAAGGGTTTTCTCTCGCGCCTGAAAACGCTGCGCGATGCCAGGGTGTCGAGCCGCGATTTCACCGAGGATGCCTATGCCGGCGTGAAACAGGCGATCGAGGGGATCGACTGGGCGGGGCACGATGCCCGCTACATCGTGCTGGTGACCGACGCCGGCGCACGCGATGCCGATGACCCGCTCTCCAGCACCGGGCTGGATGCCGAACGCCTGCGGCAACTGGCGCAGGAACAGGGGATCGCCATCTTCGTGCTGCACCTGCTGACCGACGCCACCATGGCGGATCACGCGGCGGATGCTGCGCAGTACCGGCAGCTGGCGGACTTCCCGGGTGTCGGCAGCCTCTACTACGGCGTGCCCACCGGCGATGTCGACGAATTCGGCCGGGTGCTGGATGCGCTGGCCGGCCAGATCACCGAACAGGTGCGGATGGCCGCCACGCACCGCCCGGCGCCTGCCCCGGTGCCGGCCAGCGACGACGCGCAGCTCGCCGCACTGCAGGCGCGGGTGGCCAAGCTGGGCTATGCGCTGCGCATGCGCTACCTGCGCAAGAGCACCGACGGCAAGCTGCCCACCATGTTCGATGCCTGGCTGCTCGACCGCGACTTCCGCGATCCGCAGCGCAGCGCCCTGGACGTGCGGGTACTGCTCAGCCGCGACCAGCTCTCGGACCTGAGCGATGTGCTCATGCAGGTGCTCGAGGCGGCGGAGGAGGGCCTGCTGTCGCCGCAGAACTTCCTCAGCGAGCTGCAGAGCCTCGCCGCGACCGCCGCGCGCGATCCCGAGCGCCTGGGCTCGACCACGGCGACGACGGCGGGCACGGGCGACAGTCTCGCGGATCTCGGATTCATGCGCGAATACATCGAGGACCTGCCCTACACCGGCGAGGTGATGGGCATGTCGCTGGACGACTGGCAGAGCTGGTCGACACAGGATCAGATCGCCTTCCTCAATCGCCTGGAGGACAAGGTCAGCTACTACCGCGCCCTGCACGACCACACCGATCTCTGGATCAGTCTGGACGGCGGGCCGGTCAACGGCGATTCGGTCTACCCGATCAAACTGGAACAGCTGCCCTGATGCCGTGGCCGCTGACGGGGTTAAAGAAGGTGCGAGAGCCGGTAACTGAACCCCAGCACACCACCATCTATCTCTTGCACGACGTGGTGAAGGAGCGCGCGTCCCGGGGCGTGGGCTTCCGCCTCCGGGTACCCAGCCTACGGATCAACCAGGGCGAGCAGATCGCCCTGATCGGCGAATCGGGCAGCGGCAAGTCGACCCTGCTGGACATGCTGGCCTTCGTGCTGCAGCCGTCCGAGGCGGGTGCCTTCCGGTTCCGCCCGCAGGAAGCCGGGAATCCCATCGATGTCGTCGAGTGCTGGCAGCACGGCAGGCAGAACCTGCTGGGTGACCTGCGCAAGCGCCATATCGGCTACGTGATGCAGACCGGCGGTCTGCTGCCGTTCCTGACGGTCCGCGACAATATCGGACTCAGCCGCAACGTGCTCGGCATGAAGCGTGACGGCACGGTGGAACACCTCGCCGAGATGCTGGGCATCGCCGGCCATCTGCGCAAGCTGCCATCCGACCTGTCCACAGGCGAGCGCCAGCGCGTGGCCATCGGCCGTGCGCTCGCGCACCGCCCCGCGATCGTGATCGCCGACGAGCCGACCGCCTCACTGGATCCGTTCGCCGCGGAGAAGGTCATGACGCTGTTTCTCTCGGTGGCGCAGGAGTTCAATTCGACGGTCATCCTCGCCAGCCATGCCTGGCGCAACGTCAAGCAGCTCGGATTGCGGCGTCTGTCCCACCGCACCACCCGTTCGAAGGATGGCAAGACGACCGAGACGGTGGTCAGCGGCTAGACCGCGAGGCGTGCGGACCAGCGGGCAGCGATGCAAGGGCAGGGACAGGTGCGGCAGAGATGAATACGCGAGATGCAAACCCATGTGCAGGCAAGGCCGCGTCCCGGCCGGATAGCCGCGCCGAATCATGATCAGGAACAAGTTCAGGATCCTGCGGCTGGCAAGCCGGGACTATCTGCACGAGTGGCAGATGTCGGTGTGCTTCGTGCTCGGACTGGCGGCGGTGCTCGGCCCCATGCTGGTGTTGTTCGGACTCAAGTTCGGGATCGTCGGCGCGATGACCGAGCGCCTGATCGAAGACCCGATCAACCGCGAAATCCGTCCCGTGGGCAGCGGGCGTTTCGAGCAGGCATGGCTGGACGATGTTCGCCGCAAGCCCGAGGTCGTGTTCCTGGTGCCGCGTACCCGCAGCATCGCGGCGACCATCGAACTCACCGGCCCGCGGGTCTCCCGCATCCTGCCGGTGGAACTGATCGCGTCAGGTCAGGGTGATCCGCTGCTGGCGCCGGGCGCGCCGTTGCCGGAGGGCTACGAGCAGGTGGTGCTCACGCGCGGCAGCGCCGAGAAGCTGGCCGTCCGCGCGGGCGACGTGCTGGATGGCAGTCTGGCGCGGCGTTTCCAGGGCGAGCTCGAGCGCGTGCACCTGCAGCTGAAGGTCGCGGCCATTGCCCCGGACGGGGTGTTCGAGCGCGACGGTGCCTTCGTCTCGGTCAAGCTGCTGGAGGCGCTGGAGGATTTCCGCGACGGGCGGGCGGTGCCCGAACTCGACTGGGGCGGCCAGCCGGCAGACGCCCAGCGCAGCTACCCCGGCTTCCGGCTCTACGCGCGTTCCATCCATGACGTGGCGGGCCTGCGCGATGCCTTCGCGGCCATCGGCGTCGAGGTGCATACCCGTGCGGCGGAAATCGAAACGGTGCAACGCATGGACCGTAACCTGACCGCCATCTACTGGGCCATCGCGGCGATCGGCATGGTGGGATTCTCGCTGTCGCTGGGTGCGAGTCTGTGGGCGAATGTCGAGCGCAAGCGCAAGCAGCTGTCGATCCTGCGGCTGGTGGGGTTCCGCACCCGCGACATCATCTGGTTCCCGATGGTGCAGTCGCTCTTTACCGCCATCCTGGGCTGGGCGCTGGCCGTGGCCATCTACTATGCAACCGCGGTGGTCATCAACGGCATGATGTCCGACCAGCTGGAGGCGGGCCAGCAGGTCTGCCGGCTGCTGGACATCCACTATATCATCGCCCTGGCGCTGACCTGCGGTGCCGCGGTGATTGCGGCGGGGCTGGCGGGTACACGCTCGGCGCGTATCGAACCCTCCGAGGGTCTGCGCGAGATATAGAGTTGCGGCAGCGGGTCAGTCATGACCGCTACGTCGGGTTACTCTGCGGTGTATCCTGCAGCCGCTGCGCCGCACCTCCGGCAAGCACGAGCGAATCGCGCCTGCACGTCGTCATGCAACGGCCGGTGTCATTACTGCGACTGCCGAGAGATTCTGCAAGATCCGGTGCTGCCGGCCTGTGCGGCTGGATGGTTTTGCCATACCCCGGGACCTGCGGATTCGTGTTCCTGGCGTGCCTAAAACTTTGTTGCGGTCCGTCGTGCCGTCGGCCAGTGTGCCGGGATTTTACTGCACACTGGCCGAGGAAACCGATCAGGTCCGCTCTGGTAGCCGGCGTGGCAGGCCGGCCGTCAGACTGCAGGAACCAGAATCTGCCCCTTCAGCGACAGGGGTCACGTCGTGAACCCGCAGCTGCGGCTCACGGCGACTCGGTGCAAGCCCGCGATCATTCATCCCCGCCCGTGGCGCCTAACAGGTGCAACAGGCTGGTGAAGAGGTTGAAGATAGAAACGTACAGGCTCACAGTCGCCATGATGTAGTTGGTCTCGCCGCCGTGCACGATGTTGCCGGTCTCGAACAGGATCATGCCGGCCATCAGCAGCACGAACAGCGCGGACACGGCGAGGGACAGGGCGGGCAGTTCCAGGAACAGCGCGGCAAGCCCGCCGAGGAACGCCACCAGGACGCCGGCCATGAGCATGCCGCCCATGAAGCTGAAGTCCCTGCGGCTGGTGAGCGCATAGGCCGACAGGCCGAGGAAGATGATGCCCGTGCCGCCCATGGCGGTCAGCACGATCCGGCCGCCATTGGCGAGGCCGAGGTAGGCGCTCAGGAGCGGGCCCAGCGTGTAGCCCATGAAGCCGGTCAGCGCAAAAACAAACACCAGGCCAAGGCCGCTGTTGCGGAATCTTACCGTTGCGAACAGCAGGCCGAAATAGCCGGCCAGCGTCAGCAGCAGACCGGGGTGTGGCAGCTGCAGGGCCAGCGCCGCGCCCGCCGTGCCCGCGCTGAACAGCAGGGTCATGGCGAGCAGGGCATAGGTGTTGCGCAGCACCCGGTTGGTGGCCAGCACATCCGTGCGGATCGCGCTGGCCGATTGCATGATCGGTGTATTCGCGTTCATATCCTTCTCCAGATCAGTTAATGGTAGTTGCTTGAGGTTCAGTCGCCGTGTTCCGGTACCGCGCGCGGCGCAGGCAGCCGCAGCCGCTTGCTGTCGCGCCGACGTCCGAGCCGGCGCACCACCGTCTGCCCGGCGCGGGATGCGGCGCGGCTGATGGCGCGGTAAAGGTCGGACCCGGTGTCCACGACCACCACCGCCTGGCCCGGCAACTGCACCTCCAGCTGGCAGCGCTTGTCGTCGCCGCCGCGCGGTCCGTTGATATCGGACAGACGCACCAGGATGCGCCTGACGTGGCGGTAGCACTTGCTCAGCGCGAAGGCCAACCGCCGTTCCGTGTGTGTGCGCAGGGCAGGGGTCAGGGGAAAATCCCGGGCCTGTATCTCGATCTGCATGGTCACCTCCAGGTGGCGTTCGTCAGTGGGTACGTTGCACAGCGTAGCGTCGGTTGAAGCCCAGAAAAAGTCGAATATAATTTGTTAAATATTCGAAAAAAACGAACTATCGACGGGCCATGATCAACTACAAGCACTTGCATTACTTCTGGGTGGTGGCCAAGCAGGGCGGCATCGCGCGCGCCAGCGAACGCCTGCACCTTACGCCCCAGACCATCAGCGGCCAGATCGGCCAGCTGGAGCAAAGCATCGGGGAGGCGCTGTTCAGCAAGGCGGGGCGCGGCCTGGAACTGACCGAGACCGGTCGCCTGGTGCTGCGGTATGCCGACGAGATATTTTCGCTCGGTGGCGAACTCGAGGACACGTTGCGCCATCTGCCAACGGAACGGCAGATGATTTTCAAGGTCGGCATCGCCGATGTCGTGCCCAAGACCATCGCCTATCGACTGCTCGCGCCCGCCCTGTCCCTGTCCGAACCGGTGCGGATCATCTGCCGCGAGAACAACCTGGCTAGCCTGCTGGCGGAACTGGCACTGCACCGGGTGGATATGGTGATCGCGGACGGTCCGATTCCGCCGGGTATCAACGTGCGCGGGTTCAGCCACGTGCTCGGCGAGTGCGGCATCAGTTTCCTCGCCGTGCCGCAACTGGCGCAGACCATGCGCAAGGATTTTCCACGCAGCCTCGATGGCGCGCCACTGCTGATACCGAGCGAGACCAACCTGGTGCAGGCGAAACTGCTGGCGTGGCTGGACGGGTTGCGTATCTACCCGCGCATCGTCGGGGAATTCGACGACAGTGCCCTGATGAAGGTATTCGGCCAGGCGGGAACCGGGATCTTCATCATATCCACCCCGATCGCGGCGGAGGTGGCGAAGCAGTACGGCGTGCGTCTCATCGGCAGTACGGAGGCGGTGCGCGAGCAGTACTACGCGATCTCGACCGAGCGCCGGATCTCACATCCGGCCGTATCGGCGGTCACCGCGACCGCGCGCGAATGGTTGAAGTAGAACCCTTAGGAGGAAGCCCGGATGCCTGGGCTAAAGCCCAAGAGGTATTCAAGATAGGACTTGCTGTGCGTTAGCTCACCGCCGCCAGGATATGGGCTTTTCTTTTCCCTGTGCGCTACCATAGATCGCTCGTCAGCCATTAGCCGATAAGAGCGATGAGGCAAATCAGCTTGCGGATTTGGTCTTTCCTGTTCCAGCACGCGGTACTTACCGTGTGCTGCCTATTGACGCCGGCAGCCGTGGCGTGGTCGCAGGACGAGGCGGATTTCTTTTCCGAAATTCCAGTCGTGTTGTCCGGCACCCGGTTGCACCAGTCACTGCATGACGCTCCGGCGGCGATTACGGTAATCGACCGCGAGATGATCGAGGCCAGCGGTGCCCGTGAAGTCTATGAGCTGCTGCGACTCGTTCCCGGTTTCCAGGTCGGCTCACCCAGCGGCCATACCCACTCAGTGACCAGTCATGGCCTGAGTGACCAGTTCTCGCGGCGCATGCAGGTGCTGGTGGACGGCGCTCGGTCTACAATACCGCCATCGGCGGCGTGGAATGGACCGACCTGCCATTGGCCATCGATGATATCGATCGCATCGAGGTGATACGCGGCCCGAATGCCGCCACTCACGGGTCCAACTCCTTCCTCGGGGTCATCAACATCATCACCCAGGACCCGATCGTGGTCCCGGACCACACCCTACGGATCAGCAAGGGCAGCAACGGCATCGAGGACGCGTTGTACCGCCACGGCAGCAGCGGGGAGCAGCTCGATTACCGCCTCACCCTGGATTACATGGCAGACGACGGTTTCGACGACCGCCACGATTCGAAGATCGTGCGCATGGTCAACCTGGCGGCCAATCACCAGCTTAACCTGCAGGACCGCCTGGAAGTGCAGCTCGGTTACAGCGCGGGACCGCGCGCGGAAGGCTTCAGCAACGATCCATTCCAGGAGCTCAACACCACCCGCAAGCGCAGTCACTTCGAACAGCTCCGCTGGCGCCGGATAGCGACGTCCGATGACGAGTGGTCGCTACAGTTCTCCCACAATTATGACAAGCTGATCGAGACCCGTGCTGGTACAATGATCCTGCCCGTCAATGCGAACGGCACACCCGAACGCTTCGACCTGGAACTGTATCGGACGCGGCGGCATGGCAAGGATCTGCGTGCGGTCTGGGGGCTGGGCGCCCGGCGCGACGAGATTACCAGTACGTTCTATTTCGGTAACGCTGACACGCGGAGTAACGGCACCTACCGGATGTTCGGCAACCTGGAGTGGCGACTGGCGACGCCCCTCTTGCTGAATCTGGGCGCCATGTGGGAATACACCGATATCAGCGGGGACACGCTGTCTCCGCGACTGGCGCTGAACTATCGGCTGAGTCCGACACAGACCCTGCGCAGCGCCGTCTCCCAGGCCTATCGCACGCCGGTCTTCTTCGAGCAGGATGCCGACCTGCTTGTTCCGCTGGCGCCTCCCGCGCCACCGGGTACCCTTTTTCAGGGTTTCAAGGGCCTGGGCAACCTGGACCCGGAGCGCATTCGATCCGTGGAGCTCGGCTACATCGGCGAGTTTCCTGCGACCCACCTGACCCTGGATCTGCGTCTGTACCGCGATTCGATGGACAATCTGATCACCCAGGCTGACTATCCGGGCGCGCTGCCGTCCCCGCTGCCGACCACCCAGACCTTCATCAATTACGACTCGGCCATCGTCACGGGGTTCGAATCCGAACTGCAGTGGCGGCCTGCTCCGGGCAACCTGCTGATGGTCAGCTACGCCTGGGCCGACGTGAACAGCGACTCACCCGAGCTGAAGGCCAGTAGCCCCCGGCATACCCTGAGCCTGCTGGGCAGCCACCGCTTCAACGAGCGCTGCAGCGGCAGCGCCGCCTGGTATTATACCGATGATCAGCTGTGGCTCGGCGACGGCGACCGGATACCCGCCTATCACCGGGTCGACCTGCGGCTGGCCTATGCATTCAGGCTCGGCGGCAAGAGCGCCGAGTTATCCGGCGTGGTACAGAACCTGTTCGGTGATTATCGCGATTTCCTGTACCGGGAGACCGACCCGCAAAAGCGCAACGAATTCGACACCCGGGGCTGGCTGAGCCTGCGCCTCGAATTCTGACGGCGGCCGGGCGGTTGTGGCCAGCTGGCGGTTCGGTACACGCGTGTCTGGTCGCTTGACGCTGCGTCCCGCATGGGTGGGCAGATCGGACCGGATACACATTCAGCGCCAGTGCGCAGCCCGGCGCTACGGTCGACTCCGCAAACCGAGCGCTGGATGCAGCTGGTTCCTTAGTAATCAAGGGGTTTGAATATTGCAGGCGGACGTCAGGTAGTGGCTGCCGAGCAGTGCTAGAATGGCCGCCTGCTTCCCTTGACGAGTTGCGCGGTACCCCGTAACCGATGCCAGTTCGATGCGCATGACCCAGCAACCCGTTCGCATCCGCGAAATCCCCTATAACTACACCTCCTTCTCGGATCGCGAGATCGTGATCCGCTATCTCGGTGTGGATATGTGGGACGTGCTCAACGCGTTGCGCGGTTCGCGCAAGACGGGCCGCTCGGCGCGCATGCTGTTCGAGGTGCTGGGCGACATGTGGGTGATCGACCGCAATCCCTATATCCAGGACGATCTGCTCGACAACAGGAAGCGCTGGGGCTCGCTGGTGCACGCGCTGCATCACCGGCTGGACCAGATCGTCGCGCGCGCCGAGGGCAATGCCCAGGCGCTCGCGCTGGTCGCGCGGGCGCGCGCGGTGGTCCAGCGTTTCGAGGCGTGGTTCCCGCGGGCGCACGAGTTGCGCCGGCGGATCCGCCGGCGCCTGGGGCGGGTCACCCGTGCCGACAACATCGACTTCGGCGGCCTGGCGCGGGTGTCGCATGCGACCGATGCCACCGACTGGCGTGTCGAAATGCCGTTCGTCGTGGTCAGTCCGGATACGGAGGACGAGGTCTGTGCCGTGGTCGCCGCCTGCATCGAGCTGGAGCTGACCATCATCCCGCGCGGCGGCGGCACCGGCTATACCGGCAGTGCCGTACCGCTGTCCGGCACGAGTGCGGTGATCAACACCGAGAAGCTCGACAGCCTGGGCCGGGTGGAGCTGCGCCGTATCGAGGGTATCGAGCGCGAGGTCGCTACCGTGCGTACCGGCGCGGGGGTGGTGACCCGCCGTGTCGCGGAGCGGGCCGAGGCGGCCGGCTACGTGTTCGCGGTCGATCCGACCTCGCAGGATGCCTCGACCATCGGCGGCAATATCTCCATGAACGCCGGCGGCAAGAAGGCCGTATTGTGGGGCACCACGCTCGACAACCTGGTGTCCTGGCGCATGGTCACGCCGCAGGCAGAGTGGCTGGAGGTCGAGCGCCTCGGGCACAACCTCGGCAAGATCCACGAGCAGGAACAGGTGACCTTCCGGGTCACCCGCTACGCCTGCGACGGTCGCACGCCCGTCGGCGCGCCCGAGCTGATCAGCATGCCGGGCACCGCACTGCGCAAGCAGGGTCTGGGCAAGGACGTCACCGACAAGTTCCTCGGCGGCCTGCCCGGCATCCAGAAGGAAGGCTGCGATGGCCTGATAACCTCGGCGGTGTTCCTGCTGCACCGCATGCCGGCGTTCACCCGCACCCTGTGCCTGGAATTCTTCGGCAGCGACCTGCGCCGCGCGGTCCCGGCGATCATTGAAACCAAGGATTACCTGGACGCGCGTGGCGATGTCCTGCTATCCGGGCTGGAGCACCTCGACGAGCGCTATATCCGGGCGGTGAGCTACAGCACCAAGGCGCCGCGGCGCGAGTTGCCGAAGATGCTGTTGCTGGTCGACGTGTCGGGCGACGACGAGGACGCCGTGGCCGATGCCTGCTCGGTGGTCGTGCGCATGGCCAATGCGCGCGGTGCCGAGGGCTTCGTCGCCGTCAGCCCGGAGGCGCGGCGGCGCTTCTGGCTGGACCGTGCCAGGACCGCGGCCATCGCGGCGCATACCAATGCGTTCAAGATCAACGAGGACGTGGTGATCCCGCTGGAGCGTCTCGCGGAATACGCGGAGGGCATCGAGCGCATCAATATCGAGCAGTCGACGCGCAACAAGCTGGCGGTGATCGACGCGGTGCTCGACTATCTCGGCGGTGAACTGCCGGAGCTCCACGCCGCCACGGACGCCGAGGACAGCGCGGAGAACCGTGCCATCGCCAGCGCCAAGATCGAAGCCGCGCGTCGCCACCTGCACGCTGTCGCGGCGCGCTGGCGCGCGCTGCTGGAGCAACTGGACGCGCCGGCGGCGACGCATGCGCCGCTGCTGCCGGAGGGCCTGCTCGAACAGGTGCGGGCCGGGGATACCCTGCTGGCCCTGCTGCTGCGTCGCGAACTCCGGATTTCCTACCGCCGCGAGGTGGAGCGCCCCCTGCAGGAAATCTTCGCCGGGCGCGAATGGGACGGTGTCACGGCCAGGCTGGCCGCGATCCACGGACGTATCCGTTCCAGCCGCCTGTTCGTGGCCACGCACATGCACGCCGGCGACGGCAACGTGCATAGCAATATCCCGGTCAACTCCAACGATTACCAGATGCTGCGCGAGGCGGAACAGATCGTCGACCGCGTAATGGCGCTGGCCACCGCGCTCGGCGGGGTGATCTCCGGCGAACACGGTATCGGCATCACCAAGCTCCGCTACCTGGATACGGCGGTCATCGACGCCTTCGCCGCCTACAAGCAGCGGGTCGATCCGCAGCATCGCTTCAATGCCGGCAAGCTGCTGGCCGGCGCCGGCCTGGAGAATGCCTACACCCCCTCGCTGCGCCTGGTGCAGCAGGAGGCGTTGCTGCTGGAGGAGAGCGAGCTGGGCGGGCTCAACGACGACATCCGCAACTGCCTGCGCTGCGGCAAATGCAAACCGGTGTGCAACACCCATATTCCGCGCGCGAACCTGCTGTACTCGCCGCGCAACAAGATTCTCGCCACCGGTCTGATCATCGAGGCCTTCCTCTACGAGGAGCAGACCCGCCGCGGCGTCTCCATACGCCATTTCGATGAAATGAACGACGTGGCCGATCACTGCACGGTCTGCCACAAGTGCCTCAGTCCCTGCCCGGTCAACATCGACTTCGGTGACGTTTCCATCCGCATGCGCAATATCCTGCGCGCACGCGGCCAGAAGCGTTCCAGCCCCATGACCTGGGCGGCCATGGCCTTTCTCAACATCACCGATCCGCGCACCATCAAGCTGATGCGCAAGGCGATGATCGAATGGGGCTACCGGGGGCAGCGGCTCGCCTATGGGCTGGCCCGGCGTCTCGGTGGCCGCAGCCGCGGCGGCGTGCCCCGCGCCACCACCGGCGCCATGCCCGTGCGGGCGCAGGTCGTCAATTTCATAGCCAAGCCGATGCCCGCCGGCGTGCCGCGGCAGACCATGCGCGCCCTGCTGGGAATAGAGGACAGCAAGCTGGTGCCGATCCTGCGCGACCCGGCCCGGGTGACCGATGAATCCGATGCGGTGTTCTATTTCCCCGGCTGCGGCTCGGAGCGGCTGTTCAGCCAGATCGGCCTGGCGACGCTGGCCATGCTCTACGAGGCGGGCGCCCAGACCGTGCTGCCGCCGGGTTATCTGTGCTGCGGCTATCCGCAGACCTCCGGCGGTGATGCCGAGCGTGGCCGCCGGATGAGCACCGACAACCGGGTGCTGTTCCACCGGGTGGCGAACACGCTCAATTACATGGACATCAAGACCGTGATCGTCTCCTGCGGCACGTGCATGGATCAACTGATGGATTACGAGTTCCACCGGATCTTTCCCGGTTGCCGGCTGCTCGACATCCACGAATACCTGATGGAGAAGGGTATCAGCAGCGCCGGCGCGGACGGGGTGCAGTACCTCTATCACGATCCCTGCCATTCGCCCATGAAGACCTACAGTCCCACCGGGGTGGCGGCGAAACTGCTCGGCCAGCCGGTGACGCTGTCGGACCGTTGCTGCGGCGAGGCCGGCACCCTGGCGGTGTCGCGGCCGGACATCTCGACGCAGGTGCGCTTCCGCAAGCAGGAGGAGTTGCGGCAGGGGATACGGGATCTCACCGGCGCCGACCGCGCCGTCGGCGCCGGCAAGGTGAAGCTGCTCACCAGCTGCCCGGCCTGCCAGCAGGGCCTGGCGCGCTACGCCGACGATACCGGCCTGGAGACCGATTACATCGTGGTGGAACTGGCCAGCCGCCTGCTCGGCGAGCAGTGGCAGCGGGATTTCGTCGAGCGTGTGAAAAACGGCGGCGTGGAGCGGGTGTTGTTGTAGCGCCGTTATTTGCTGGGCAATGGCGGCGCATCCGAATCCGAATTATTTATCTCAGACTTTCAGAATTCGTCATTTCCAAAATTGTGTACAACTCTTGTAGCAGTGGAGGGCGTCCGTGAACAAGTCGAGTTATGTCACTCTATTCACGGACTAGACCTGCTCCTCCAGGTGCACCCCAATACCCTTTCCGTGAGTTGCCCATATTCCCATACCGTGTGTGCCAGTAGATTTGAGCGCATTTCTACTTGTATCAGGCCTGCTTGATGAGCCAACCTGGATATGCAAGTTAAGGAGGGGTTGCTAAATAATCCAATTACTCAGGCGCATCTACAAACTTGTCACTGCGATGAACGTAGTGACGTTGCAATCTACATCCGACTGATTCGATAGGGAGAGATTGCGTTAATCCGCTCGCAATGACGGGAATTACCCAATTATTCAGAGTTTTTCCAGCAGGCGCGTAGAGGCCTGATCTTAATCATCTCAGATCCTAAGTATCTATTCTTGCTTGATTGGCATAACTAATTGTATTCAGTAAATTAAAATCCGTCCGATATACGTACATCATGTACGAGATGCAGGCCTGCGCTGCTTTGAGCAATGACTTGTCTCTCACGGAACTAGATTTCAGATTGATATGGCTACGCTTGTTCCATCACTTAATAGTTGTCTCGGAAAAATGCAGGCTGGTGAGAAACGCTTCGCGCGTCGCCTGGAAGCCTTGCTGGAAGATGATTACCTTTGTTGGTACGAGCTGCCTGTCGGCAAGCGGCAACGTTATACAGATTTCGTAATTCTTCATCCCGGTAGAGGCCTGCTACTGCTTGAGGTGAAGGACTGGAAGCTCGACACCATCCAAAGCATCGACCCGGTATCGGTCACGTTACATACGAGCAAAGGAATTGTCACTTCTAGCAACCCCCTTGAACAGGCACGTCAGTGTACTCAACAACTGGTCAATCAGTTGAAACAAGATTCACAGCTTGTCAGGCATAGTGGAAGTTACAAGGGCAGGCTTATCTTTCCATACGGATACGGAGTTGTACTGTCAAATATTACCCGTAGCCAATTTGAAGCTCATGGTCTGGTAGACGTATTGCCCTGGCATCAGGTCATCTGCCGCGACGAGATGACTGAATCCGCTGAAGCGGAGGAATTTCAGAAACGCCTGTGGGATATGTTCAATGTTGGATTTAACTGTCAACTGACCTTGCCGCAAATCGACCGGATACGTTGGCATCTGTTCCCTGAGGTGCGTATTGGGAATGGGCAGATATCACTCTTTGAGGAGGCTGATAAAGTACAGCCAGAATCAGGAATGCTGCCAGATCTCATCAAGGTAATGGATATACAGCAAGAACAGCTGGCGCGTAGTCTGGGAGAGGGGCATCGCATCATTCATGGTGTGGCAGGCTCGGGGAAAACGCTAATTCTTGGGTATCGTTGTCTTTATCTCGCCAACATTTTGCCTCAACCGATTTTGGTGCTGTGTTTCAATATTACACTGGCTGCGCGATTGAGAGCATTGATGCAGGATAAGGAGATCAATGACCGTGTGCATGTATACCATTTTCATGACTGGTGCGGTGAGATGCTTAAACGCTACCACATCAAGAAACCAGAATCGGGGCCTGGCTATATTGACAGGCTAGTTGCACAAGTCATTCAGGCTGTTAAAGATGGTTATATTCCCAAGGGTCAGTATGGTGCGTTATTAGTAGACGAAGGGCATGATTTTGAAGCCGAATGGTTACAGCTGATCGTGCAAATGGTTGACCCGGAAACTAATTCATTATTGCTGCTTTATGATGATGCGCAATCGATCTACAAAAAAGGCAATGCATTGGACTTCAGTCTGTCGAGCGTCGGTGTTCAAGCGAGAGGGCGGACCACAATTCTAAGATTGAACTATCGAAATACCGATGAAATCCTTAGTTATGCCTACAACTTTGCCAAGCATTACCTAATGCCAGCCGATTCCGATGAGGATCACATCCCACTGATCGAGCCACAGTCGGCGGGTCGTCATGGCTACAGGCCATTTTTAAAGCAACTTTCATCCTTCAACGAAGAGGCGCGGTATGTAGCTAAAAATATCAAACGCATCCACGATGAGGGTAAGCCATGGTTGGATATGTGCGTACTCTATCCGCAACGCTGGATGGGGGAGAAGCTGCAGCAGGCGTTGTATGCCCAAGGTATTCCCACACAATGGCTGGATTCCCAGCAGGAAAAGAAATCCTTCAGACCAGGCGAAGACAGCGTCAAATTGATGACAATGCACAGTAGCAAGGGTCTTGAATTTCCTTTGGTCGCTATCTCAGGTATCGGTTATATGCCTGGTAAACAGCATGATCTTGCAGCAGAGGCCAAGCTGCTCTACGTTGCTATGACGCGCTCTACCGACAAGCTGTTAATGACGTGTGATAAGAAGACCGAATTTGTGGAGTTGTTGGCAGGGGATCAATAACGAAAGCGAATTAACGGGAAAAGATTAGATTATATTAGCGGATACCAGGATAAAACTGAAATATTGGTCATAGTAATTCAGCGAAGCAATCTCATGCCCTAGAATCAGCCCGTTGGAGATTGCTTCCATATTTCTTGTTCAGTGCGTCTAGTAACAGGCCTGTCGCTATCACCGTTTCAATGCTGCTTGCGGCATCCAGGGCGTCGATGGCGGTGTTGAGGACCCGGTCGCCTATTGCGGTGCCGCCGCTGAGCGGAATGCGGGCTAGGGTTTTACCGTGAAGCCGATGTTTTCGATGGAGTTCTAGTCTCAGTTATTGGCTATCGCCTCGGTGGCATGTGTGTTGGTGATACGCGGACGCCGTCCGCTCCTACATAGGATTGTGATCCCGGGGGGACAACGCGCCAGGTGCGCATTCGGAATATTTGAGTACACTGTGCCTTGACCCTGAACCGGGACAGGCATTGTTCCTGCGCCCCCTGATGTCGAGCAGACCCGGGATAGCGAATTGCAACCCATCGTTTCCGTATCGAACCTGTCCAAGACCTATGCCTCGGGTTACCAGGCGCTGAAGAACGTCAGCCTGGACATCCGGCGCGGGGAGATCCTGGCCCTGCTCGGTCCCAATGGCGCGGGCAAGACCACGCTCATCTCCATCATCTGCGGCATCGTCAACGCCAGCGGCGGAGCGGTCACCGTCGGCGGCTATGACACCGTCCGGGACTACCGCATCACGCGCGGCATGATCGGACTGGTGCCTCAGGAACTCACGCTCGGTGCCTTCGACAAGGTGTGGAATACCCTGTGTTTCAGCCGCGGCATGTTCGGCAGGAAGCCGGACCCTGCCTACCTCGAGCAGGTGCTGAAGGACCTGTCGCTGTGGGACAAGAGAAACACGATGCTCATGGCCCTGTCGGGCGGCATGAAGCGGCGGGTGCTGATCGGCAAGGCGCTCGCGCATGAACCCGTGGTGCTGTTTCTGGACGAACCGACCGCGGGTGTCGACGTGGAGTTGCGCAAGGACATGTGGGCACTGGTGCGGCGGCTGCGCGAGTCTGGCGTCACCATCATTCTCACCACGCACTATATCGAGGAGGCGGAGGCGATCGCGGACCGAGTCGGCGTCATCAACCATGGCGAGCTGCTGCTGGTCGATGACAAGGCGGCGTTGATGCACAAGCTCGGCAAGCGCCAGCTGATCATCGAGCTCGAGACCCCCCTTGCTGCCTTGCCGGAGGCGTTAGTGCCGATGGCACTGGAGTTGTCGGCGGATGGCTGCACGCTGACCTATACCTACGATCCGCATAAAAACCATACGGGTATCAACGATCTGCTGCAGGCCCTGCGGGATGCGGCGCTCGCGATCAAGGACGTGCATACGACCAAGACATCGCTGGAAGAGATATTCGTCAGCCTGGTGAAACCAAAGTCATGAATATTTACGCGATACGCGTCATCTACAAATTTGAAATGCTGCGCGCCTTCGAAACCATCGCCCAGAGTTTCGCTTCGCCGGTGATTTCCACGGCGCTGTACTTCGTGGTGTTCGGGTCCGCGATCGGCTCGCGCATCGAATCCGTGGAGGGTGTCACCTACGGCGCCTTCATCGTACCCGGCCTGATGATGCTCGCGCTGTTGACGCAGAGCATCGCCAATGCCTCCTTCGGCATTTTCTTCCCCAAGTTCACCGGCACCATTTACGAGCTCTTGTCCGCGCCGATCTCGTTTGTCGAAATCGTCATCGGTTACGTGGGGGCGGCCGCGACCAAGTCGTTCATCATCGGCCTGATCATCCTGGCGACGGCGGGGTTCTTCGTGCCGCTGCATATCGCGCACCCCGTCTGGATGCTGGGTTTCCTGGTGCTCACCTGCATAACGTTCAGCCTGTTCGGCATGATTATCGGCCTGTGGGCGACCAATTTCGAAAAACTGCAGCTCATCCCGATGCTGGTGATCACGCCGCTGGTATTCCTCGGCGGCAGTTTCTACTCGGTCAGCATGCTGCCGCCGGCCTGGCAGACGGTCACGCTGTTCAACCCGGTCGTGTACCTGATCAGCGGTTTTCGCTGGAGCTTCTTCGAAGTCGCCGACGTCAGCGTGGGCCTGAGTCTTGCCATGGTGCTGGTGTTCCTCGGTGCCTGCCTGCTCGTCGTGTGGTGGATGTTCAAAACCGGATATCGGTTACGGCAATGAGCGGGGGGATACCGGATGCGCTGCGGGCGGAGGCTATGCTGCCCCGACCTTGTGTCTCCGGAAATTCGCTGACCCGGACCGCCCCCCCGGCAAACGGGTATGATCCGTCTGCAGACAGCGCCGGACCCTGTTTACAGTTAGCGAACCGCTGACGACCTCGCCATCGCGAGGAACACGGTGACGCAGCAATCACTGCCTGACTGATGCATGGCATGAGATTGCTTCGCTGCGCGCTACGACGGGGATTTCTGGTGTGTTCGGCGTTTCCCTAACGGGCATGCGCGTTAGATCAGCTTTCGATATCAATCGGTAGGGGGTATGCCATGACAGATACGTCACGTCTCGCCGTCGTCACCGGCGCCTGGCGCGGGCTCGGACTGGAGACCTGCCGGCAGCTCGCCGGCAAGGGTATGCGGGTCATCCTGACCGCGCGTGCGGCCGACAAGGCCGCTGCGTCCGCGCGTGCCTTGCAGGCGCAGGGACTCGATGTCCACCCGCACGTGCTCGACGTCACCGACGGCGCTGCCGTGGCTGCCCTGGCGCGCCACCTCGGGGAAGCCTACGGGCGGCTGGACATCCTGGTGAACAACGCCGGCATTTTCGTCGATGCCTACCCACCCGCAGCCGGTTCCAGCGTGTTCGATGCCGATTTCGAGCGGATACGGCAATCGATGGAGACCAATGCCTATGGCGCGCTGCGTGTTGCACGTGGGTTGATTCCCCTGATGCAGGGGCGTGGCGCGGTGGTCAACGTCTCCTCGGGTATGGGCCAACTGTCGGACATGAACGGCTGCTGCCCCGGTTACCGGCTGTCGAAGACGGCGCTGAACGCGGTCACCCGCATCCTCGCCGATGAACTCAAGGACACGGCCATCAAGGTCAATGCCGTCTGTCCCGGCTGGGTGCGCACCGACATGGGCGGGGAGCATGCCGAGCGCAGCGTCGAGGAAGGTGCCGCCGGTATCGTCTGGGCGGCGTGCCTTGCCGACGACGGTCCCAGCGGCGGTTTCTTCCGCGATGGCAAGCCGATCCCTTGGTAGTGCGCCAGGCAAGCACACCGCAAATGGTCGCGGCCGCAGGGCATGATGCGCCAGGTCCTAGAGCCGGGCTAAAAATGGCCTAAGGTGGCCTAACATCGTCATGCCCGCGCAGGCGGGCATCCGGAAAACCCGTAACATACGGATTCCGGCCTGCGCCGGAATGACGCCAGGTTCGGCGATGCCGGACTGTCAAATCTTGAGATAGCTTCCCGCTCTATCCAGCCGCGCAGCGATGGCATGTTCCCGCACCTTTGCCGCGCGACAAAATACCGAGCAGACCGCTAGCGGACAAAAACAGCCAGAACGCGCCCGGCAGCGGCACCGCGCTGGCGGCGATACTGTAACTGTATCCCTCGAACAGGGCGCCACCGACGACCGGGTCCCAACCGTGCAGCGAAATCCCGCCGCCGGCGAACTCCCCGGTGAGGGAGGCCGCGCCCGCCAGCGTACCGCCGGAACAGAAATCGTTGGGGCCGAGCGGAATGTTGCAGGCGCCGCCGCCTGAGAGTTGATCGCCGTTGACCAGGACGAAATAGTCAGGGAACACGAAGCCTGCCAGCGCAGTCGGTCCTGCGACGTGTGCATTGCTGAACGTCAGCCAGGTGGATTCGAAGAGATATTCTCCCTGGAGTCCGCTCGGATCGCCGTCGAGATAATAACTCCACCAGTAACGCGAAAGATTCGCGTCGAACCCGCCGGATACCGGATAGGTTTCCGCCACGGGGCCAGTCCCGGCGAACAGGCCCGGGTCATGGGTCACCGCACTGCTCGCGGCATCGATGACGTAGTGTGTGGTCGTGGTGTCGACGCCTGCGCCCGTGATGATGGCGGCGTTTGCCGAACCCGCGCTCAATATACCCGCTAGCGCCAGGAAAGGACGCAACCGCTGCAGCGAAATTCTGTTCATGTTCTTCCTCCGTGATTGGGCGCCTGCCTGCGGCAGGACGGTATGCAAGCGTATATCCGCCATGCTCGGGGCGGGGTGTTCGTTGCAGGTGGCGGGTGCGCAGCCCGGGCAGGCTGGCACCGTGAGTGGCAAGATCGTGACAGGCGCTACAGGCGCAAGGACATCCAGCTCAGGGTGCTGTCGATTTCGGCGTCAGGGCGTGATGCAGGCAGACGTTGCTGGGAATCGGGCGCAGGGCGGTGAAGCGCAAGCGACGGTGTTCCGATTGCCGCAAAACAGCACGGCCCGTTCCGGTACCTCGACGGCGGATTGCCCTTATCGATGCGACCGGTTTCGAACATGTGCGACACCCATTAGGACAGAATGCCAGAATCCGCGCCCGTTCCGGATCCGCAGGAACAGCGGGCAAGCCGGATAACCCAGGGACCATCGTATCGGATTGATGTCTGATCCGCAGTGCCGGCCACGCTACACCCGCGTAAAGGATGGCGTCAAGTCTCCGGGGAAGCGAGGTCGCGTTCGGAATACCGTGCACGAGCCGGCCGGGTCGCCATTGGCAACCCGGCCTCGACCGGATCGTACTTCCGGCCAATATTCAGCTGCTGCGCGTTACCGTAGCCTATCAAGCAAACTGCACCAGCCATTACGCCGGTTGCGTGGTGGAGAACAACAACAAAAACGGTGGAAAAATGAAGAACAACTATTTCGTGCTCGTGTTGCTCGGCTGTCTCCTGACCGCGTCGTCCCTGCTGCCGTCTGCCGCCAGCGCGGCAGAGGCGGCGCCTGCGTATCCCGCTGATGCAGGTGGGCAGGACACCGCTAACGCCTTCTGGACGATCCCGTCCTTCAGCCGGCCGTGGGACAGACCGGCACCGACGCCACACTGGACGATACCGTCGGTCAGCAAACGCTGGGGTATTCCGGCGCGATCCGGGCACTGGACCATCCCGCGCACTGCAGACGACATGCGCTAGACAGTCAGGATCCGGCTGCGCAGGATCACGGGGCTGGCGCTCGCGGCGCCCTTTTGTCATACACTAGACCCTGCGGCAGGCCGTCGCGTACACCGTCCGCTGGCGCGGAATCACCGGAGCACCCTGCGTCGGCCGTCGCGCCCCCGGTGCTGACGCTATGCCAGAACATTTCGCAAGAATCTTCCTGCTGAGCCACATGCGGGCCTATACCAGCCTGGCGGGGCACATCCTCGGCTCGCACCCCGCGATCAATGGCTATTTCGAGCTGCACCTCGGTTACGAGAATGCCGCCGCGCTGGAGCGGCAACTCGAGGTGTACCGTGCCTACGAAACACTCAAACCCGATAGTCGCTATCTGTTCGACAAGCTGCTGCACAACGATTACCCGCTGGATGTCGAGCGGCTCGGGACGGCCGCAATCAAGATCCTGGTCGCGCTGCTGGAACCGGAGCAGACGATCAGGAGCATCGTCGACCTGTTTGCGCGGAAGGGGACGGATGCGCGTTATGCCTCCCCGGCAGCGGCGGCCGGCTACTATATCGAGCGCCTCGAATGGCTGGCGGCATTCTGTGCCTCGCTTACCCGGCCTTACACCTATTACGACGCGGCGCTGTTCCTGGCGGATCCGGAAGCATTGCTGGAACGGCTGGCCCGGTGGCTGGAACTGGATACGCCGTTGCAGGCGCAATACCAGATCTTCAGCCAGACAGGCAGGCCCGGCCGGGGCGATTCATCGCCATTGATCCACAGCGGCAGGATCGAGCGGGTCCGGGCCGACTATTCCCATGTCCACGTTCCCGAGGCGGCCCTGGGGCGGGCGCGGGCGGTCTATGCCGCATGCCGTGCGCGCATCATTGCCCATGCGGCGGACGCATTGGTTCTGGGCGAAAACGGCAGCGCACGGCGCTGAGCCAGACGCCGATTCGCGCAGGCGTTGCGCGCCGACGCCGGCAGCCGCGTCAGTGGGGATAGTCCGCAATGGGTGGTGATTCCGGCGGCAGCAGCCCGCGTCTGCGCACGCGGGCTTCAGGCAAACAGGCTGTCCCAGGCGGCGCGCTCGCTGCGGTAATCCAGCAATGCCCGCGCCAGCTGCTGCTTGCGTTCGGCGCGGTGTTCGTCCGACCGGAGCTGTCGCCAGGCGGGCGAGTCTGCGCCGAAGTTGTGGTGAATGTTGTCGATGAAGGTCCGGACCTGTTGCAGCGCGCTGGCGAGGGACGGGTCGGCCACCCACCAGTGACCCGCGTGGAACACGAGTTTATCGAGTCGCCGCGCCTGCGCCAGAATGGCCCCGTGCTGCTGTTGATACAGTTCCAGTAACTCCTGCTCCTTGCGTGCCATGACGCGCGTGATGTCATCCTCGGCAAAGGCCCGGTCGATAGCGGCCGCGTTGACCAGTGCCTCGGTGGTGAACAGCATCAGGTCGCCGAAGAACTGGCGTTCGAATTCGCTCGAGAGGTCGATGCGCTCCCGGCCGCTGTGCTCCGCCAGTTCCACGCCGGGGCGAAAGGCCCTTTCCAGGCCGGCTTCGTTCGTGCGCCGGTGCAGGTGGGGCAGGTTGGCGGCGGCGAAACGGTCATGGATCTCCGCGGCGATCAGGCGCCCGGCGGTGGGGCCGGACATGCGCAGGCGCAGGTGGCCGAAGGGGATGATGTATTTCAGGCCCGCGTAGTTGGCGATGGTATTGCCCGGATAGATGGTGCGCGCGGGAGTCAGCGCCGCAAACCCGGTGCCATAGGCGAACAGCGTCCTGCGGGTCAGGTGTTCACCGAAGAAGAAGGCGGCGAGCCGGCGCGCAAGCGTGCGCAGACAGGCGCCATGGTCGTGCTCCCCCTGCAGCGGACAGCGATAGGGAAAGGGCGTGTCCCGTTTTTCGTATCCGAACAGTCCGGCCATGTCGTGATAGATGGCGCCGGCGGCCAGCCGCTGCGCCCCTGCCTGCGTGCTACCATGGAACTCGCATGCCGCGCTACCGCGCAGCTGCGCCAGCCGTTCGAAGCAGGCCGTGACGTCTGCGAGGAAATTCGCCGCCATCACCGCCGGCGAGACCGGCGGATCGCCCACCATTCTGCCGGTCAACAGCGCGATATCGTTGTTGCGGAAGATCCGGTCGATGGCGTGGAAATAATTCAGCGCATAGACGGCTTCCTCGCCAGCCGCGGTCAGCCGGTTCACACAGAAGGATTCGTCGCTGTCGACGAAGTAATACAGGGTCCGCTCCCGGTTTACGGTCAGCTGCAGGCACTTGAGGATACTGAGATTGCGGTTCGCGGCCTGGCCCTTCAGGAAGAATCGTTCCCGCGGCTGGGTGGTCAGGATGTTGCCCAGCCGCTTGCGGGTCGCGGCCGGGATGGCCTGCAGCAGCCCGTACTGCTCCGCCTGCCCGAAGTGGATGACCTGCAGGCCGTTGCGCCGGTAGTCCTCGGCCAGTTCCCGGTGCTGCTGGATATTGTCCTCGTAGCGGCTGTCCTCGGCGACGAGGACCTTGATGCGTGCGTGGACGCCGCCTTCCTTGCCGCCGTAACCGAAGGCCTCGCAGACCTGGTAGATGCTCTCCAGGCAGGCATGCAGGTGGGCCGGGCGGTCGGCGACGGGAATGCTGATGATGAAGTCGTGGCGGTCATCGGCGGCACCCGCGGCCTGCGCCTGTCGCCGGATCAGCGCATCCTGTTCGCGGAACAGGGCCTGGTAGCAGTCCAGCAGCGGGACGAAATCCGCGCGACCCGACCACAGCGCCCGTTCCAGCAGCGGGTAGCACTGTTCGTAGCGCGCGACGAGTGCAGCCGGTGCAGCCGCTGCCAGTGTCCCGGCGATCGCGTCCAGCTCCGGGATGATGCCGCGGTAGCGCGCGATGCAATCATCGAGGCACGGCGTGGCGTTTGCCGTCATGCGGGACTAGCGCCGGGACGAATAGTTCGGGTAGGCATCCTGGTCGATCATGATCTCGATCAGGTTGATGCCGTTGTGAAAGTCCATGGCCGCCGCCAGTCCCGCGATGTCCCCCGTGTTGCCGATGCGCGCGTGCCTGATGCCGAAGGACTGCGCGAGCCGCGCGTAGTCCGGGTTGGTGAAGTCGCAGTCGATGAAGCGGTCGCGGTAGTGCTGGTGCTGGTTTTTCCGGATCAGGCCCATGGTATTGTTGTTGAACAGCACCACGTTCAGCGGCAGGCCGTAGTTGACCGCGGTCATCAGCTCCATTGCGCACATATGGAAGCCGCCGTCGCCGATCATGGCGAACAGCGGCTGCTGCGCCGCACAGGCGGCCCCGAGTGCCGCCGGTATGGCGTGGCCCAGGGAGGAAATGCCGGTGTTGGGGAAGAAATGGTCCCGCCCGGAGACGCGGTAGAAGTTCTGCGCGAACACGATGTTGTCGTCGAACATGACCAGGCCTTCCGGGAACTGCTGCTCCAGCCAGCAATAGAAGGCCTGCACGTGATCGAACTGCCGGTTGAAGATACGCTGGCCGGCCGCATCGATATCGCGCTGCGCCGCGGCAATGAATGCCGGCACGTCGACCGGCGCCTTGGCGGGGACAGCCTGCGCCACGACGGCGGCGTCCAGTGCGCGCAGGTAAGCGCCCAGGTCCGCGTGGATCGCCAGGTCGGCACGAAACACCTTCTGCAGTTGCTGCGCGTTGTTGTCGACCTGGATGATCTGCTTGCCGGCGAGCAACTGCCGGTCCCAGACGTAACTGGTGCGTTCGTTGAAACCCGCGCCCAAGACCAGGACCAGGTCGGCCTCCTGCTCGAGGTAGCGCAGGGCGTAGCCGCCGGAGGTGACGCCCAGGCTGCCGAGCGCCAGCGCCGCGCGCTCGTCGACCGCACCCTTCGCCTTCAGGCTGCTGGTCACGGGGATATTGAGTCGCGTACTGAGCCGGCGCAGGGCATCCCGGGTGCCGGCGCGGATACAGCCATAGCCCGCGATGATGAGCGGGCGTTCGGCGGTGCGCAGCAGCGCCAGGCTGGCGTCGATGTACTGCGCGGGGATCACCGGTGCGCTGCCGCTGCGGCTGAATATCACCTGCTCGAGGATGGACGCGTCCACCGGCTCTTTCTGTACATTGAAGGGGATGCTCAGCACCACCGGTCCCGGCGTGTCGGAGAGCAGATGCTTGGCGGCCTGGTTTAGCACGCTGGCCAGGTAGTCGGTGCGTTCGACCAGTTTGTGATAGCGGGTGATGCCGGCGAACAGGGCGACCTGGTCCACGCTGCCGCCTTCGCCCGAGCTTTCCTGCAGGCCGCCCTTGCCGAAGATGTGGGTGGGCGCTTCCCCGGTGATGGCGATGACCGGCAGGTTGTCGGTGTAGGCGCTGGCGATGCCGGTCACCAGGTTGGTGGCGCCGGGGCCGGCGGTGGTGATGCAGGCGCCGACGCCGCCCGTCATGCGCGCGTGCCCGCCGGCCATGAATGCGGCGGCCTGCTCGTGCTTGACCAGCACCGAGCGGATGGGGGAATCGTAGATGCCATCGTAGACCGGCAGGATATGCGAGCCGGGGATACCGAAAATGCACTGCACACCCAGCTGTTCCAGGAATCGAACGAGGGCCTGGCTGACCGGTATTTGCATTGAGGCCTGGCAGCGACTGCGGAAGCTTGAAACGAGGGGGAAGCATAATGGTATTGGCCGCCGATTGAAACCGCGGCGGCGCCGGTGTCCGGGCGCCCGGGTGGTTTATAATGGCCTGATTTGCAAGGATCACAGCGATGTCCAAACCGCCCGTGAGTGCCGTGTTGCTGGATTACGGCGGGGTGATCGCCGAGGAGGGCTTCCGCAACGAGCTGGCCGCCATGGCCGAGGAGCAGGGGCTGGATCCGACAGCGGTGATGCGCGTCGCCCGGCGGGTGGTGTACGAGTCGGGCTTCGTGCTGGGCTGGGGGACCGAGCAGGCGTTCTGGGCGGCCATGCGCGCGGACGCGGGGCTGCGGGGTGCCGACGCGGAACTCACGCAGCGCGTGCTGGCTGCCTTCGTCCTGCGTCCCTGGATCATCGAGCATGTCCGGCACTGGCGTGCGCGCGGCTATGTCACCGGCATCCTCAGCGACCAGATGCACTGGCTGGACTGGTTGGACGGACGCGACCGGTTCTTCCGCCATTTCGATCACGTGTACAACAGTTACCACCTCGGCAAGGGCAAGCGCGACCCCACGCTGTTTCATGATATCGCCGCGCGCTTGGCACTGCCGCCGGGGGAGATCCTGTTCGTCGATGACCTGCAGAGCAACGTGGAGCGGGCGCAGGCGGCGGGCTGGCAGACCATCCGCTACGTGGACCGGGCAGGCTTCGAGGCGGAGCTCGCGCGCCTGGGCCTGTGCTGAAACCGGGGAGCGCCGTGCAACGCTCAGGGTGCGGCCGCTGCCGGCGCGTCTGCCGCGGTGCTGGCCCGACCGTAGGCCAGCCGGTAGAGGGCGGGCAGCACCAGCAGTGTCAGCAGGGTGGAGGAGAGGATGCCGCCGATCACCACGGTGGCCAGCGGGCGCTGCACCTCGGCGCCGGTGCCGACGTTGAACGCCATGGGCACGAAGCCGAGGCTGGCGACCAGCGCCGTCATCAGCACCGGGCGCAGGCGCTGCGTCGCGCCCGCGATGATGGCCGGCACCAGTTCCGTGCCGGTGTGGCGCAGCTGGCGGATGAACGAGACCATCGCGACGCCGTTGAGCACCGCGACGCCGGACAGGGCGATGAAACCGACCGCCGCCGAGATCGACAGCGGCATGCCGCGCAGCGCCAGCGCCGCCACGCCGCCGGTCAGCGCCAGCGGGATGCCGGTGAACACCAGCGCGGCGTCGCGCGCGGAAGCGAACGCCATGAACAGCAGGCCGAAGATGATGAGCAGGGTCACCGGCACCACCAGCGCCAGGCGCTGCGCGGCGGAGATCAATTGCTCGAAGGTGCCGCCGTAGTCGAGCCAGTAGCCTGCCGGCAGGTGCACCTCCTGCGCCACCGCCGCCTGCACCTCGGCCACGAAGCTGCCCAGGTCGCGGCCGCGTACGTTGGCGCTGACGACCATGCGGCGCTTGCCGTTCTCCCGGCTGACCTGGTTGGGCGCACTGGTGAACGCGATGGTGGCGACCTCGCCCAGCGGAATCGTCTCCGCCGGCGTGCGCACCACCCCCAGCATGTCGGCGTCGCCCGGGACCTCCGCGGTGTCGGCGGCACCGAGGCGGAGGGGCAGGCGCGCCAGTGCGTCGAGGTCGGTGCGCAGCGACTCCGGCAGGCGCACCACCAGGTCGAAGCGGCGGTCACCCTCGAACACCTGGCCGGCGGGTGCGCCGCCCATGGCGATGCGCAGGGTGTCCTGCAGCGTCGCGATGTCCAGGCCGTAGTAGGCCAGGCGCCCGCGGTCGGGTGTCACCGTCAGCATCGGCAGGCCGCTGGCCTGTTCACTGCGCACGTCGGCCGCGCCGGGGATGCCCGCGACCACGTCCTCGATGCGCCCGGCCAGCGCCACCAGGGTGTCCAGGTCGTCACCGTAGACCTTGACGGCCAGGTCGGCGCGCACGCCGGAGATCAGCTCGTTGAAGCGCATCTCGATCGGCTGGGTGAATTCGTAGTTGTTGCCCGGGATCGCGCGCGCCGCGCGTTCCAGCTCCGCCACCAGCACGGCCTTCGGCTTGCGCGGGTCGGGCCATTGCGCGCGGTCCTTCAGGATGACGAAGGTGTCGGCGACGTTCGGCGGCATGGGGTCGGTAGCCACCTCGGCGGTGCCGATCTTGGTGAACACGTGCGAGACCTCGGGGAACGCGCGGATGTGCGCCTCCAGCTGGCGCTGCATGTCGATCGCCTGGGTCAGGCTGGTGCCGGGCACGCGCAGCGCGTGCAGGGCGATGTCGCCCTCGTCCAGCTTCGGCACGAACTCGGTGCCCATGCGACCGGCCTGCCAGCCGGCCAGTAGCACCAGTGCGGTGGCCCCGAGCACGACCGGCCAGCGCTGCCGCAGCGCGAATCCGAGCGCCGGGGCGTAGCAGCGGTGCAGGAAGCGCATGCTGGCGTTCTCCCGCTCCGCAATATGGCCGCGCACGAACAGGGCCACCGCGGCCGGCACCACGGTCAGTGACAGCAGCAGCGCACAGGTCAGCGCCATGACCACCGTCAGCGCCATGGGATGGAACATCTTGCCCTCCACGCCGCCGAGCGCAAAGATCGGGACATACACGATCAGGATGATGATCACGCCGAACACGCTGGGGCGGATCACCTCCAGCGTGGCCTCGCGCACGACGCGCAGCCGTTCGCCCAGCGCCGGCAGCGCGCCGTGCATGCGCTGCTGCGCGGCCAGGCGGCGCAGGCAGTTCTCGACGATGATCACCGCGCCGTCGACGATCAGGCCGAAGTCCAGCGCGCCGAGACTCATCAGGTTGCCGGAAACGCGCGTCGCGACCATGCCGGTGACGGTCATCAGCATGGTCAGCGGGATGACCGCGGCGGTGACCAGTGCCGCGCGCCAGTTGCCCAGCAGCAGCAACAGCACCGCGATGACCAGCAGCGCGCCTTCGGCGAGATTCTTCTGCACGGTGGCGACGGTCTTGTCGACCAGCGTGGTGCGGTCGTAGAGCGGTTCGAGTGCCACGCCGGCTGGCAGGGAGGGCCGGATGCGTTCGAGCTGCACGGCCGCGGCGCGCGCCACCAGCCGGCTGTTCTCGCCGATCAGCATGACCACGGTGCCGAGCACGACCTCTTCCCCGTCCATGGTGGCGGCGCCGGTGCGCAGCTCGCTGCCCAGTTCGACGGCGGCGACGTCGGCGAGCGCGACCGGCACCCCGTTGCGCCGGGCGAGCGTGATGGCGCGGATGTCTTCCAGGTTTGCCACCTGCCCGGGCGAACGGATCAGGTACTGGGCGCCGAAGCGCTCGATGTAGCCGGCACCGGTACTGGCGTTGTTGCGTACCAGCGCCGCCAGCACGTCCTGCAGCGTCAGGTCGAAGGCGATCAGCTTCGCCGGGTCGGGCAGCACGTGGAACTGCTTGCTGAAGCCGCCGATGGTGTTCACCTCCACCACGCCGGGCGTCTGCCGCAGCTGTGGCCGCACGATCCAGTCCTGCACCGTGCGCAGGTCCATGGGCGTGTGTTCCGCAGCCCCGGTCGCGGCGACGGTGTACATGAAGATCTCGCCCAGCCCGGTCGCGATCGGCCCCAGCGCCGGGTCGATGCCCGCCGGCAGCTGCTGTTTGACCGCGGCGAGCCGTTCGTTGATCAGCTGCCGGGCCAGGTAGAGGTCGGTGCCGTCCTCGAACACCGCCGTGACCTGGGACAGGCCGTAGCGGGACAGCGAGCGGGTGTGGTCCAGCCGCGGCAGCCCGGCCATGGCCGTCTCGATCGGGAAGGTGACGCGCTGCTCCATCTCCAGCGGCGAGTACCCGGGTGCCTCGGCGTTGATCTGTACCTGCACGTTGGTGATGTCGGGTACGGCATCGATGGGCAGGCGTTCGTAGTTGTACAGGCCGAGCGCCACCAGCGCGGCGGCCGTGACCAGCATCAGCCAGCGGTGTTCCAGGGCGACGGCGACGATCCGGTTCAGCATCGCGGCGACCTCAGTGCTCGTGGCCGGCCCCGGCCTTCTCGATGTCGGCCTTGATCAGGTAGCTGTTGACCGTGACGTATTCGGTGCCCGGCTCGAGCCCGCCGAGCACCTCGATCCATTCGCGGTTATGGCGCCCGGTCTCCAGCATGCGCACCTCGTAGGTCTCGCCGTAGCGCGCGAACACCACCGCGGCATCGCGGAAACGCTGCACGGCCGACTGCCGCACGGCGAGCGGTACGGTATGCTCGGCGACGGTGACCTCGCCCTGCGCGAACTGGCCCGGGCGCAGCGCGCCGTCGGGATTGGGCAGGCGCACCCGTGCGGATACGCTCTGGCTGGCATGCGTGGCCAGCGGCGACACCCAGTCGATCACGCCATTGGCACGGTAGCCGTCGAAGGTCTCGATCGCCACGGCCTGGCCCGCGCGCACGCGCTGCAGGTCGCGCCCGAACACGTCCAGCTCGACCCACACCTGCGACAGATCGGCGATGACGAACAGCGGATCGTCGCCGGTGGCCTCGCCCACCTGGGCGCTGCGCGTGACGATCACGCCACCGATGGGCGCCTGCACGGCGTAGTTCTGCAGGCTCTCGTTGCTCTGCACGCTCGCCAGCGTGTCACCGGCCTGCACCGTGTCGCCGAGTTCGCGACGCAGCGACTGGATCACCCCGGGGAAGCGTGCGCGTACGCGCGACAGGCGGTCCGGATCGGTGCGCACGCGTCCGGTCAGCACCAGCGTTTCGCGGATGCCGGCCGGCCCCGCGGTGGCCGTTGCGATCCCGGCCTCGCGCGCCATGGCCGCGGCGATGTGCGTGCGCCCCTCGTGACTCTCGTAGTGCCACTGATATTCCCTGTCCAGGTAGCGGGCCTTGACGCTGACATCGAAGGAGTGCGGTTCCCCGACCTCGCCCTGGCCACGCAGGTAGTCCGTCTGCGGCAGGAAGTCGAAGCGGTCGGTGCGGCCGCCGAGCCGGGCGAGCGCGATCTGCAGCGTGACCGCCTCCGGCGCCACGGGGGCGCCGTCGTCATAGGCATAGACGTGGAACTCGGGCGGCACACCGGTTTCGTAGAGCGTGATCTCGAGTGCGAAACCGTCGTGTGCGAGCAGGCGCCCGCCGTGCGGGCCGCGCGGTACGACCTCCGCGTGGTCGTCGTGGCCGTGGCCATGCGCGTGTTCCGATTCGGGTTCGTCGTCATGCCCGTCGGCGCTGGTGTGGGTGTGAGCCGGACCCTGGTCGTGATCGTGCATGTCGGCGGCGTGCAGTTGCAGCAACGTCGTGGTGGCAGTGCCCGAGGTCAGCAGCAGGGTCAGGAGCAGGTGGGGGCTGCGCTTCATGATGCGTCTCCTGTCAGCAGCCGGCCGCCCGTGAGGCGGTCGAGTTCGATGCGGGTGCGGTGCCAGGACGCGGCCGTATCGAGCAGTTCGCGCTGCGCGTCGCGCAAGGTGTCCTGGGCGTTGACCAGTTCCAGCCAGGCATAGCGCCCGGCGTCGTAGCCGCGCCGGTAATCGTCCAGCGCCCGGGTGGCGGCCGGTATGATGCGCTCGCGCAGGATGGCGACGGCCGCTCGGCCGTGCGCGAGCTGCCGGTGCAGCGCGAACAGCGTGCTGTGCAGCGCCAGCCGGCGTTCCTCCGCGAGCAGCGGTTCGCGTAGCGTCTGCGCCTCGGCCTCGTCGATGGCCGGTCCGGCGCGCCGCGCCGCGCCGAGCGGGAGGCTGGCGGAAAGCACCAGCGCCGTATCGTTAGGTTCGCTCAGGTGGCGCACGCCGGCGGCCAGTTCAACATCGGGGCGGCGCGCGGCGCGGGCGAGTTGCGCGCGCGCCGCGTTGATACGTGCCGTGGTGGCGTAGCGCGCAAGGTCCGGGTTGTGCGCGAGCCAGGTCTCCAGCGTGGCGTAGGGAGCCACTGCCGGCAGGTCGTACAGGTCTGCCGCCACGCGGTCGAAGTCGGGTGCCGTCTCGCCCCAGGTCGTGGCCAGCGCCTGGCGTGCGCTCTCGAACTCGCTGTCCACACCGGCCAGGTCCAGTTCGGCGCGCGCCAGCGCGATCGCCGCCGTCGCGCGCTCGGCGTCCGCCGACTTGCCGGCGTGGACGCGGCGCTCCACGGCCGCCAGGGTGAGCGCGGCCGCGTCCCGTGCGGCTGCCGCGATCTGCACGCGGGCCTGCGTGGCCGCCACGGCAATGAAACGCTGTGCGCCGTCGGCCAGCAGGTCGAGCCGTTGCCCTTCCTGCTCGGTGTCGAGCAGGGCCGCTTCCTGTCGCGCCAGTTCACCGCGCAGCCGCGGCTGCGCCCCGGTCTGCAGCACGCGCGACAGGCTCAGTGTCGTCTCGAGCGCGGCGATGCCGCGCGTGGCGCCGTTGCCCGCGAAGTTTTCCAATTCGAGCCCGGCGCGCCAGGGATTGGGCTGCGCGGCTTGGCGGATGCGCGCCGCGGCCGCACGGCTGGCGAGGCCTGCGGCCTGCAGGGTCGGGTTGCGTTCCAGCACCCGCGCGAGCGCCTCGTCCAGGGTGAGGCCGGCAGCGTCCGGCGCGGCATTGCCGCTGCAGAGCGTGAGCAGCGCACAGCATGCCGCCGTCCATACCAGCAGGCGTTGTCTCATGGGTCCGGATTCTCCCGGCCGCAGCGGATGTGTTACGGCGCGATTCAGGTTGACGATCCTGCCGGCGGCAGGCGCGAACGGTCATGGCGCGGTGCCATGCCGGTACGGGAGCGTCAGGCGCGCGGCGGTGCGCGCTGGGGTGCGAACGCGAGGTAGCGAGGTCGTGGCGGTGGCGCCGCCGTCGTGACGGGGCGGACCTGCCGGTAGCGGACGCGTAGCATGAACGCGAGCGTGAACAGGCAAAGCCACTGCAGCGGGACAACGGGATCGCTGTCCGGCGACTTGATGATGCTGCTGGCATCGAGATCGATGACATGCGCGTCGCGATGGTGCTCCCGGTCGTCCGGGCTGGTCGCGATGTGCACGTCGGCGGCATGCGCGAGGCTGCCCGCACCGGCGTGATCGGTGTGGTGCAGGTGCAGGTGCAGTGGCAGGACCTGCAGCAGGCACAGCGCGGCCATCAGGAGCCAGAGATATCGCCGGTGGCGATGGATTTGGCGCTGCAGGTGGTTCACGATTTCAGTCTACCCGTGGCGTTGTCGGTGCGGCAAGCACCCGGGTGCTGCGCGGTGTCCGCCGCGCATCCGGGTGCTCTAGCGGTTATCGGGTGTGCGGGCGCCCGCTTTAGCGCCGGACCGGGCCGCAAGCGGCTGTTATAGTATCGAAAACGGGGTGCGCCGCTTGGCTCGGCGCCGGGCGGGCACAGTGAAGGACGCAGGGCGGGGCGGTGGGACATGAACCTGAACGATTTCATCCTGGACCACGAGGTCACGATCCGCCTGGGTTGCTTCCTGGGCGTGTTCGCCGTCATGGCGGTGTGGGAACTGCTCGCACCCCGGCGGCGCCTGCAGGCGCCGAAGGCCGTGCGCTGGGCCAGCAACCTCGGCCTGGTGTTCCTCAACAGTCTCATCCTGCGGCTGCTGTTTCCCGCCGCCGCGGTGGGTATGGCGGTATTTGCCGCTACGCAGGGCTGGGGCCTGTTCAACTACGTCACGGTGCCGCCCTGGGTGGCGTTCGTGGCGGCGCTCGTGGTGCTCGACTTCTGCATCTGGCTGCAGCACGTGATGGTGCACGCGGTGCCTTTGCTGTGGCGCCTGCATCGCGTGCATCACGCCGACCTCGACATCGACGTGACCACGGGGGCGCGCTTCCATCCGCTGGAGATCCTGCTGTCCATGCTGATCAAGTTCGCGGTGATCCTGCTGCTGGGCCCGCCGCTGGTTGCCGTGATCGTGTTCGAGGCGCTGCTGAACGCGACGGCCATGTTCAATCACAGCAACGTCCGCATCCCATCACGCATCGACCGGCTGCTGCGGCTGGTGCTGGTCACGCCGGACATGCACCGCGTGCACCACTCCGTCGCGGACGACGAGACCAACAGCAATTTCGGCTTCAACCTGCCCTGGTGGGACCGCCTGTTCGGCACCTACCGCGCCCAGCCGCGCGCCGGCCATACGGGCATGACCATCGGCATCCACACCTTCCGCAGCCAGCGCTGGTGCAGCTGGCTGCCGGGCATGCTGGCGATCCCTTTCGTCGGCGGGGTGCGGGGCTATGCGATCAACCGCCGCCAGTGGCGCGAGGGCGATGAGCGTTAGCCGGCGCCCGCACGACCCGCGGCGCGGTCACGGTCCCGCGGGCGTGCGCGCCGGCTGCAAGTAGCCGAGCAGGCGGTCATAGCTCGTCTGCACGGCGTAGGCCAGTACCACGGTCAGCGGCAATGCCACGCCGAGCAGCCAGGCCAGCCGTAGCCAGGCGTCTTCCGGGAAGTGCAGCCCGATCAGATAATGAAAGACCGGGCGGTGGAACAGGTAAATGCAGAAGCTGGCATAGGCGAGATGCGTGAGCCACCGCGCGCGCAGGTATCCCGCCTGGCGCACGCTGCTCTGGTACAGCAGCACGGTGCCGGCTAGGATGGCCGGGATCCGGCCGAGGGCGGCCTCCAGCCCCTGTCCGTACAGCACGCGGTACCACAGAAAGGCCGCGACCAGCACACCCAGCACGAGCACGCTGCGTCTGGCGCAGGCGCCGGCCAGCGCCGGCATACGTGTCCAGGCGATGCCCGCCAGAAAACACGGCAGGTACTGGAGCAGGCGTGTGTCCAGTGGATGCACCGCCAGGTGCCAGGCACTTCCCAGTGCCAGCAGGGTGGAACCGGCGAGCAGCAAGGCGTACGGGTACTCGGCCAGCCACAGCAGCGGCGGCGTCAGCAGGTAGAAGGTCATGATCATGCACACGAACCAGAGGGTATAGGGCGCCGGTGGCAGGAACATGGACATTAACAGCAGCGCGTTCAGCACCACGGCCTGACTGGCCAGGCCGGCGACGCCGAAGAGCAGCAGCGCGATCACGTACAGCGGGTAGATACGCAGGACGCGCCGCCGGTAGAACGCGGCCAGCGCGGACCAGGACGGCGCGAGCGGGCGGCGGGCAAGCAGCACGCCGGAGCAGAACACGAAGCTGCCGAGTGCAATGTCCTTGAGGAACTCGGTGTAGATGTTCCCATAGCCGGGAAAGGACTGCGTGTAGGGCACTAGGTGCCAGTAACCGACGATGTAGAGGATGCCGGCAGCACGCAGGAAATCGATGGCCGCATCCCGGCCTGCGTTGGCGCTGTCCGGCTGCGGGGCCCTGCCCCCGGCCGGCGCGTCGCCGGGTGCACTATCGGTGCGATTCATCATGGTGCAGCTCCCACAGGACCCGGTCCCGGGTCAGGCGTTCCAGTCGGTAACCCCGTTGCTGCGCCTGCGCCGTGTCCCAGATCGCGCGCAGGACGAAATAGCGGTCGAATCCGGCGGGCAGTTCCGGCAGCTTGTAGTCATGCAGCAGCAGCAGGCGTGCCTGGTCCTTCAGATAGTAGCTGAGGGAGAGCAGCTCGCCCGGATTGACTTCTCCCATGGTACTGATCAGCAGGGGTCGCTCCGCGGCATTGATGCGGGCGGCGATGTCGGCATTCCCGGCGCTGAAGCCTTTGTTCCACCATTGATTGGAGGCAACGATGGCCAGCTGCGAGGCCAGGCCGCCGCCGACCAGCAGCAGGGCTGCCGCCGCGGCGAGCATGCCCCGGCGCGTGCGCAGCACGAGGTTGCAGCCGATCAGCCAGGCTACGCCCAGCTGCAGCATCAGCAGCGCGGGCAGCAGATAGCGGGTATGCAGAGAACGCCGGCCTTCATCCAGCAGGTCCGGCACGATCACGACGCCGGCGGTGACTGCCAGCAGCAGCGCCGGCAGCAGCCAGTGCTGTGGTGGTGTGCGTCGCACGAGCAGGACCAGCGCCGCGGTCACCAGTCCCAGGCTCACCGGCGCGAGCACGATGCTGCCGGGGAAGTCGAAGAATACCCGGTTGATGCTGGTCGCCCAGCTCAGCATAAGCGCGGATATGGCGAGCGGGCGCTCCATCCAGCCGATCACCCGGGCCACGTCAGGCAGTGCCGTCAGAAACAGCAGGGCCCAGGGCAGGAACGCCAGCACGCCGCCGGCCAGTGCCAGGGCGCAGCCCTGGAGTGCCTGCCGTGCATACGCACGTCGCTGCAGCGCCAGGTAGGCGGCATGGGCAAAAACCGCGACGGCGAACAGGATGTGGGCGTACAGGCCGAGCGCGATAGCGCATGCATACAGCAGCAAATCCAGGCGCCGCCCGCTGCGTAGCGCACGCAGCAGGGCGGTACCGGAAAGCAGGATGGCCAGGCACCAGAGCGAATACTGGCGTGCCTCCTGCGCATACAACAGATGCAGCGGCGAGACCGCGAGCAGGGCGACGGCGACCCATGCGACGCGCGGGTCGACGAACAGCTCCCGGCTGAATGCGTAGGCAGCGGGCAGCATCAGCAGTGCGAAGACGGCCGCGAGGCTGCGCAACGCGATGACCGGATCGGTGAACAGTACGGACCACAGCCTGGCCAGCAGGTAATACAGGGGTGGATGCTCGGGACGGCTGGCCAGGGCCCGGAAGGTGGCCTCCAGACCCAGGCTTTCATCGATATGCTGCAGGCGCTGCAATTCAGCCGGTGTATGGATGGCGCCATCGAACATGCTGTCGTAGTACTCGGCACCGGTGTGACCGAACACCCGCAGCGAGGAGTAGGTCTCGTCGTGCCAGTAGACCTTGCCGCCGAGGTTGGTGAACGTCAGGAGGGAGCCGGCCGCGGCCAGCAGCAGTGCCACGACGGGCAGCCAGCCCGTACTCCGTTCGCGTGCAACCGCGCATTGTCCGACTGCATTACGATCCGCTGCAGTCATACCCCGGTGCAGGACTCAGGTGTCTTCCACGCCGAGTTCCTGCTCCAGCGCCGCGTCCAGGCGCCGACCGTGGCGGAGCCGGCGGAACAGCTGGATGCCGAGCACGCCGGAGAGCAGGAACAGGGTTGCGCCGATTGCGGTGCGGTAGAGCGGGTCGACGCTGATGCCGCTGCCGATCAGCGCGAACACGAAGGTCTGCGGGATGTAGCCGAGTGCCGAGCCGAGCAGGAAGGGCGTGGCGCGTACACCGGCCACGCCGGCGGCAAGGTTGGTCACCAGGTTGTTGCCGACCGGCAGCAGCCGGATCAACAGTGTCATCTGGAAGGTATTGCCGCGCACGAACGCCTCGATGCGGTGCACGCGCTCGCGGAACTTCGCCGTGACCAGGGCGCGTCCGAACCAGCGCGCGTAGGTGAAGTTCAGCAGACAGCCGGCCAGTGTCGCCGTCAACCCCAGTGCCGTGCCCAGCGCGATACCGAAGGCGTAGCCGGCGAGAAAGCTCACGATCTGGCGGGGTGCGCCGAGCGCGACGGCCAGCGCCCCGGCGCCGAGAAACAGCACCTCGCCACGAATGCCCTGACCCAGCACCGCCTGCTCGATCCAGGCCTTGTCCAGCAGCGAGCGCACCGGGGTGATCTCCACCAGCCAGGCGATGCCCGCCAGGGTGACGATCAGCAACAGTCCGTTGAGAAAGACCTGCGGATTGAGTCTGGACATACGCGGGGTGCTATTCGACTTCATGCGCGACCGGCCGCTTCGCGCGGCGCTGCAGCCAGGCGACGCCGAACAGGTCGACGATGCCGACCCAGAGCCGGTTGTGCAGGCCGTACTTGCTGCTGCCGCGCTCGCGCTGGCGGTGATGGACCTCCACCGACTGCACCGTGGCGCCGGCGCGCAGCGCCAGCGCCGGCAGGAACCGGTGCATGTGATCGAAATAGGGGAGATCGAGAAAGAGTTCGCGTTCGAACAGCTTCAGGCCGCAGCCGGTGTCCGGCGTGCGGTCCCGCAGCAGGCCGCCCCGCACCGCGTTCGCGACCTTCGAGGAGATCCGTTTCAGCCAGGTGTCGCGCCGGGTCTTGCGCCAGCCGGCCACCAGCTTCAGGTCGGGCGCCCGCTCCGGTGCCTGGATCACCGCCATCAGGCCGGGGATATCCGCCGGGTCGTTCTGGCCGTCGCCGTCCAGGGTGGCGATCCAGCCGGCACGGGCGGCCTTCACCCCGGTACGTACCGCCGTGCTCTGGCCGCAGCTGGCGTCGTGGCGCAGTACCCGCAGACGCGGATAGGTGGCGCGTGCGCCGGCGAGGATCGCGGGCGTGGTGTCGGTGCTGCCGTCGTCGACGTAGATCACCTCGTAGTCGTAGCGGTCTTCCAGCGCCGCGTGGATCTCGCCCAGCAGCGGGAGAATATTGTCCTGTTCGTTCTTGACCGGGATGACGACTGACAGGTCCATGGGGATGCAAACATACCGGAAGGTGAGGGCGCAGGGCCAGTGCATGTGCCCGGCATGTATGCCGCGCCGCTGCTGACAGCCGGGCGGCGGGATCGCCAGGGGCGGTTCTGCTGACCTGTGAAGCAGTCTACTCACCGAATATTACGGTTTGCTTACGGCACGCGGTCTACGGCAGCCCCGAATGCGCGCCGGGGCGCGGCTGTGACCGTGGCCCCGGTCGGGCGCGCTTGCCCGGGTGCCCGCCGCCGGCGTTCCGGGTGGCGCCGCGAATTCCTTGTATTATGTTGAAAAATAACAATAAAGCGCGGATTCTGGGCGCGATCGCGTTCCCGGGCGGCATCGTCCGCTACCTGGCCGCGGCATCTGGGCAAAGGGCCCGCAGCGCATGCGCCGGCGTCGTCAGCAGTCCGGCTTCTCCGGCCAGCCGCACTCCGCGTACAGGCAGCATTCGCAACAGCGCGGTTTGCGCGCCGTGCAGGTCTCCCGGCCGTGCAGGATCAGCGCATTGCTGAAGGCCGTCCAGCGGTCCCGGGGGATGACCGCCATCAGCTCCTGTTCGATGCGCTCGGCGCGCGCTTCCCGTGCCAGTCCCAGGCGCCGGCTCACGCGCGCGACATGGGTGTCCACCGCGATCGCCTGCGCGCCGAAGGCGTTGCCCAGCACCATGTTCGCGGTCTTGTGCCCCACACCGGCGAGTTGGGTCAGTGCCTCCGCGTCCGCCGGCACCTTGCCCTGGTGTGCGGCCACCAGCTGCTGGCAGCACTTGATCACGGTCTTCGCCTTGTTGCGGTAGAAACCGGTCGGCCGGATCTCCTGCTCGAAGGTGGCCAGGTCCGCACCGGCAAAGTCGGCGGCCTGCTTGTACTTCCGGAACAGCGTGCGTGTCACCTCGTTCACGCGCGCGTCCGTGCACTGCGCCGAGAGGATCACGGCAACGAGCAGCTGCAGCGGTGTTTTGTAGTGCAGGGCGAGCCCCGCTTCCGGGTAATGTCGCAGCAGCGCCCGGGTGATCCTGCGCGCGTCGGTCATGGGCGTTCCTGTGGCAGCCGGTGCCGGGTAGGGTATCCTGACATGCAGGATTGCAGGAGGCGGGTGGATTTGCAATGCGCGAGGGCGATGGAGCGGGTTTGCACGCGAAACCAGGTACCCGGTAACGATGGCTCAGGGATGCGAGTTTACGGATGCGATTTGATAATGATTTTCTGCGGCCGGTGCTCAAAAATGCTAGTTTGATAATCGCCAGAGCAATCAATGCCGGCAATGTCTGTATCAGCCAGTGCTGCCAAAGATAATCAATCGATGCCGAAAGCAGAGCCCACCTACAGCACCGCCTACGAACTCGCCGCCCGGCAGCGCGATATCTCGGTCTCCGAGTTCTTCCTCAAGAACCGCCACCTGCTCGGATTCGATGCGCCCGCCAAGGCGCTGCTGATCACGGTCAAGGAGGCGGTGGACAATGCGCTGGATGCCTGCGAGGAGGCGGGCATCCTCCCCGGGATCCGGGTCGAGATCGAGGATTACTACGACAATATCTTTCACGTCGTGGTCGAGGACAACGGCCCCGGCATCCTGGAGAGCCAGATCGCGCGCATCTTCGGTAAGCTCTTGTACGGTTCGCGCTTTCACAAGCTGAGCCAGTCGCGCGGCCAGCAGGGTATGGGCATCTCGGCGGCGTGCATGTATGCGCAGCTCACCACCGGCAAGTCGCTGCACGTGATCAGCCGCGTCGCGGACGAGCCAACCGCCAGCGAGCTGTACGTCACCATCGATACCGCGAAGAACAGGCCCGAGCTGCACGGCAGGAAGCGGATCGAGTGGGACCGCCCGCACGGCACGCGGGTGGCGGTGGAGATCGAGGGGCGCTACCAGAAGGGCGTGCACTCCGTGGCGATGTACCTGAAGCAGACCGCCATCGCCAACCCGCACGTCAGCTTCCGTTTCCAGGGGCCGCACGGCGAGACGGCCGAATACATGCGCAGCACGACCGTGCTGCCGCCGCGGCCGACCGAGGTCAAGCCGCATCCGCACGGTATCGAGCTGGGTGCGCTGATCCAGATGCTGAGCCACACCCGCAGCAAGACGCTGCTGCAGTTCCTGGAGTCCGAGTTCTCGCGGGTGGGGCGCAAGACGGCCCGGGAGATCGTGGCGCAGGCCGGGCGCAGGCTGACCGCGCGCTCGCTGCCGAAGCGCATCGCGCACGTGCAGGCGCAGTCGCTCTTCCGTGCCATCCGCAAGGTGCCGGTGAGCGCGCCGCGCACCGACTGCATCGTGCCCATCGGCGAAGACCGGCTGTACGAGGGTTTGCGCAAGGAGATCGACGCCGAATTCTATGTCGTGAAGACGCGCCCGCCCGCGGTGTACCGCGGCAATCCCTTCCAGGTGGAGGTGGGGCTGGCCTATGGCCGCCCGGGCGGAGCCGACCTCGCGCTGGCTGCGGACGGCCGCATCCGCAAGGCCGCGGCGCACAAGCAGACGGCGGAGGCGCTCGCCCTGCAGGCCGATGCGCCGGTCCACCTGCTGCGCTTCGCCAACCGGGTGCCGCTGCTCTACCAGCAGGAGGGCTGCGCCATCACCCGTGCCGTGACGCAGACCAACTGGAAGAACTACGGCCTGCAACAGCCGAAGGGCGCGCTGCCTGTCGCGCCGCTGGCGATCCTGGTGCACGTGGCTTCGGTCTGGGTGCCGTTCACCTCCGAGGCGAAGGAGGCGATCGCGCCCTATCCGGAGATCGTCCGCGAGCTGAGGCTCGGCCTGCAGGCCTGCGCCCGCAAGCTGGCTGAGTACCTGCGCCAGGAACACCGGCTCAGGCGCGAGTACGAGCGGCGCACGCATATCGAACTCTACCTGCCGCACGTGGGCATCGCGCTGCAGGAGATCCTCGGTCTTTCCGATGCCGAGCGCGACCGTACGGTGGCGCGGCTCGACGACGTGCTGCAGCACAGCCGGAAGGTGCCGTGACGGTGCAGGAGACAGCGGCGGACGAGGCCGCCGCCGCGCGCGAGCGGCTGGATGCGCTCACGCTGCGGCTGATCGACGGCGTGGCCCGGGCCGTCGAACGCAGCATTGAAAAGGGCGAACTGCCGCACATCGCGCTGCCGGTGCGCAGCCTCGCCAACGTGAGCTACGACACGGCGCAAGGCTATTTCGCGCTGGGTGGGGCGCACAAGACGCGCTCGCTGACCGTGAACACGGTGCGGTCGTTCGCACAGACGCTGCGCCTGATGGCCGCGTCGCGCCAGCTGGTCGAGAGCGACGACTATGCCACCAAGCGCGAGGCCTACTACATCAGCAAGAACTGGGGCGAGTGCCGCTTCGACGCGCAGGCCGAGTCGGATGCCATCATGGACGACATCGAGGCGCTGGCCTCCCTGCACGGGCTCTCGCGCGAACAGCTGCGCTTCTACCCGGAGGCCCACGGCGGCTCGGTGGCGGGACCGCTTACGGTCATCGACACCGACCCGGAGAGCGGCGCGGCGCTGGAGATCGACTGCACCGGCCTCGGCAGCGGCGCCTGGAGCGTGCCGCGTGCGGTGGAGCACCTGGGCTTCCGCACCGATGCGGCGTTCATCCTGGCGATCGAGACCGGCGGCATGTTCCAGCGCCTGAACAACCACCGTTTCTGGAAACAGGCGAACTGCATCCTGGTGGAGCTGGGCGGCGTGCCGACGCGCGCCACCCGGCGCTTCATCCGCCGGCTGTCCGAGGACGCGGGTCTCCCGGTGTACTGCTTCGTCGACTGCGACCCCTACGGCTTCGCCAACATCTACCGCACCCTGAAGGTCGGGTCGGGCAACGCGGCGCACATCAACCGCTTCTTCTGCGTGCCGCACGCGCAGTACCTGGGCGTCACGCCGCAGGACATCATCGACTACCGGCTGGAGGATGCCACGCATCCGCTCGGCAAGACCGACATCAAGCGCGCGCGGGACGCGCTGCAGCACGATCCGTTCTTCGCCTCCGAGCCGCGCTGGATCGGCGCTATCGAGCAGCTGCTGGCCATGGGCGTGCGCGCCGAACAGCAGGCGCTGGCCAAGTGGGGGCTGAACTTCGTGATCGAGGAGTATCTCCCGCGCAAGCTGGCGGACCGGGACGGTTTCCTGCCATGAAGCCACGGGCGCTGCAGGATCGGCCCGCCGCGGGCTCATGCCGCCTCTGCGCGGCGCCTGCCGGCCCGATCCGGACCAGGATGCTTGCGACAGGCACCCGGCAGGCGGCATCATTAGCACTTTGACCAATTCAAACAGCATCTTGTGCAGGCAGACCCCTGCCCGGCGGTGACGGAGACGAACATGCGGCAACAGCTGACACGTATCAGCCAGAGCGCTTATTACTGGCTGGCGGTGCTCATGATCGGGATCTCGTTCGAGGCGGTGGGACTGTATTACCAGCACGTGCTCGGGGAGGCGCCCTGCGTCTTGTGCATCCACGTCAGGCTCTGGCTGATGGCCCTGATCCTCGTGGCGCTGGTAGCGTTGCTGCAGCACCCGCTGCGGTTCAGGCCGGTACCGGTGCACCTGCTCACCGTCATCATTTCAGCGGGGCTGCTGGAGCGTTCCTACCGGCTGCTGGGCACCGAGCGCGGCTTCGTGGTCGGGAACTGCGGCTTCGACCTGGGCCTGCCGGCCTGGTTCACGCCCGACCAGTGGCTGCCGGCGCTGTTCCAGGTGCAGGATTCCTGCGGCTACACGCCGAAGCTGCCGTTCGGCATCTCCATGGCGGAGGCGCTGATCGTGGTGTCGGCCGCGTTCGTCTGGATCTCGGTCACCATGCTGGTGGCTGCCGGTGCCCGGAAGCGCTAGCCTGACGGACGTGCGCGATCCACGCGCAGCCGGCGGCGCGGGGCTCGGCTGCCACCGCCCGGTCAGCAGCGCAGGCAATCCGACTCCGGCGGTCCCATGAACAAGACGATCAGGATCCTGCTTGCCTGCGCCCTTTGCCTGGCCGTCGTCGCCGGCGTGTTCTGGCTGCTGCGCGCGTTGCCGGCGTGATCGGCCGGGTGCCGGCGGAGCCGCCCCTGCGGACCATGAGACAGGGCCATGCCAGGCATATGACGCATCAATCGAGTCTGACCCCCTGGATCCATCTCCTGCTGGTGCTGTCCCTGCAGCTGCAGGCAGGCTGCGCCTCCTTCGGCGCGATCGACAACCAGCCGCTGCCCGAGATCGGGCCCACGCAACGGTATTCGGTCGCCCAGGCGCTGCATGCCACCCGCTCCAACGAGGTGACGCTGGTGCTGGCGTTTTCCGGGGGCGGCACCCGTGCCGCCGCGCTGGCCTATGGCGTGCTCGCGGCCCTGCGCGATACGCGCGTCGTCCTGGACGGGCAGTCGCGACGCCTGCTCGACGAGGTCGACGCGATCAGTGCGGTCTCCGGCGGGAGCTTCACGGCAGCCTATTACGGTGTCTACGGCGACGGGATCTTCACCGATTTCGAGGACCGCTTCCTGCGTTACGACGTGTCCAGCGAGCTGGTGCACGGCCTGCTGCATCCCGCCCTGTGGTTCTCGAGCAGCGGCCGCACCGATATGGCGATCGACTACTATGACCGGAAGGTGTTCCGCGGCGCGACCTTCGCCGACCTGCAGCGTCGGGACGGTCCGCTGATCGCGATCAACGCCACCGATCTCGGCCGGGGCGTGCGCTTCTCCTTCCTGCAGGACTACTTCGACCTGCTGTGCTCAGACCTTTCCACCTTCCGGGTGGCCCGTGCCGTGGCCGCGTCATCCGCCGTGCCGGTGCTGTTCCACCCGGTGGTATTGAGAAACTACCCGGGCTGCAGCCTGCCCGACTACGCCTACCTGAACCCGGCGCACCCGGCACTGGCCGCCTCGCCGCAGCTGGCGCAGGTGGTGACGGGGTTAGGCAGCTATGCGCAGAAGGACCGGCGCCGCTTCATCCACCTCGTGGACGGCGGCATCACCGACAACCTGGGCCTGCTGGCGATCTACGAAATGATCGAGGTCGCCGGCGGCGCGAAACGCTTTCTGCAGTCGATCGGCGGCGTCCCCACGCCGCGCTTCATCATCATTTCCGTGAACGCCTCCACCACGCCGCAGTACGACATGGAGCTGAGCAACGCGGTACCGTCGATGGAAAGCATCATCAACGCGGTCACCGACGCACAGATCCACCGCACCAACGCGGCGACGATCGAGCTGTTGCGCAACAGCATCCGGCGCTGGTCGGCGGAACTCAACCGGCCCGGGTTCACGGTGGAACCGTACTTCGTCGAGCTGGATTTCGAGGCCATCGCGCAGCCGGAGCGGCGCCATTACTTCAACCAGATCCCGACCAGCTTCAGCCTGACGCAGCCCCAGGCGGACGACCTGATCGCGGCGGGCCGGGAGCTGCTGCTGGGGAATCCGGAATTCCGGCGCTTCCTGGGGGACGTGGGTGCGGGACCGTAGGCGCGGGACGCGTGCGCACGCATCTGCCTGCGTGTTGGCGAGATGCGAAAATCTTTGTGTTCTCCGCGCCTTTGCGCGAGTATCTTGCCGATCCGATCATGCTATGACTGCCGCAATGAGAATCGCCACTGACGCCATCGAACTCACCTGCCCGGAAAGCGAGATCTTTCACCGGCTGCTGACGCTGGACGGGAAGCACATCCTGGAACTGGGCTGCGGCAGTGCCGTCATCACGCGCGATATCGCGACCGCCGGACCCGGCCGCCGCATCACCGCGCTGGAGGTGGACCGAATCGCCCACGAGAAGAACCTGCAGATCACCGACCTGCCCAACGTGACCTTCCTGCTCGCCGGTGCCGAGGCCATCCCGCTGGAGGATGCGGCGGTCGACGTCGTGTTCATGTTCAAGTCGCTGCACCATGTGCCGGTGGACCTGATGGACCAGGCGCTGCGGGAGATCCGGCGGGTACTGAAGCCGGGCGGGCATGCGTACATCTCCGAGCCCGTCTATGCCGGGGCATTCAACGAAATCCTGCGCCTGTTCCACGACGAGCGGGTGGTGCGCGAGGCGGCGTTCGGCGCGCTCAGGCGGGCGGTTGAGGCCGGGCTGTTCAGCCTGGACGAGGAAGTGTTCTTCCATTCGCCGCTGCAGTTCGAGGACTTCGCGGACTTCGAAAACAGGATCCTGAAGGTGACCCACACCGCGCACCGGCTCGATGCCGCGCTCTATCGCGCGGTGCAGCAGCGGTTCGAGGCGCACCTCGGTCCCGCGGGGGCGCGATTCCTGATGCCGGTACGCGTGGACCTGCTGCGCAAGGCCGGCGCCTGAGCGCGACGTCGGCACGAGGAGGAGGCATGTCAGAGCGCTGTAACTGCTGGCGCTGCGGCGGTGCCTTGCCGGATCTGCTGTTGCCGCTGGCGCGTCACGAGGAATGCCCGCACTGCCGGGCGCAGCTGCATGTGTGCCGGATGTGCGGGTTCTTCGATCCCGTGGCGCCGCAGCAATGTCGGGAACCGGTCGCCGAGCCCGTTGCCGACAAGCAGCGCGCCAACTTCTGCGGTTACTTCCGGCTCAACCCGCGGGCCTGGAACGCCGCCCCGGCGCAGGACGCTGCCGCGCGCCGCGAACTGGACGCCCTGTTCGGGGATGCAGCCGGTGCGGCTGCGCCGGAGTCGGCCGGCACGGAGGACGCGGCGCGTGATGCGCTGGATGCGCTGTTTCGGAAGTGAACGGCTGCGCCGTGCAGGTGCTGAGGGTGGGCGGTCGGGTTGCGGTACGGGGACTGTCGGGAAGATTTGTTTGCGCCATGCCAATGCCCGCGGTAGCGAGCCGGAACCGCAGGTGTACATGCCCGCGACGGCCGCATCCGTTCAGGCCGCGACCGGCAGCGCGAAATCGAAGCAGGTGCCCTGTTCCAGCGTGCTGCTGACAGTGATGCCCACCGCATGCAGGTCCAGGATGCGTTTGACGATCGCCAGTCCCAGGCCGACCCCGCCGCCCGCTTCGCGCTGGCTTTTCTTGACCTGATAGAAGCGGTCGAAGAGGTGAGGCAACTCGGACGCGGGGATACCGGCGCCGGTGTCGGCCACCTGCACCCTGATGCCGCCGCCAGCGGCGGCGAGCGAGACCGTCACCTGGCCACCGTCCGGCGTATGCCGCAGGGCGTTGTCGAGCAGGTTCTCCAGCACCCGTTCGATCATACCGATGTCTGCGCTGACGAAGGGCAGGGCGGGCGGTATTTCGGTCACGATGCGTACACCGGCGGCGCGCGCGGGCAGCTGGAATTTCAGTGCCACGTCCTGAACCAGTTCGCCCGCTGCGAAGGCCTCGCGCTGCAGCTGCGTATGACCGGATTCGAGCTTGGCGAGCTCGAACAGTTCGCTCACCAGTGCACCGAGCTGCCGGCTGTGGCGCAGGGCGATCTGCAGGTACTGGTCGCGCTCGCCGTCAGTCAGCGTATCGGCCTTCATCAGCAGTGTTTCCAGATAGCCCTGCAACGACGCGATAGGCGTGCGCAGGTCGTGCGAGACGTTGGCGACCAGCTCGCGCCGCAGCGCATCGGTCTGCTTCAGCGTACCGACCTGGGCAATGATGCGTTCGGCCATGCGCCTGAACCTGCGGGACAGGCGGTTCAGCTCGTCGTCCGTCCGCGCCGCGTCGTGGCCGAACGCCGGCAGCGCCGTGAAATCGCTCGCCTCGAATTCGCCCAGCGCGCGATCCAGCCGGTGCAGGCGCCGGGTGAGCCGGAACAGCAGCCAGAGACCGGCCAGCACGCCGAACAGGGCGACACCGGCGAGCCCGTACAGGGCCACGCGCAGCATGTAGCTGTCGCGCAGCATGGCCGCAGCCGAGTCCAGCTGTTCACCGGCCAGCACCACGTAGAGGTAGCCCTGCGGCCGCTCGGGCGGACCGACCGGCGCGGCCGAGAACACCTTGCGGCCCGCCGGGTCGCGCGGATCGTCGCCGGTGATCGGTAGCCGGGCCGTGTCGTCCAGAAAGGCGCGCACGGGCGCCAGGTCCACGCGTTCGCGCCTGACCTTTGCCGCCGGTGCCGAGTAGGCGAGGATACGGCCCTCGGCATCGAGCAGATACACCTCGATGCTCGGGTTCACGACCATGTAGGTATGGAAGATCGGTCCGAGCGACGCCGAGTCGAAGTGGCCGTTGTCGACCTGCAGCCTGTTCTCGGCGATGAGGTTCGCCGCCAGGGTGCGGTTCAGACGCTGGTTCAGCTCCTGCAAATAGAGCCTGCCCGCATTCAGCATGACGCCGAAGTTCACCGTGCCCAGCAGCAGCACCAGCACGACCAGGCCCAGCGCGAGCCGCGCGTACAGACTGTGGAACGGCGCCGGACGAGGGTCGTTCGCCTCAGGCATCGGTGTGTTCCGCGAACTTGTAGCCGACCCCCCAGACGGTGAGGATGTAGCGCGGCAGCGCCGGAGTGCGTTCGATCTTCGCGCGCAGCCGGTTGATGTGCGAATTGACGGTGTGTTCGTAGCCGTCGTGGCCGTAGCCCCACACCAGATCGAGCAGCTGTGCCCGGCTGTACACCAGTCCCGGGTGGCGCGCGAAATGCACCAGTAGATCGAACTCGCGTCCGGTCAGGTGCACTTCAGCGCCGTCGAGCAGCACGCGGCGTCGCGCGGTGTCGATGGTGAGTCCCTCGAATTCGAGCACCACGGGCGCTTCGGGCGCCGGTTCCGCCAGCGCGTCGATGCGGCGCAGCAGCGCCTTGACCCGCGCCAGCAGCTCGCGGATGCTGAAGGGCTTGGTCAAGTAGTCGTCCGCCCCCACCTCCAGCCCCAGGACCCGGTCGAACTCGGTCGACTTGGCGGTGAGTATCAGGATCGGCAGGACACGGGAGCCGGCGCGCAGGCGCCGGCACACGTCGAGTCCGTCGGCATCGGGCAGCATCAGGTCGAGCACGACCAGGTCGAACGTCTCGTCATCCAGCAGTTGCAGGGCGCTGCGGCCATCCTGCGCATGGGTGGCGCTGTAGCCGGCATCGCGCAGATGCAGCATGAGCAGCCCGGCCAGGTCCAGGTTGTCTTCCACTACCAGTATGCGGCGCGCCACGGCGTTCTCCCTCCCGGCCGGTGTCCTGTTGGACAAGCAAAACACAGGAATGTCACGAAATTATCCCGATTCGGCGAGCTCCGCGCAGCGGGACGGATTCGTGACCGAATCGTAAACCTTTGGCGAGGACCTCGTGGGGTCATGCTGCCAGACTGCCCGCGCAGGTGGTGCGCCGCACTGCGGCGTCACACCTGTATCGGCAGTTTCTTCCGTCATTCAGCAAAGGAGACGTAGCGCCATGAAACCTCTGAGAGCCACATACATCCTCGCAGTATTCCTGTCCCTGTGCGGGTTCGTACTGCCGGCCGCGGCCGGTGGCAGTGACGCCGGCGGGGTATTTACCATGTCCAACGCCGCTGACGGCAACGCGATACTGGTCTTCGCCCACCGGCCGCACCAGGGCCTGGTCGGCCTGGGCAGCGTCCCGACCGGCGGCCTGGGCAGCGGCAGCGGCCTGGGCAACCAGGGCGGGCTGTTGCTCGGCCCCGATCGCCGCGCGCTGTACGCGGTCAATGCCGGCAGCAACAGCATCTCTGTATTCAGTGTCCGGCACGGCCGGCCCAGATTGATCGGCACGGTGGCCGCGGGCGGCCAGCAGCCGGTCAGCCTGACGCGCCACGGCCGCCTGCTGTATGTGCTGAACGCGGGCAGCGACAGCATTGCAGGCTTTACCGTCGACCACAACGGCATGCTGAGTCCGCTGGCCGATTCGGTACGCAGCCTGAGCGGCAGCGGCACCGGTCCGGCGCAGGTCGGCTTCACGCCCTGGGGCGATGCCCTGGTCGTGACCGAGAAGGCGACCAACCGCATCACCACCTTTGTCCTCGATGCTGACGGCCGGCCCGGTCCGGCCGTGGTCAATGCCTCCGCCGGCACGACGCCGTTCGGCTTCGCCTTCGATCGTTATGGTCATCTGCTGGTGAGCGAGGCCAATGGCGGTGCCGTGGATGCCAGCAGCCTGTCCTCCTATGACGTGCGGGATGACGGCACACTGGAACTGCTTGCGGCTGCCGTGCCGACGACAGAGACGGCCGCCTGCTGGGTCGTGACTTCGCGTAACGGCCGCTATGCCTTCACCACCAACGCCGGTTCTTCCAGTATCTCGGCATTCAGGAGCCATCCTGACGGCAGTCTGACACTGACCAGCGACGATGGCGTCGCCGCGAGCACCGGCGCGGGCACGGCACCGATCGACATGGCGTTGTCCAGCGGCGGCAACACGCTGTTCGCACTGAGTGCGGCCGATGGTTCGATCGCGGCGTTCCGGGTGCTCGGCAATCGCAGGCTGGTACCGATCCCGGGCGTCACCGGCCTGCCCACGGGACTGAACGGGCTCGCGGCGTACTGAGTTGACAGCGGGGCCGGGTACCCGTTGCGCATGCGGGCGGCCGGCCCCGTGTAGTTCGCGTGGCCGATAGCTGGCGATCGGGAGGCGCGTGCTGCCGTGGTGACGCGGCAATAATTCTGGAGAAATTCGCGGACATCCGGGTTCGGCCTTGCGCTTGAATCATCCGGTTCAGTTTGCGTAAAGCATTGAAGGGATAGCAAAAGTCCCGTCGATGTCCACATGTGTCGGCCGGGGTTCGTGCGCGCGTCACGATTCAACTGCCTGATCCTGCCGCCGATGATATTCAGACCTATGGCGTATTCCCGTTAGCAAAGTGGCCGGATCAATAGATCAAGATGATGATTAAGCGCGTGCTCCTGTTCCTATTGTTGGCCAGCGGTGTCGTAACGGTGGCGACGGGCGCATCGATCATTTTGGATATTCAGGCATTCGCCGCACGTTTTGCAATCGACCTGAATGTTCCTCCCGAGACCGCCCTGGCTATAGCAACGCTGGGGACGCCGATCGCCGCGTCCAGCCTGTTTACGTTTCTTGCCGCGTTCTGGGTGCTCACGGATCATCCTGGCGCGCGTAGCCTGGCCTTGGTCTGTGGACTCATGCTGGTCACCATCGGCATCGGCATCTATTTCATCTCGGGCATTACCCAACTGCTGTATATGGATAGTCTGCGCGGTTTGATCGTGATGGCTTTCGCGTACCTCTACCATCCGCATGGTGCAGCGCATAGCAGCGCTCGCGTGACAGGTTCTGCCATATTCCGGAGTGAATCGAGACCGCGTGAGGCGGGCTTATTCTTCCTGATTCAATCCCGGCCATGATCGCAGCAAGACGGAATGCACCGCGCCGGGGGGGCTGGTCATGAGTCGTTGTCCGTTGCCAGCCGGACCCGGGCATCCTGAACACGCTCTTGCGACAAGCATGAAGACGGTGCCTAAAACCTCAGACCGATGGCATTCATGGAGAGCTAAATGATGAACCGACTCATATTCCCAGGGTTTCTGATCGTCGCCTTAACCGGCTGCGGTGCAGATATCGTAAGTACGGCGGCAACAGAGGCGCAGCTCAGCGCGCAACAGGCAAGGCAGGCCAAGGAGCTGCAAGACCAGGTACGTGTGCAGCTCAACGCTGCGATGCAAACTGAGCGGGACAAGTTGAAGCGAGCCGAAGAGGAAGCTAACGAGTAATGGCAGATCGATCTGATGGTGCCTGCGGTTAAGTGCACACCCTGAGCTAACGATTCAGGGGCGAGCCCAGATGCCGAAACCGGGTCGAGGGCCGCAGACGAAGGCAGCGGCCAGTTCAAAGCGACGCCAATGCGCCCGAGCTGCCGGGGACATCTCCGTGACGCGGCCAGGAACGGAAGCAGGAGCCGCTGCGTGCCATCTTGCAATGTGCACGCTTACGGATGGGCATCCACAGTGAAACGGGCGGTGCTGTTATTGCGGCGAAAAGGCGTGTGATCGAATGGTTTGTGGTTCAGGCTGAGTTCCACGGCCGGCGCATTGCCGAGAAATACCTGAAACGGGGGCTGGCCTTGCAGTCGGTACTCCATGCCCGGACGCAACAGATAATACAGCAGCTGATAGCCGTTCCCATCGACGACTTCGGCCCAGCTTTCACCGTTTGCCCTGATGCTGATTGCTTCGATACCCGTGGGGGCGCGACTCGCTGGCACGAGCCCGCCGTGGTCGGAGGCAAGGGGTGCAAGCGGCAGGTCAGGCAGCGTGGGCTGGAGCCGTGCTCCAGCATCTTTCCTGTGCTTCACGGTGTCAGCCTTGGTGTTGGTGGCGGGTAAGTCCGGCACGGCCACGGCCGGTGTCCCAGCCGGCGGCGTTCCAGATTCGATTGCGGCGACGCGCGCTTCGGCAGCCTCTCTCGCCGGGGGCTGCGGCGCATGTGCATCGAGCGACACGGGGGGCATATTCGCTTTGCCCGCCTGCGGTGAGGCAAGTCCGGTCACTGGTGCAGCCGAGTCTCTGGCCTGCGCTGACACGGTACGGGATTGGTCGGCCATGTCCTGATTCGGCCGTTGGTACCACCAGGACCCGAGCAGCACCATTACGGTCAACACGATCAAGGCAAAAGCGCCGCGGCTGTACAGATGGCGCGCTGCCGCTTCGGGACGTGCCTTGATTGCCGGCGCGAGAACTATCTCGGGCACTGCGACCTGCCGGTTATACTCCGCAACGAGCGCCTCAGCGTCCATCCCCAGCAGCCGTGCATAGGCGCGCAGATAACCGCGCACGAAAACCGGCGCGGGCAGTTTCTCGTAGCAGCTGGACTCGAGTGCTTGCAAGGTGGCTGCAGGCAGCCGCAGCACCCGGACAACCTCCCCGAGGTCCAGGCCGCGTGCCTCGCGGGCCGCGACCAGACGCTCGCCGAAGATGGCTCGCTGCGGTGGTTCGGGTACTTCAAGATTCAGTTCAATCGCTTCCATGCCCCGGCTGCGCCTGTGTCAAGAGTAGGTCTTCTGCGAGCAATGCCTGTTGCAAAGCACGGCTTTCATCTGCACCTGACGGAAGATTCCTGTGTTTTCGGCATCTTGTTGATGTTCTGAAGGTAAACCGGAAACAACCTTGTCCTGACTTGGCGGCGATCGAATACCGCATGTCTTGTCTGCCCGCGTGTTGGAACAGCCGGGGTCGTCAATGTGCCGGAGTCGGGATCTCAGGCCAGTAGCGAATAACCATGGCGATCAGGGGTTGCGGGTTCCGACACCTGCCCTGGCTGATGGGGGAGGTCTGTTGTGGCGGATGACGAAGCAGTTGGTCCTCCACGCTGGAGACTTGCCTGTGTCCACAGCCGACCCATTCCGGACTGTTAGCGGTTTCTATTTTTAGGGCTGTGTAACGGTCGGGAGACGACCCAACTACGACATTCGCGAATTGTCATTTCGAATAATACAAATGTACTAGTTCGTTTCTACTATTTAGTAAATTCGGACATTCACTGTAAGACTCTAACTGGAAGAAAAGTACTTCACACCCTTCCATAGGATTTTGAGCATTGTGAGATAAATTAGAAAAACTCAAGTCATTGGGGCGGTATATTTATTACGATCAAATACTATTAAATTCTTTAGGAGCCTTCATTCATGTTTTGTGTGCTGTGTGTCTATTGACCGGTATCAAAGAATACTTCTACTGTCGCAAATATGCTTTCCACGAAATTAATAAGAAGGGGCAGAGGAAGGTAAATAGCATGGTATTGGATTGTTTTCGATTCTCAATCCAGGCTAGTCGAAGGAACAAGATGTAAATTGTTATCATCCTCTTTTCTGCAATGGGTGATTTAACTGAACTTACGGAGAGACAAAATGAACGCAATATTCCGTTTACGTGCTGTGCTTATAGCATTCCTTGCCGCGCTATTTTCATCTAGTTCGTGGGCTGTTGCGCTAGATCTTAGTACCTTTATAACAGAAAATTACGTTACCCTTGATGGAGCAAGCAACTGGGTAGTATCTGGGCCTGATAATTCACTCGTTACACAAACTTTAAATAGTGATCCTTCCATCTTCCGCAGTGGAGGTTTAATAGACGTAACTAACAATCTAATTACTGGAGAATTTACAATTAGCGGCACTGATGACGATATTATTGGGTTTACATTTGGATACCAAAATAGGGGGCAAATGTACTTGTTTGGTTGGAAACAGCTAGCTCAAGGCAATTTGCTGAATGGCATGTATCTGTCGCTGATCGACACAGGGAATCCTCTGGTAGATCCGAACTGGTCTTACCTACAAATCGTGGACACGGTTAATTTCTCGAACTGCTGCTCATATTCATGCGGACGACATAGCCGATGGCCGAGTGTCGTCTAACCCGATTGTAGAACATCTCAATGTATTCAAAGATGCCGGTACGCGCTTCAGCAACGGTTTTGTAGTTCTCTGCATGATCAGCTCCACCTTCAGGCGACTGAAGAAGGACTCCATTACCGCATTGTCCCAGCAATTCCCCTTCCGGCTCATGCTGCAACGAACGCCATGCGCCTGCAACACGTCCTGATACTCATTACCCCGGTACTGGTACACCGCGATCCGAGTGGATCAGGGCATTGTCCTTCAGGTCCCGGCGTGCGACCGCCATGGTGAAGGCATCCAGAATCAGCTCTCCCGCATGTGGGTGTCCAGCGCCCAGCCCACCACCTTGCGGGAGAACAGGTCCAGTACTGCTGCCAGGTACAGCCAGACACGCCCCACTCGGATGTAGGTGATGTCCGAGACCCACTTCCGTTCGGCTCATCCGCGCCAAAGCGCCGGCCCAGCAGATTCTCGTTCACGTTGGTCTGCGACTCGACCTGAGGAAGTATCTGAAGCCCTTCCCGTTACGAGCTTCAGACCGCGTTCCTTCAGTAAATCAGCTACATGGTTCAAACTGCAGGAATGCCGCGTTCATTCAGCTCCACTTCACCAAAGCCGCAAGTGGCGCACCGTAGCCTGAACTGATGATAGGCGGCCTCCACCGCCTCACCAACCAGCGTACGGCGCTGGCGCTGGTGGACAAACCGGGCGCTTGCGCCAGGCGTAATAGCCGGATCGCGACACCGACAACAGCCGGCACATCATGTCGATCCGGAACCCTGCCGACAGGACTCGATCAGGGCGTACCGCTTGTCGGCTTTCGCGAAGTACGCCGTCGCTTTTTTTAGGAAATCACGCTCCTGCTCCAGCTCTGCAACACGCTTCTTGAGCTTGCGAATCTCAGCCTTCTTTCCTGGTGAGTAGTTCGTGCCATCGGCTACGGTAAACTGCTTCTTCGACAGCTTGTTGAGCTGGGTACGCCAGTTGTAGATCTGGCCCACATGCAGACCTAGCTCCCTGGCAACATCAGCCGCCGTGCGGTCCGGTTGATCAGCCAGCTCACCGCTTCCTGGCGAAACGACTCCGGGTAGGACTTGGTTTTCTTTCTTCGACATGGTGACACCTCCACTAGCATCTTATCTCACTAAGGGAATGTCTACTTTCGTGGGTAACTCGGGAACATAACGGACTTCATAACACCGGGGTAAATACAGCAACAGCAACTATACTACGCGAAAATAGCCTTAGCTGGGCAAGAAATACTACTTATAGCTTTACTCTTGATTTTGCACCAGGTAACTTTGAGGTAACCATTCTTGACGGGGCCACAGTTCTAGAATCATGGATAGTTTCTGATGCAACTTTTACGGGGGGTGATTTTGGGTTCTTTAATGGCAGTCAACCAGGCGTTACCTATGGCAATCTAGAGGCTGTTCCACTCCCTCCCGCTGCACTGCTATTTGGTTGTGGGTTACTTGGGTTGATCGGGATTTCAAGGCGCGGAAATGTGCATTAACAAACCCTTTGAAAACGGCCCCGCAGGGGCCGTTTACTTATCTGCAGGGATGCGTTGTTAGTGCAGCTAGCATTCTGGCTCAGAAATTTCAAAATTACCGTTTTACTGCCTTTAAGAAGTATGCGGCTGCTCGGCGTATGTCCGTTGTTGGCCGGATTCGGACTTCATTTGCTCGGGACTGACTGGATTCCGGCTTCCGCCGGAATGACGGATGTTGGCCGAAAGCGGACTGTTCCGGGTTGGCAGCTGCATGGCAACTGCAATCCTGCCGGTCATCGGCACTTTGCACACGGCCGATCTGAGCGCAGGGATTCACGGGCTGGGCGCTGGCATGCAGGCTGGCGCCAGGGCCGATGCTCCCGAAACAAGTGGGTAACGCTTGCCCAGTCCCTCAATCAGCCATCATCAGTTTTGCTCGACCACACGGGCGGGCAGCGGGGGTCGAAGCGCTTGCCGCGCTGCAGCTTTCTGCCCTTCAGCCCGGGATAATCTGCGGCGTAACGCAGCGCCCGGAACATGAAGTTTGCCTGGGCCTGCTCTTCGGTGAGATAGCAGAACAGCTCTGCACCGACGACGGGACTGACGAACTCCCAGACGATCTCGCCGCTTTCGCGGTTCACCTCGATGAGATGTCCGTCCATCGACATCGTGATGAGCCTGTTGTCGTTCGGCAGTTCCTGGGCATAACCGGCGAACTCGCTGTAGGTCGGCGTCACCGTCGCGAATTGCCAGGTCACGTCGCCGTCGCTGAAACGGCCGGTCGCTGCATTCCGGACAACTTCCAGCGCGTCCGACGCGCTGCCCGTCGGCTGCATCCAGCCATTGTTGAATATCAGGACGTTCCCCGCCCCAGCAGACGGCGCACGCACGAAATGCGATGCGTGGGGGCCGAACAGGCGCTGATCGCCGTCATTCATGTAGGAAGGGCACGTGCCAGCACCATAGGCACAGGGATTGCCCCAACGATCGACGATCTCGCCGGTATGGTAGTCGATGATGAAGAACTCCCCGAACACCCGCGAGTTCAGCAGGATTGTCTCCGTTTCCGGATCGAAATCGATACTGTTGGCGTGCATGTAATCCGCTGTGGAGCGATGCGACCGGGGTGTGATCGGGAAGCGGTAGTTGATATCGATACAACCGGCCTCCTGTGCATTGCAGACATGGTCCCAGGCACGCCATTCCCAACCCGTCGGCACACCCTTGCGGTCGAGCTCCACGATCTTGTCCGGCCAGAAATCGCACTTGTAGCGGCCCGGCGGATCCACGCTGTCATAACAGTCGACGGCCGGATCAGCGGCGTTGTTGAGCGTCTGGGGATCACGACCCCGCTGCACGGCGTCAGCATAGGTTATGCGCTCCCAGACGATGACCAGCGTATTGCCGTTCGGCATACGGTGGATCATGTGATGGCTGATCTCGTCTGCGCTGTTGATTGCATGCTGCCAGACCAGTTTGCCATCCCAGGTGTATTCGCTCACCATGCCCGATGCGCCGCCCCAGTTCAGGCCGGATGGCCGTGCCGGAAACGGAAGCACTTCCAGCCTGAGGAGATGGCCGTTTTCGAGCAATTGTGTATCGCCGCCAAGCTCCCACTGCCAGGTCTTGGCGATGTCACCCTCCATATCGATGAGATAGGTCGTGGTGGCAGGCGTGAACAGTGTATAACCCGGCACGGTTCGGTGTTTGTCGTGCTGCAATACACCGCTCGGGCCCTGGGTCGATTGATAGGCGCTGACCGCACCCGGAAGCATTGCCGGCAGTAGACCGGCTAGCATTACCGCCATTCGCGAGATAGTCATATCCCCCCCTCCCAGTCAGCGTCGCAGCCCCCAGCATGGCGCATGGATGGGACGCCTTGTTTGATGCTTATGTCGAAAAAGTAGCAGACAGGTCTGGCACGAACTACGTGAAACGCTTGATCTGGATCAAGACATACCAATCCGGGGAGCTGATCCGGACAGTCCGTGACCTGAAATTTACGCGGTGTTTACTCAACAGACGCCAAGGTGCAGACCGACCAGTCCTGCCGGGCCGGGCACTGCTGCGGGTACGCAAGCGATCGAACTGGTGGCGTTTCAATGTGGCTTTTGATCGAGCGTGCTGCCAGAGTGCTGGATGAACGTCACGCGTCATGTTCGGTCACCCCGACGCATATGTCTGGCCCACCGCAGCCGGTGGTTGCCAGCGTCTGGGTGACGCTGCCGAACGTTCGGCTTCATCGGCGCCGGGCGGGACGTGGTCACCATGCGGGTTGTATCCGAAAGCACAGCGCCCGCTCGCGGGCTGGGATTTGCGCAGGGTCAAAATCATTTACCTGTCTATCGGCTATCTTACTGTCCGGTGCGGTGCCCGCACATCGATTTTGGCTTGAATTGCCCGGCAGGCAGGTAGCGGTGTTCGAACTTTCCTCTGCGCGTGTCAACGCACGTTTGTTGTATTTGCTGTTCATGCTGCTGGCTGGCTGCGGCGGCGGGGGAGGTGGTGTTGCGCAGACGATGACGCTGAGCGTCGCTGTGAGCACGCCGAGTGAAACATCCCTGGACTGGATGCCGCATTCCGGCCTGGTGAGCGGTTATGACATCGTACGCAATGGCGCTGCGGCTTTCCCGGTTCATGTGTCGGGTACCAGTTTTATCGACAGGAACCTCGAACCGCAAACCCGGTACTGTTACGTCATTTATGCCATCCTGTTTCCTGTTGGCACCGTGGGCCAGAGCAATCAGGTATGCGTTACCACACCCGGCACCGCCGGTTGGCACACCGAAACCATTGGTACCGGTAGCGAGCCGGCTTTGGCCCTGGACGCCGGGAACCAGCCTCATGTCAGCTACCGGGACGGCAATGTTGTCATGCATGCCTGGAGAGATGGTGCCGGCTGGGTGTATGCGACAGTGGACGGTGGCGCCGGCACTACCGGCGATACCGACATTCAGATAGATCAGTCTGGGGCGGGCCGCCTGAGTTATGCGGATAGTGTGAATTTCAGCCTGAAGCATGCCGGCAATGCGACCGGTGTATGGATATCCGAAACGGCGGATCTCTCTGCCGGGATTGTGAATGCGCTTGCCGTCGACGACAACGGCAATGCCCACATCGTCTATACCGGCAGTTCCATGGGGGATGTGAAGTATGTCACCAATGCCTCCGGAACCTGGCAGCCGGAATTCATAAGCGGTTTTTCCAATGCTTCGGTGCTTGATATGGACATCCTCGTCGATAGTGCAGGCTATGTCCATCTGGTCTTTGCAAGCGTCGGACTGGATTGTTACGTTTACTATATGAATAACACGGGTGGTTCCTTGCAGGGCGGGACAATGGCCGATGACTGCAAGGGTGGTGTCGCCGTGGCAGTGGATTCCGCAGGCATTGTTCATATCGCCTACACCAGGCAGTTCTCAGTGATGCACGCCTGGAATCCACCCGCCGGGTGGCAATATGAGCAGGTCGACAGTTTCAGCTGGATCGGTGGCGATCGGGTGGGTATCGCGCTGGATATGGCGGACAGGGTGCATATTGCCTACCAGGATCAGAACGGTGATCTCAAATATGCCACTAACGTGAGCGGTGTCTGGGAAAGGTCTTACATCGATGCCGTCGGTGAGGTTGGCGGCAATCCCGGAATTGCGGTTGATCCCGCAGGCAGGGTGAGCATCGTGTATACCGATCAGACGAACCACACCGTCAAATTGGCTACCGGTCCGTAAGAGGGGAGCCTTATCGACGCGGCCACATGCCGTGTATGAACACGAGCCCGTCATAATCGAGGATCCAGCCGGGATTTCAGCCCGTATCACCGGATATCGGCAGCTGTATCACCGCGTCCGATCGGTAAGCAGTTTCACCACCGGCGCATTACCTGAACCACGGAACCGCCCACCTCGCTGTCTGCCGGCATTCGGGCATGGGATGAGTGTACCCGCTTACGCGGGTTGCTGCCGTTATTTGAGTGCCGATGCAGGTGCGTCGTTGAGCGTCTTCGGGCGCCGCGGCATGCGATCTGGAAGCGGTGACTTGATTCAATTCCGGCTTGGAAACGACAGTTGCACTGGATGAGGTCGTTCCGGACTGAACGTTTGCAGCGTTTAATTGCTGAAATGCCTCGTTCGTCTGCTGCAGCCGATCAATCCCAGCAGACCGGAAGCAAAGAGATAAACGGCGGGTGGGATGGGGACGAGTTGCGAATGAAAGGTGAAGCTGCCCGGATCCAGCGACAGTCCGTTCAGGCCCGAAATGTTATTGAATTCGAAATTGGGGGCCCTGGCAATAACGCGGAGTATGCCAGCGGATTCGACGAGCGAGTCGAATATTGCCCCGGTAGGCAGGGGGTCACCGAAATCGCCCAGCTCTGCAAGGAGCTCATTTGTGTGAAAACTCCCGCCTGGCGTGCCGTATGTGGCGCTACTCTGAAAATCCGTAACACCGTTATAGGTAATGGTTATGTCCCCCGTGCCGGTGATGAATGCCGATGCCAAGCCGTTTGTATTGTCATATATCCGCATTCCCTCCAGTTGAAACGTGCGTGTGGTGCCCGCCGATGAACTTGGCAAGGCTGCAAACCGGTACGCAACGGTAAGGTTGATATCCTGTCCTGCACCGAGATTCAGGTTGCCACCCCAGGTCCCGTTCGGATTGTTCAGCACGAATGCATCTGAGGTGATGGAGTAAATGACTGATGCAGCTGTGGCCGTATGCGTTATGGAAAGCAACAGCGCAACGGCGATGCATTTACGGGCAGCTTGGCTATGGAGTGCGAGAAAGCCAGTCAACAGGGTCAAACAGGTATCCGTGTGACCATCGCGTGCATCGCCAGGGTGGGTTCTCGTCATGGGGGGGCTCCGCGAATCCATTTATTCTTGATTATTAAGATATTATTATCTGATGGATACAAGTCTACTTCGGTGACAGGAAAATGTCACTAATGCGATTTTATTAGGAAAGGCATCCTGCCGTTCTCCCTCGTGGCTGGGCATGCAGATCCTGCAGCCGATGGGGTATGCAGTACGCGCGGGGATCTGGTCTTGAACCTGCCTTGCTACAACCGACTGGTATTCGTCTCGACGGTGCGAACGATCATTGCGGCTCAATTCGTAGTGATCCGGAATTCAAGAACGCATCACCGATATCGTTGTAGTTGCAACCCTGGGCTTTGAGCTCATTGACCAGCGTGCCGACATCAACCGGGTCAGCGGTTGACCACATGTCCTTCCCGCTGTGAGGCGGCGTGACAGTGGCGGAATATTTGGCGCCGATCTTCGTTATCAATATTGCCATGTGATATCACCTTAACGTTTGTTGGAATCACTGGATTCATTTTGCTGTTACTGGAACCTATCTCATAATCCGACGCGGCCGCGACCGTGCAATTGTTGATTGCTGGCGGGCGCGTTGACCGTAGCGTAGCCCTAGCTATCTGAGTGAGCCGCGACCCTGCCTGGGTACAAAACCGCCCGGCGCCCAGGGGTTGCGCCCGAGATGCAAGCCTGCCGTGTTGCGCTGCTTGCCCGGACGTCAAGAACTCTGCTGCGTAGCGCGCCTTGCAGGCGCGCATTCCAGGCTGTTACGCAGTTCGCGCGGGATATGAGATAAGTTCTAGTACGAGAAGCGCTTATATGCAAAGTCGGCGCGAGCGGGCGATTTCGCCAGCGCCATTAAGTGTTATTATTACAGCACGTTATGCAAGCCGATGGGGCGGCAGGTAAGTATGTGGCAATGCAGGAAACCGCAGGGATCATTCCCCTTTCTTAAGGCAATACTTATATTGCAACCGGAAAAATCCTGCAGATAGCCGCTGAACTAAATAAATCTGCAAAGTTCCCGGGCGACAATGTTTGCGAACCGGCCACGAGTGAACGTCATCCAAGGGTGTACCCATGAGGCTTATCAAGGTCAATATCCGCGAACAGCGGAAACGCTTCAATCAGCTGATGGATGCCATCATGAAGCGCGAGAAAATGGAAGGTTGCTACGTCGTATCGTACAGCGAGGTCAAGGAAGCTGGCGAGCGGTACGCCCTATTCAGACTCAGCCAGGCAGATGACGAAACGGCCGGCTATGGCACCTGACCGCAACTGCGTATGCAAGCATCAAAACCTCCGCGGCCGGCACAGGGCAGGGCCCCCGTTCGTACCAGACCCTGCCAATCGTCATATCCGGCAAGGCGGACTATCCGAGTTCGCGCGTGCCCTGCAGCAATCCGGGTTGCAGGGCAGGGATGGGCAGGCAATGGGTGCAGGGCGGCAATATTGAGTATCCCCGAGTACCAGGAGACGATGGTCGTGGACGGCACGACCGTGACCCTGCGGACCATGCATCCCGCCGACCGTGACATCGAGCAGCGCTTCGTCGACGGGCTCTCGCCGCAATCACGCTATTACCGCTTCCATTCCGCACTCAAGAACCTCACGCCCGAGATGCTGGAGCGCTTCACGCATGTCAATTACCCGGACGACATGGCACTGATCGCCACCGTGCCGGACGGGCCCGGCGCGCGCGAGATCGGTGTCGCCCGCTACGTCCGCTATCCTGACACCGACCGCGCCGAGATCGCCGTCGTCGTCGCGGATGCATGGCAGGGCCGGGGGATCGGCGCGCGCCTGCTGCTGGCACTGCGAACGCTCGCCGTCACGGCCGGCATCCGGCATTTCGAGGCCAGTGTGCTGCCGGGGAACTCGCGCATGCTCGAATTGGCCCGTTCGCTCGGGTTCACGGTCAGGGTGGCGGACATGGAGGACAGCCAGACGCTGGAACTGGGCAAGGAGATCGGCGACTAGGCGCGTGGCAGTGCGGCGTTGCAACGTCCGGGATTCAGGGACATGCCGGAATGCGGGTATCATGACCCCGCGGCACGGCGCCCCCGCCACCCGAGCCCGGACGAAGATCATGCAGGACACGCTGGTAATCCAGTCACACCGTACGCCGCTGCCCTATCCCTGGCTCGGTCGCTGCCTGGCCTCCGTGCGTGACTGGTGCGAGCGCAACCGTTACGACTACCGCTGCCTCGGCGACGAGTTGTTCGCGCGCGTGCCCGAGGCCCTGCTCGGCAAGACCCGCGCGCAGCCTGTCATCGCCACCGACCTCGCGCGGTTGCGGGTGCTGCAGGAAGGCCTGAACGAGGCATACCGGACCGTGATCTGGCTGGATGCGGACATCCTGGTCACCGCGCCCGCGGCGTTCATCATGCCGGCGGAGTCGCTCGCAGTCGGCCGCGAGGTCTGGGTGCAGCCGGACCGGCAAGGCCGGCTGCGGGTCTACAGCAAGGTGCACAACGCCTTCCTGCTGTTTCGCCGCGGCAATCCGTTCCTGGATTTCTATGCCGCTACCGCAGAGCGCCTGCTGGAGCGGAACCGGGGATCGATGCCGCCGCAATATATCGGGCCGAAACTGCTGACCGCGTTGCACAACATCGCGCAGCTGCCGGTGCTCGAGTGCGCCGGGATGCTGAGCCCGGCGGTGTGCCGGGATATCCTCGCTGGCGGCGGCGCGGCGCTGGAGCTGTTCCGCGCCCACTCGCCACAGCCCGTTGCGGCGGTGAATCTCTGCAGCTCCAGCTGCGACAGGCAGGAGCTGACAACGCGCGAACTGGAGCGCCTGATCGACGTGCTGCTGGCGCAGGCGGGCGTGGGCTAGGTGCGCGGATGGGGTCGCGGCAGGATTTGCAGTACCATGGCGCGGCACCGATCGCGACCGCATCGTTCCCGAACTTATAGAGCCTTGAGCCATGAAAGCCTGTTTTTTCTGCACTATCGACCCGGCCCGCATTTTGGGCAGCAACGCCCACTGTTTCATGATCCGCGATGACTTCCCGCTCGCGCCCGGCCACTCGCTGGTCATGCCGAAGCGCCATGTCGGTTCGCTGTTCGAACTCACCGCGGCGGAACAGCAGGCCCTGCTGGCCCTGCTGGCGGAGGCGAAGGCGGGCGTGGACGCCGAGTTCCGGCCGGCGGCGTACAACATCGGCCTGAACGACGGTCCCGCGGCAGGCCAGAGCATTCCGCATGTGCACATGCATCTGATCCCGCGCTATCCGGGCGATTGTGCGGATCCCCGGGGCGGGATCCGCTGGATCCTGCCGACGAAGGCGAAGTACTGGACGGACTGAGCCCCGGCGCCGGGCGCGCTATACTGCGTCCATGCCAGCCGCGCCCTGAGGAATGCCGTCATGCAACGATACCGCGCCATCCTGCTGTTCCTGCTCCTGGGTGCCAGCACCCTGCCGTTGTCGGCGGCCGAGACACTCGCGGAAGTGCAGCAGGCCGCCGCGCACGGCGACGCGGACAGCCAGTTCGGCCTCGGCCAGCGCTACGAGGCGGGCCGGGGCGGCGTGCAACAGGATCTCGGACAGGCCGTCGAGTGGTACCGCAAGGCGGCGCAGCAGAGACATGTCAAGGCGCAGACCAACCTCGGCAATCTCTATCGCGCCGGCAAGGGCGTGGAGCGGGACTACCGCGAGGCCATGCGCTGGTACCGCAAGGCCGCGGCACAGGGCGATACCAAGGCGAAGATCAACATCGCGATGCTCTATGCCGCCGGCCAGGGTGTGGACAAGGACGAGGCGGCGGGTCTGAAATGGCTGCAGGAGGCGGCGGATGCGGGCGACACCCAGGCGATGGTGCAGCTCGCCATGCTGTACCAGGCCGGCAAGGGTGTGGCGAAGAACGAAACACTCTCGACCCAGTGGTATCAGCTCGCCGCGGCGAAAGGGGATGTCGTCGCCCAGCACAACCTGGGGCTCTGCTACTTCTTTGGCACCGGCGTGCGCAAGGACCTGGCCGAATCGGTGCGCTGGCATCGCAAGGCCGCGCTGAACGACTATCCGCCGGCGGAATACAGCCTGGGTTTGCGCTATGCCGCGGGCGACGGCGTCGGCCAGGATTATGCCGAGGCGGCGCAATGGTACGGCAAGGCCGCCGTGCTGGGGCACCCGGATGCGCAGAACAATCTCGGCGTCCTGTACCGCCGCGGCCGGGGGGTCAAGCAGGATTACGGCGCGGCGCTGAAGTGGTTCCGCAAGGCCGCGGAGCACGGTCACGTCAACGCCCAGTACAATCTCGGCGACATGTATCTGCAGGGACAGGGCGTGAAAGCCGACCGTGCGGAGGCGAAGAAGTGGCTGACGCAGGCGGCGGGCAAGGGCCACAAGGGAGCGCGCAAGGCACTCGATGCGATGTAGGCGCCGTGGGCGCGAGTGGCCGGCGGAGCGCGTCGCATGGGGTATACTCGGGCCGGGATGTCCCTGTCACCGCCACCCGCCGCCATGTCCGCTCCCGACCTTTTCATCTGTCTGCTCACCGTCGAGCTCGTCATTCCCTGGGCGCAGTCGCTGAAGGACAAGCGCAGTGCCGTCCATGGCCTGAAGGAACGCCTGCGCGTCCGCTTCAATGCCTCGGTCGCCGAGGTCGGGCACCAGGACAAGTGGCAGCGGGCGGTGATCGCCATCTGCATGCTGGGCGGTGACCGCCACCGGCTGGACGCGGAGATCGGCCGGGTACGGCAGCTCTGCGCCGAGGCGCGCGATATTCAGATCGCCGCCATGCGGCAGGAATGGCTGTAAGCGCCGGTAGTCCCGTCCGTTCCGATCCCGAGCGGCGTCGGTACCTGGGCGCTAGACGGCCATCCGCCACAGGCGGATGAACAGGATCAGGAATGCACCACTCCAGGTGCCGGCGGCGAGCCACAGCAGCATGTCACCAGTCTGTGGCCAGTACGCTGCGAGCAGGCGGCAGCAGGCGGCCGTACTGACCAGCACGGCCGCAACCCCGATATCGGCAAAGGCCGTGACCGGCCGGCGCGCGCGTACGGCCGTGGTGCGCGCCATCATCACCAGGGTAAGGGTACCGAGCGCACCGATGCCGATGCCGTGCAGCAGATCGGTGACTGCCGGGCCGCCACCCAGCTGGGCGATACCCTTGAGTGCCAGGCCGGGCACCAGCCAGAGGTAACCGAGCGCCAGCGTCCACAGGTGCGGCCGTGCCAGTGCGTGGCGCAGCTGCCAGGGCAGCACCCGCAGCAGTGCGAGCAGCGCGGCCCCGAGGCAGCAGAGCCCGGCCGTCGCGGACAAGGCGAGGGCGTCGGTCAGCGCCGCGGCGGTGGCGAGCAGCGCCAGCGGCAGCTCCAGGTTGCGCGCGCAGTGGTCGCGGCGCGCGATGCCCTGCTGCTCGAGATGGTTGCCGAGCGCGGCGCGCAGGGTGCGCCCGCCCATCATCAGCAACAACAGGGCGATCAGATCGATGGCGCCGAGCAGGGCGCTGGAGTGGGCCTGGTCGCCGAACCAGGTGCGTCCTGTCCACCATGCCGCATCCGCGGCGACCAGCAGGGTCAGCAGCAGCGGCAGGATACGGTTCTCGGGCCGCTTGCTCCCGGCGAGCAGCGCCGGCACGGTCGCGATGAATACAGTCACCGGGAACGCCAGGCCGGCGAGGAAGGCGGGTACGCCGCTGCCGAGTGCGGCGGCGACGCGGGCGATGATCCAGGTCGAGACCAGGGTGGCGGTCAACGCGCGCGTGGTGTGCGTACCGAGGAATCCGGCGATGACGGCGAGCGCGAAGCCGAACAGCATCTCGTGACCGTGCCAGGCGGCATCGAACAGCGGCGGCAACCTGTCGTGTACCAGCAGCCAGAAGGGCACGACGCACAGCGCATACAGCGTTGCCAGCGGGAACAGCAGGCGGTGTGCCATGGTGGTTTTGTGGCTGGTTTTCACACGGGCGGATTCCGGGGCGGGGCGCGCTCGCGCCTGTTGCGCGTTACTGTGCCCGCCGCCTGGGATGGTAGCAGGAACGGCGGGGACAGGTCCGCTGTTACTGTGACGCTGCATGGCGGCAGGCATGCCGCGATCCCGTGTGCCGCAGTCGCACCGCCGCCCGTGGATGCTCCGGGACCGGAAGCAGTCCAGGTGGCCCGTGACACGCGTTTCCCATATAGTGCAGTGACCATCGCCGTTGTTCCGATCGTGACCACCGGCAGGTCCGGCCCGCGTCGACACCGGGACCTGCAGGAGACCAACATGCACACCAAGATCCTGTTACCGGAAACCGAGATCCCCACCCACTGGTACAACGTCGTCGCCGACATGCCGAATCCACCGTCGCCCCCGCTGGGACCGGATGGCAACCCGGTCGGACCGGAAGCGTTGCAGGCGATCTTTCCCGACAACATCATCGCGCAGGAGGTCAGCGCCGAACGCTGGATCCCGATACCGGAGCCCGTGCGCGAGGCGTTGCAGCTGTGGCGGCCTTCGCCGCTGTACCGTGCCCGCCGCCTGGAGCAGGCGCTCGGCACGCCGGCGAAACTCTACTACAAGAACGAGGCGGTCAGCCCCGCCGGATCGCACAAGCCTAACACCGCCGTCGCGCAGGCGTATTACAACAAGGTCGCCGGTATCCGGCGCCTGACCACCGAGACAGGGGCGGGGCAGTGGGGCTGCTCGCTGGCGCTGGCCGGGCAGCTGTTCGGGCTCGCGGTGCGCGTGTACATGGTGAAGATCAGTTACGAGCAGAAGCCGTACCGGCGCTCGATGATGCAGACCTGGGGCGCCGAGGTGTTCGCGAGCCCCACCGACATGACCGCGTCCGGGCGCAAGATCCTGGCGCAACATCCGGATTCGCCCGGCTCGCTCGGTATCGCCATCTCCGAGGCGGCCGAGGAGGCGGCCGGACGGGCGGATACCAACTACGCGCTGGGTTCGGTGCTCAATCACGTGCTGCTGCACCAGACCGTCATCGGCCAGGAGGCGAAAAAGCAGCTGGCGCTGGTAGGTGATTATCCGGACGAGATCTATGCGCCCTGCGGCGGCGGTTCCAACTTCGGCGGCATCGCATTGCCGTTCTTCGCCGACAAGGCGGCCGGCAAGGCAGTGCGCCTGATCGCGGTGGAACCGACCTCGTGCCCGACGTTGACCAAGGGACAGTATGCCTACGACTACGGCGACGCCATCGGGCTCACCCCGCTGCTCAAGATGTACACCCTCGGCCATGACTTCGTGCCGCCGGGTATCCATGCCGGCGGCCTGCGCTATCACGGCGACTCGCCGCTCATCAGCCAGTTGCATGCCGAGGGGCTGGTGGACGCGGTCGCCATCCCGCAGCTGGAGACGTTCGAGGCCGGCGTGCTGTTCGCGCGCACGGAGGGTATCGTGCCGGCACCGGAATCCAACCACGCCGTCGCCGCCGCCATCCGCTCGGCCCGCGAATGCGCGCGCAGCGGCGCGCCGAGGACGATCCTGTTCAACCTATCCGGCCACGGCCATTTCGACATGTCCGCCTACGACCGCTACCTGAACAACGAGCTGGAGGACTACGACTTCCCCGCGGAGGCGATTGCGGAATCGCTCGCGCACCTGCCCGCTGCGCTGCGCGGGAAGTAGCGCATGACACCGCCTGCGCTGCCGCCGCTGCCGTCCGCGCATCGGGTCGGCAGCCGCGCGGCACGTCGCCGTCCCTCAGCGCCGCGGTGCGTAACCGTGGCCGTCCCAGCGATACACCGGAAAGGGCTCGAAACCCGGTCCACCCACCTCGATGTCCGGCCAGCCGTCCTTTGCGCTATCCAGCTGCAGCGGCGTACCGACCTCGTCGAGCAGCTTGCGCCAGCCACCACCTTCGCGTGTCAGCAGCACGAAGGCGTTGCCGGTGTTGCCATAGCAGAAGACGCTCCCTTCGGTGATCCAGACCTCGGGCCGTCCGTCGCCGTTCAGGTCGACGACCTCCGCCTGGCCCGGTGTATAGGACAGGGTGGGCGGGTCTTCCCGGCAGCGGACATAGCGACCGTCCGCCGCCTGTTCGAATCCCGCCGCGGCGAAGGCGGCGGCCAGGTCCTGCGGGCCGGGGTCGATGCCGGCGCCGGCGGGCGCTGCCGCGGCCAGGCAGCCTGCCAGGGTGATGCACTGCCAGAGGGGATGCAGGGGTCGGCGCATATACTGTTTCCTCGATGCAGCGGCTTGAGCTGAGTCTAGACGGCGCGTGCCATTGCCACCAGTCTAGGCACACACCTGCCCGCACTGCTCCGGATGCCCTGGTGCCCGCCATATGCATTCAGATTCATGGCATTGCCCAGGCCCGCTCCGGGCAGGCGCCGGTGCCGCGTCTACACCCGCGGGGGCGGCCGCCGATAAGACTGTCCAGGCGGAGGGTTTCGGGCGACAATCCGCGGCGTCATCACCCACGGACAGAGGTAGTCGGCAGCATGGAAGAGACGCAGTCTTCGAACCCCGGTTTCCGGCGGCTGCTCCACGCCGAGATCAACGAGCTCTACAACGGCGTGAGCCGGCGTTCGCGCCTGTTCCGCTGGGCGCTGCTGGCATTCGACAGCGTCACGATCCTGTACTTCGTGCTGGCCTCCTTCTTCCATCATGTAGACGACCTGCACGTGGTGGAGGAGGCGATCGGTATCGTGTACCTGCTGGAGTTCGCGGCGCGGCTGTACATCAGCGAGCGGCGCCTGCACCACGTCTTCAATCCCGTCGGCCTGGCGGACCTGATCGTCATCGCCTCGCTGCTTGCGCCCTCGTTGGCCGAGAACTACGCCTTCCTGCGCGTGATCCGCGCGCTGCGGCTGCTGCGTTCCTATCACATGGTCAGCAACCTGCGCCAGCAGTCGCGTTTCGTGCGCATGCACGAAGACGTCATCTTCAGCGTGGTCAACCTGCTGGTCTTCATCTTCATCATCACGGCCGTGGTGTACGTGACCCAGGTGGGCAGCAACCCGCAGATCGGCGATTATTTCGACGCGCTCTATTTCACGGTCGCGACCCTGACGACCACGGGGTTCGGCGACATCACCCTGGTCGGAACCGGCGGCCACATCCTGGCGGTGCTGATCATGATCTTCGGCATCTCCCTGTTCCTGCGCCTGATCCAGACCATCTTCCGGCCGGGCAAGGTGCGCTACGAATGCCCGACCTGCGGACTCATCCGCCACGATGCCGACGCCGTGCACTGCAAGCATTGCGGCGCCGTGCTGCACATCACGACCGAGGGTTCGGACTAGAACCTGTCTCATCATCCCCCGCTATCGTGGCCGTGGCCACGGCATGATGGCTGTGAGCCGATACCGCGCGGCGGACATTTCCGGTCCATCCCGGCAGTCCGCCGTCATGTCCATGCTCCGTGCCGTTGCAACTCCACGTGCCCCTGCCTGTCGAACAGCCGGCGCGGCGATTGCCGCTGCGCCCGGTGCCGCACCCGACAGTGCCCGGCAGGAGTGGTAAAGTAGGTCGTCCCGCGCAGGCGGGTTGGTAGCGGATGGGTGCATGGAAAACTCGGAACTCCTGAAACAGTTGCGGCTCGACGAGGCGGCGCGTGGCACGGACAGGCGCCCCGGGCCGGTCTGGGTGTTTGTCCTGGTGCTGGTCGCGCTGCTCGCGCTGGGCGCCTGGTACTGGCTCGCCGGCGGCCGTGTCTATACGGTCGCGACCGCGACGGCGCAGGTGCCGGGCGGGGTGCAGGGCAGCATGTCGGTGCTCGATGCGACCGGCTACGTGACCGCACGCCGGCAGGCCACCGTGTCGGCCAAGGTGACCGGTCAGGTCACCGAGGTGCTGATCGAGGAAGGCCAGCGGGTGCAGGCCGGTGCGGTGCTGGCGCGGCTGGATGACACCGATGCGCGCGCCCAGCTCGACCTGGCACAGGCGCAGCTCGCCGCGGCGCGCGCGCAGCTCGAAGGGCTGCGCCAGCTGCTCGCCCAGGCGCGGCGCGACGATGCGCGCCAGCAGGACCTGCTGGCGCGCAAGCTCACCAGCCAGCAGGCGGCCGACGACGCGGCCACGCTGGTCAAGACCCGCAGCGCCGCCATCGTCACCCAGCAGCGCGAGGTGGACGTGGCCGCGCGCGGGGTCGAGGTCGCGCAGGTCGCGCTGGACAACACCGTCGTGCGCGCGCCGTTCGCCGGCGTGATCACGGTCAAGGCGGCGCAGCCGGGCGAGATCGTCTCGCCGTTTTCCGCCGGCGGCGGCTATACCCGCACCGGCATCGGCACCATCGTCGACATGGATTCGCTGGAGATCGAGGTGGAGGTGAACGAGGCCTACATCGGGCGCGTGCAGGCCGGCCAGCCGGTCGAGACCACGCTCAATGCGTATCCGGACTGGCGCATATCCGGCCAGGTCATCGCGATCATTCCGGCCGCCGACCGCAGCAAGGCGACGGTGAAGGTGCGCATCGGCATCGATGTGCAGGATCCGCGCATCGTGCCCGACATGGGCGCGCGCGTGGCGTTCCTCGAGCCCGACAGCGCCGGCACCGCCGCCGCGCCCCCGGCCGGGGTGCTCATCCCGGCCAGCGCCATCCAGATGCAGGGCGATGCCACGCGCGTGTTCGTGGTGATCGACGATCATGCCCGGCTGCGCACGGTGCGGACGGGGCAGACCTACGCCGACCTGCGCCAGGTGCTCGATGGCGTCAGCGACGGCGAGCGGGTGATCCTCGATCCGCCCGCCGCGCTGCAGGACGGCGACCGGGTACTTACGGAACAGCCGGGCTAGCGCGGCACGCAGAGGGGGAGGCATGGACAAGCTGGTCACACTGCGCGGTGTCACCAAGCACTACCGGCGCGGCAGGCAGAGCATCGAGGTGCTGCACGCGATCGACATGGACATCGCGGCCGGCGACTTCGTCGCGCTGATGGGTCCGTCCGGCTCGGGCAAGACGACGCTGCTCAATCTCATCGGCGGCCTCGACAGCGTGACTGCGGGCACCATCGAGATCGCCGGCACGCACCTCGAACGCATGAACAGCGGCGAGCTGGCGCGCTGGCGCGCCGCCAACATCGGTTTCGTGTTCCAGTTCTACAATCTGTTGCCCATGCTGAGCGCGCAGAAGAACGTCGAATTGCCGCTGCTGCTCACGCGGCTGTCCGCGCGCGCGCGGCGGCGCAATGCACGCATCGCGCTGGCGCTGGTGGGGCTGGAGGAGCGTGCGCAGCACCGTCCGGGCGAACTCTCCGGCGGCCAGGAGCAGCGCGTCGCCATCGCGCGTGCCATCGTTTCCGACCCGAAGATACTGGTGTGCGACGAGCCGACTGGTGACCTCGACCGGCATACGGCCGACGAGATCATGGGTCTGCTGCAGCAGCTCAACCGCGAGCACGGCAAGACCATCGTGATGGTGACGCATGACCCCAAGGCGGCCGAGTTCGCGCATCGCCAGCTGCACCTCGACAAGGGCACGCTTACGGGGAACGGGGCGTGACCCGGACGCGCGCATGAAATACCTGCCGCTGGTGTGGGCCGCGCTGCTGCGCCGCAAGGCGCGCACCATCCTGACCCTGCTGTCGATCGTGGTCGCGTTCCTGCTGTTCGGCATGCTCGATGCGGTGCGGGTCGCCTTCACGGTGCGTGACAGCCTGGAGGGCGCGGGCCGGCTGATTACCAGTTCCAAGCTTTCCATCATCCAGCCGCTGCCGTACGCCGACCTGGCGCAGATCCGGCGCGTGCCCGGGGTGGAGGACGTGGCCTACGCCAACTGGTTCGGCGGCATCTACCAGGACCGCAAGAACTTCTTCGCCAATTTTGCGGTGAGCCCGAACTACCTGGAGCTGTATCCGGAGATGCTGTTGCCGGAGGACCAGAAGCAGGCTTTCCTGAATACCCGCACCGGCGCCATCGTCGGTGAAAACCTGGCGCGGCGCTACAACTTCAAGATCGGCGACCGCGTCCCGCTGCAGGCGACCATCTTTCCGCACCGGGACGGCGATCTGACCTGGACCTTCGACCTGGTCGGCATCTACCGCATGCGCGAGGCGCGCGACCGCAACCAGGAAGACCAGCTGCTGTTCCGTTACGACTATTTCGACGAGGGTCGCACCTTCGGCCACGGCACGGTCGGCTGGTACATGGTCAAGGTCGGCGACCCCGACCAGGCCGAGCAGGTGGCACAGACGATCGACCGCCTGTTCGCGAATTCGGCCGACGAGACCAAGACGCAGACCGAAAAGCAGTTCACCCTGGACTTCGTCCGCCAGGTCGGCGACATCGGCCTGATCGTCAGCTCGATCATGGGCGCCGTGTTCTTCACCATCCTGCTGCTCACCGGGAACACCATGTCGCAGGCGGTGCGCGAGCGCATTCCGGAGCTGGCGGTGCTCAAGACCCTCGGTTTCTCCAACCGCAGCGTGCTGTGGCTGGTGCTGGGCGAGTCGCTGCTGCTGGCCATCATCGGCGGCAGTATCGGCCTGCTGCTGGCCGTGGCCGGGGCGGGCGCGCTGAGTGCCGCCTTCCGCGGCGGCGCCTTCAGTGTCGGGGCGCAGTCCTGGCTGACCGGTGTTGCGATCATGCTGGTACTCGGTACGGCCGTGGGGCTGCCGCCGGCCTGGCGTGCCATGCGCCTGCGCATCGTCGATGCGCTGAACGAACGCTGAGGGAGTGACCGGACGTGCGCTGGCTGGAACAGATACTGGAAATCACCTGGATGAGCCTGGCGACCATCCCGCAGCGTCTCGGTTCCGCGCTGGTGATCGTGGGCGGCATCGCCGGCGTGGTCGGGGTGCTGGTCGCGCTGCTGGCGATCGGCGAGGGTTTCCAGGCGGTGCTCGCCGAGGCCGGGCGGCTGGATACGGCGATCGTGCTGCGCAAGGGTGCCAGCGCCGAACTCAACAGCGGCCTGGCGCGCGAGGATACCGTGCTGATCGCGCAGGCCCCCGGCATCCTGCAGAACAGCGCCGGCATACCGATCGCCTCGGCCGAGGTCGTGGTGGTCGCCAACCTGCCCAAGCGCAGCACCGGCAGCGATGCCAATGTCGAGATCCGCGGCGTCGGGCCGCGGGTCTGGGAACTGCGCGACAACGTGCGCATCGTCGCGGGCCGCCGCTTCGAGTCCGGCAAGCGCGAGCTGGTGATCGGCAGGGGCGCGCAGGCCGAATTCGGCGATCTCGAGGTCGGCCGCCCGGTGCGGCTCGGACTGCAGGACTGGCAGGTGGTGGGCGTGTTCGCCTCGGGCGATGCGCACGAATCGGAGCTGTGGTGCGATCCCGAGGTGCTGCAGGGCGCCTACAACCGCAACGCCTTCCAGTCGGTCACCGTCCGGTTGACCGGTACCGCCGCCTTCGATGCCTTTCGCGCCGCGCTGGTCAGCGACCCGCGCCTGACGGTGGATGTGCAGCGTACCCGCGACTACTACGCGACGCAGTCGGAGGACCTCACCCGGCTGATCCGCATCCTGGGCGTGGCCATCGCGGCCATCATGGGCGTGGGCGCGGTGTTCGGCGCGCTCAATACCATGTACGCCGCGGTTGCCGCGCGTGCGCGCGAGATCGCCACCCTGCGTGCGCTCGGCTTTTCCGCGGTCCCGGTGGTGCTGTCGGTGATGCTGGAGGCGGCGCTGCTCGCCCTGCTCGGCGGCCTGATCGGTGCCGCCGTCGCCTGGGCGGCGTTCGACAACTACACGGCATCCACCCTGGGCGCCAACTTCAGCCAGGTGGTGTTCGCCTTCCGCGTGTCGCCGCAGCTGATCCTGCAGGGCCTGTTGTGGGCGCTCGGTATCGGCCTGATCGGCGGCCTGTTCCCGGCCGTGCACGCCGCACGCCAGCCCGTGACCAGCGCGCTGCGGGCGTTGTAGCGGCGGGCGTGTGCCCGCTCCGACGGTCCACGCCTTGCCGGGCGTTCAGCGCGCGTGCGCCATCCGGGCGTGATGACGCTGGCGCTCGTCGCCGTGATCGCGCGGCGCGATGGCATCCTGCACGGCCGCGGCGACGATCTCGTGGGCCTTGCGGGTAGGATGGATGCCGTCCCAGAACAGGTAGCTGTCGGGATTGCGGCAGGCGTACGGCGGCACGTTCGGCATGATGCAGGCGCCGGTCACGTTGCTGAGCCGGTAGCCGGCAGGGTCGGCCACGATCGCATGCATCAGCGCGAAGAGATCGAAGCGGGTGAACGTGGTGCCGGGCAGGTTCGCTTCCAACGCGCCGACGATGGTGTCGAGACCGGGGATCGATTTCGGGAAACCGAATGCGGCACAAACCGAGTCGTAGGGTGCGGGATAGCCGCTTGCGTCGCCACCCAGGTTGAAGAGCAGGGAGAAGCAGGTGCCGAACACGGCGGCCTGCGGCAGGTTGAGCGGCGGCGTGAAGGCCGGAGTCAGTCCGAGATCCGGCGCATTGATCACCAGGAACTCGCGGGCGCCGGCGCCGGAATTGTACAGCGCCTGGATGGCATCGCCGATCGCGGTCAGAGCCGCGACAATGATGCCCATACTGGCGGCGCCGCTCGGATCCTGCGTCAGTGCGCGCACGGCATCGGCGACGTCGTTGCCGCCGATGAACAGCACGTACAGCGGGTCGGCGGACGGGCCGTAATTGACTGCGGCCAGGAACTCGCTGACCTGGTCGGGGAGATGCCGGCCGGGAATGGTCGCCGCGGCCCGTGCCCGCGCGCCGCCGAACGCGTAGTTGTCGCCCGGGTGGCGGGGGGCGAGCACGGCCTCGGCATCGCCGGCGAGGCCGAGCGGGCGCGCCAGCTGCTGGATCCACACGGCGCCGTTGCTGAAGGTCGCGCCGCCGCGTGCATACGGTCCGTTGGGAATCAGGAATGCATCCAGCTGGTCATAGGGCGGGCGGTTGAGGATGCCGGTGGCGAAGAACGCGTTGCCGGTGTCCGACAGGCTGTCACCGAAGATGACCAGGCCGGCGGGTGCCGCGGCGTCCTGGTGCGAATGCGGGTCCCTGCCGTCGTGTCCCCCGCCCGCCCGGGTTGCCGGCGACAGCAGGGTAATGATCAGCAGCAGAATGAACAGGCGCAGAACGAGGCTCGGTTTCATGGGTGGCGCTCCGGATCGTTGAATTATGATGTGGAGTGAGTGCCTGAAGTCTAGCGCACCGGTGGCCGGCGGCGGTACCCGGTCCAGCGAAAGGGCGCGGCCCGCCGGCGTGACGCTGACAGCGCCAGCTTGAGGTCCGGTCGGGCGGGCGCAACCGACTCAGGTGATTACAGTCGGTTCCGCGCGCCCCGTGCGCGCCTCGATCTCGGCCAGCCGGGCCGCGATCGCGACCAGCTTCTGCATGACCTCGGCAGTGGCACGTGCCTGCCGTTGCGGATCGGGCTCGTAGGCTTCCAGGTAGACGCGCAGGGTCGCGCCGGCCGTACCGGTGCCGGAGAGGCGGTAGACGATGCGGGCGCCGTCGGTGAAACCGATGCGGATACCCTGGTTGCTCGAGACACTGCCGTCCACCGGGTCGGTGTAGGCGAAGTTGTCGGCGTATTCCACCGTGTAGCCGTCCAGCGTTGCGCCGGGCAGGCCGGCCAGCCGTGACTGCAACTGCGACATCAGGTCGTTTGCGGCCGCGGTCTCGATGCCCTCGTAGTCATGGCGTGTGTAGTAGTTGCGCCCGAACTCGCGCCAGTGCGCACGCACGATATCCGCTACCGGTTCCCGGCGCACCGCGAGCAGGTTGAGCCAGAACAGCACTGCCCACAGCCCGTCCTTTTCGCGGATGTGGTCGGAGCCGGTGCCGAAGCTCTCCTCGCCGCACAGCGTGATGCGTCCGGCATCCAGCAGATTGCCGAAGAACTTCCAGCCGGTGGGTGTTTCGTAGCAGTCCACGCCGCGCTGTTGCGCGACGCGGTCCACCGCCTGGGAGGTCGGCATGGAGCGGGCCACGCCGCGGATGCCGCCGCTGTAGCCCTTGACGAGATGGGCATTGGCGGCCAGCACCGCCAGGCTGTCGCTGGGGGTGACGAAGCAGTCGCGGCCGAGGATCATGTTGCGGTCACCGTCGCCGTCGGAGGCGGCGGCGAAATCGACGCCAGCGGCCCCCCGGGTCAGCGCCACCACGGCGTGGGCGTGCACCAGGTTGGGGTCCGGATGCCCGCCGCCGAAATCCTCCAGCGGTTCGCCGTTGATGACGGTGCCGGGCGGCGCCCCCAGCATGTCTTCCAGGATGCGTCGTGCGTAGGGGCCGGTGACCGCGTGCATGGCATCGAAACACATGCGGAAGCTGCCCGCGGCGAACAGCGCGCGGATCAGCTCGAAGTCGAACAGAGACTGCATCAGTGCGGCGTAGTCCGCCACCGGGTCGATGACCTCGATGCGGGTATTGCCCAGGGTCACGCTGCCGGTCGCGTCGAGGTCGATGTCCGGCGTTGCCAGCGTGCGGTAGGCCGTGATCTCGCGGGTGCGCGCATAGATGGCCTCGGTGACGCCTTCCGGCGCCGGGCCGCCGTTGGCGGTGTTGAACTTGATACCGAAATCCTCGTTCGGTCCGCCCGGATTGTGGCTGGCCGAAAGGATGATGCCGCCGCTGGCCCCGTGCGCCCGGATCACACAGGAAGCGGCCGGTGTGGACAGCAGGCCGCCCTGGCCCACCAGTACGGTCGCCACGCCGTTGGCCGCCGCCATGCGCAGGATGAGCTGGATCGCCTGCCGGTTGTAGTAACGGCCATCGCCGCCGAGCACCAGGGTGCCGCCCGCGAGCGCCGCCTGGGTATCGAAGATGGACTGGACGAAATTCTCGAGGTAATGCGGTGTCTGGAACACCCGCACCTTCTTGCGCAGGCCGGAGGTGCCGGGGCGCTGGTCGGTGAAGGGCTGGCTGGTGACGGTGGTGATATCCACGGTGTTTAGAACCTTTCCTGTAATCCCGCGCGAACCGGGTTGCGGCCTGAAATGCGTGCCCGGCTTGGCCCGGGCCAGTCACCAGACCGCTGCGCGGTCCAGTCTGCGCCTGTCATCCGCGGCGCTGGACAGGGCGTCCGGGTGTCGCGGCGCACCGCGCAGCACAACGCCTGATGTACGGGCCTGCAGTGTAACACAGCAGGCACGGCTGCCGTGCGCAACTCATGGGAGCGGGCGATTCTGGTCACCGGCCGTGTTGCGGCGCGCGTATGTGGCGACGGTTGCGCACGCGCGCATCGTCATGCCAGGAACCGCAGCCGCCACGGCCGCGGGGAAGCCTGGGTCAGGTTCCGGCATCCTGCGTGCGACCCGATGCGCGTATCATATCCGGATGGCAGGATGTCCGAAACATCGCGCAGCTGGCGGGTGCCGGTGGCGCGTGACGGCGGGCAGGGTGGTCGCTGATTGCGGCCTGCCGGGGAGAGGGAGACTGGACTGTGAGTGAACGGACATTCCGGATGCGCATGCACTGCGCCTACCAGGGCAACAACAACGCTGTCGATGAACTGGTCGTGGAACACCATACGCAGGGGCGCTGGCAGTCGCTGGCACTGGACACCGCGACACCCGGGTTCGACATTTTCGTGTATTCGGTGCTGACCTGCCAGCACCTGTACTTCCGCGTCAACTGCGCCGAGCGCGGGCTGATGCTAGACAGCGCCACGGGGAGTATCGAGGTGGGGGCCGATGCGGACTGGAACATCGAAAGCCTGCGCATCGAGTTCGACGGCCGCCTGGGCTGCGGTCAGGCCAGCCAGCAAATCATCGATGCACTCGTCGAACGCATGCGGCAATGCCCGGTCTCGCGCAACCTGCGCGCGATACCCGCCGCCGTTACGCGCGTCAGCCTGGGCTGAGGTCAGGGCGCGGCGCAGTCGCCCTCGGTTTCCAGCAGGCTGACGCCCGACCAGCGTGAGCGGAACGGGATGCCGAGGGTGCAGATGTAGGACAGATAGACCCGCTGTCCCTGCTTGCTCACGCCCCAGGTACCGATGCCGTTGTCCACCCCGCCGTACGCCAGGCGCAGTGCCGGTCTGGCGGGGTCGGCCACGCTGACCACCTGCAGGTCGCTCCTGCCCGCGGACAGGAACACCTGGTCGCAGGCGCGATCGAGCGCGATCTCGTTGGCGTGCACCGGGCTGGTGAACCACTTCCAGGCGCTACGCTCGCACTGTACCGGGTTCCACCAGCCGACCAGCCGGATGGCGCCCGGGTCGGCGATGTTCAGGATCTCCAGGCCACAGTAGTCCACCGCCACATAGGCGAGGTCGCCGTCCAGCACGAGGTTGTTGTAGGCCCGCGGTTTGCCCAGCAGGGCAGGGTTGGCATAGCGGCCGGTCTCGCGCGGCCGGTCTGGGTCCGTGACATCGATGATGCGCAGCCCGCCCGCATCGAAGGCGAGATAGACCGTGCCGTCCCGCACAACCAGGCCGCGGGCATTGTATTTCCTAGGGTCCGGCCGCGCGTCCGGATAGTCCAGCACGGGCAGCAGCCGCGCGCGCTCGCGCAGCCTGCCGTCGCCGAAACTGTCGAGGATGACCAGGCCGTGGCGCATGGCGCCCAGGTACACCCGGCCGTCGGCCGCGGCAACGGCGCCGGCGCCGCCGCGCAGGTGCGCATCCGTCCAGACGTCCACGACCCTGGCGGCTGCGGGCTCGGTGATGTCGACGACCGCGACCCCGGCCGCCTGCCGGTCGGAGAAATGGTTGCCCAGGGCGAGATACAGCCGCGCGCCTGCCTGGCTCAGGCTCATCACGTCCAGTGCCTGCAGGTCCGCGGTCGGGATCTGGCGGAGCAGCCGGGGTGCGGCGGCGATGTCGTAGATCCGCAGCCCGCCTTCCTTGGCGGCGACATAGAGGACATCCCGGCCACCCGTGTCTTCCCGCATGGTCATGGTCAGCTCGTTGCAGCCGGACGGGATGTCGCCGGTGTGGCGCAGCCGGTAGGGCGTGTCCGCGCCGACCGCGCTGGCCGCCGCGATGACCAGGGCCAGCGCAGGCAGGATGTGCCGGCGCGTCCTGCCCGTCTCCCGCCCGGGTACACGCCGCGCGCCTGCGCGGGCCGCGGAGCGGGGCGGCCGCGGCATCAGACCGGGTCCTGGTGAATGATCACGTCCGCCATGGGATATGCCTCGCGGATGGCCTGCTCGACACGCTCGGTCGCGGCATGCGCCGTGCCCAGCGTCAGGCCGGCATCGAGCTCGAGGTGCAGCTGGATGATCTCCATCGCGCCCGACTGGCGGGTGCGCAGGTCGTGCAGTCCGCGCACCTCTGGTTCGGCCAGGGCGAGCTGCTTCACCTGTGTGCGCACCGCATCGGGCAGCTCGCGGTCGATCAGGTGCTGAAACGCGTCGTGCCCGATGTGCCAGGCACCGTAGCAGATGTAGATCGCGACACCGATGCCGAACAGCGGGTCGAGCAGCGGCAAGTCAAATCGGGTCAGTGCCAGTGCGACCATGGTGCCCAGGTTGGTGAGCAGGTCGGTGGTGTAATGCAGCGAATCGGCACGCACGATGGTCGAGCGGGTACGGCGGATCACGTGCCGCTGGATGAGCAGCAGCACCGCGGTGGCCGCAACGGCGAACCCCATCACCGCGAGACCGACGCTCACGTCCTCGAGCGGCCGCGGATGCAGCAGACGGTCGATGGCGTGCAGCACCAGGAATGCCGCGGAGCCGGCGATGAAGGCCGCCTGCGCCAAGGCGGCCAGCGGCTCCACCTTGCCGTGACCGAAGCGGTGCTCCGCGTCCGGCGGTGCGAGCGAGACGCGTACCGCCACCAGGTTGATGAGCGATGCCGCCGCATCCATCAGCGAATCCACCAGCGAGGCCAGGACGCTGATCGAGCCGGTCAGCAGCCAGGCCGCGGTCTTGCCGAAAATCAGCAGCGTCGCGGTGAGCACCGATGCCGTGGTGGCGAGCCGCAGCAGCCGCGCGTTCTCGGTGGGGGATATCTGTACGTTCATGGTGGGGGTCTGCCGTGCCGGCGTTGCCTGGAAGCGCCCGCGGCGGGCCGGCCTGTCCGCCCTGTCCCGCAAGGTCCGCGGGCAATCATACAGCGATCGCGGCCGCGTCGCTTCAGGTCGGCTTGTGCCAGCCGCCCACGCAGCCTTCGAACAGCGCCTCCACGCCGGGGACGTCCCAGGTCCCCGCGCGGTAGCGGTCGATGGAGATGCGCTGGCTCCAGGCCTCGAGGATCGGCGCGAGCTTCAGCCAGGACTCCTCGATCTCGTCGGCGCGGGAGAACAGCGTCGCGTCGCCGAGCAGCACGTCGTTGAGCAGGATCTCGTAGGCCTCGAAGACCTGGTCGGTCGCCGAGGCGTACGGGCCGCGCATGACCAGGCGCCGCATGTTCGTGGTCAGGCCCGGCTGCTTGGCGTTCAGACGCAGGAACATGCCCTCGTCGGGCTGCAGGCGGAACACCAGCGCGTCGGCCACCGGCGGTGCACCGCTCGGGTCGAACAGGTTGTGCGGCGGCTGGCGGAAACGGATGACGATCTCCGAGGCGCGCTTCTTCAGGCGCTTGCCGTACCAGAGGACGAACGGCACGCCCTGCCAGCGCCAGTTGTCGATGTACAGGCGCGCGGCTGCGAAGGTCTCCGTGATCGAATCCGCGGCCACCCCGGGTTCGCGACAATAGGCCGGGACCTTCTCCCCGGCGATCTCGCCGGCGCCGTATTGCGCGGCGACGGTCAGCCGGTCCACCTCGTCCGGCGCGGTGACGCGCAGCGAGCGCAGCACCTTGACCTTCTCGTCGCGCACGGCGTTGGCGGTGTATTCGCACGGCGGCTCCATCGCCACCAGCGTCAGCACCTGCATCATGTGACTCTGGATCATGTCGCGCAGCGCGCCGGCCTTCTCGTAGTAGGGCGCGCGGTATTCCACGCCCAGCGTCTCCGTCACCGAGATCTGCACGTGGTCGATGTAGTTGCGGTTCCACAGCGGCTCCAGGATGCTGTTGCCGAAGCGGAACACGAACAGGTTCTGCACGCTTTCCTTGCCCAGGTAGTGGTCGATGCGGTAGATCTGCGCCTCGGCGAACACTGCCTGCAGCGCCCGGTTGAGCGCGATGGACGTCGCATGGTCGAGCCCGAACGGCTTCTCGATCACGATGCGCCGATAGCCGCAGTCCTCGCGATTGAGCTGCGCCTGTGCCAGGCCCTCGGCGGTCCGCACGTACCACTCGGGCGGTATGGCGAGATAGAACAGGGCATTGCACACGCCCGCGTTCGTTTCGAGTACCTCGGCGAGCCGGGTGTAGGTGTCCGCGTCGTTGAGGTCGCCGCTGACGAAACGCAGGCGCTCGGAAAATGTGCGCCATTCGTCGGCGCTGTACTGCAGGTGTGCGGCGTACTCATCCAGCGCCGCCTGCATCATGTCGATCCAATCGGCTGCGCCGATCTCGCGCGCCACGCCGATGATGCGGCTTGCCGGGTGCACCAGCCCGGTACGGTACATGCGTGCCAGCGCCGGTATCAGCTTGCGCTTGGTCAGGTCGCCGCTGGCGCCGAAGATGACGATATTGGCGGGCAGCGGCTGACTATCCTTGACACCTGCGAGCGTAGACGCGTTTGACATGTCGTTTCATCCCGTGACGGTGGTGGGCGCGGGCTGCAGCGCCGC